>SYJG01000231.1 GCA_005798445.1 Planctomyces sp.
CGGCCATTTCGAGTTGTGTAGATACCAATGAGCTTGACTCGGTGGAGCCGTGATTGACCACTCTAGGCGTGACTTGAGTCGCCAATCATCGCTCCACCGAGGCAAGCTCGGCGGGGGCGTGAGAATCCGAAAACGGAGTCTCTCTAGTGGCCAATCATCGATCCACCGACGCGAGGTCGGTGGGGACGTCTCTCGCTGAAATCCGTAATGAATGTCGAAAACACGAAGTCATATTTCCTCGGCCCCTAATCTGCCGATGTGAACTGACAACAGCTCTCAGACGGGGTTAGACTGCCAAAACCATTGGGCAAGGAGACGTGTATGCCTTCCATCGCCGTCGAGAAAAACGACCGTCGAACCGCAGCCGATCCGTTGCTCTCCGAGATTGTGCGGATGAGCCGTGAGTTGTTCTCGGGACCAATCTCGGTGGAAGTGATGTCGGACCCGAACGATCCGGGCGAGACGTGGACGGTGTTGAACGTGGAATCGGACGATGCCCCCCAAGCAATCATTAAGACTCAGTGCGAGTGGCACGAGCGGTTGATTCGGCAATTCCCGGATGCGGTGTCCACCGTGCGACTTTCCATTTGCCCACGCGCATGACCGGCGACGATTTCATCATCTTGGCGGGGAAGCTGGCGACGAACGCTGACGAGGCGTCGCTCCGCAGTGCCGTCAGTCGAGCGTATTACGGAGCGTTCCATTTGGCGCTTCAATTCCTGGACGACATTGAACGGCCCGTACCGCAAAACGCGAACGCTCATGTGTACGTCGCTCGGCAGCTTCAAAGGTCCGGCTAATCCGATGCCTATCGCGCAGGATCGCTCCTGGGTGATCTGCACACCGAACGGATCAAGGCCGACTACCGTCTGGACAACAAGCGCATCGGCACCTCCGCGTTTTCCAGACTTTGCGTTGAAAGGGCGAGTGCGATTCAAGCCGCGATCAGGAGATGCCGTGCGGAGCCAGCGCGCAGCGAGATTCAAGCTCGACTTTGAACGGCGTCTGACGTCGCAGGTACTCGTTACGTCCGTCACGGGTGACGTCGCAAGGTTCGCACGAAGAACTCGTTGACGGCGGGGACGAGCCAGGGGACTCGGATCAACGAGTGCGGGCAATGATCGACCGTTCCCAGGCGATGGTAGCTGACGTCTTTCAGGCCAGCTCGACTGAGTTCCGTGACGAAGTGGTCTGCGGTTTCGACACCGACTTGTGTGTCGGCTCCGCCGTAGATCAGCATCAGCGGCGGCGTTTGCCGCGAGATGTGATTGATCGGTGAGGCGCGTTTGTAATCGGCAATCCGCAGCCCTTCCGGTGGGCCTCCGAGAAACGGTTCGATCGCGGTTGGGATTTGATGGTGCTGGTGCTGATACAGCAGGTCGATGGGGCCGCTGTCGCTGACCACGGACTGCACCAGGCTCGACTGGTCTTGGTATGTCCCGTCTCCTTCGAGGCCGGCTTGCTTGTCGATCATGCCCAGCATCAGAGCCAAGTGCCCTCCGGCGGAATTGCCCCAGGCTCCGATCAAGTTGGGATCGACTTGATACTTGGCGGCGTTGGCTCGCACCCAGCGCACGGCGCACTTGCAGTCATGCAGAGCCGCTGGGAAGGGAGCTTCTTTGGAAAGTCGGTAATTGATCGTGACGGCGACAAAACCCAGCCTGGCGAAATCGATGATGTTGCCAGGGGGCCGGTTCTTTGGGGTGGAGAAGCTCGACTTGTCTCCTTCGAGCCAGCCTCCGCCGTGAATGACAACGATCGCCGGACGCGGTTTGTCGGCTTTGGCTTTCGGCATGGCCAAGTCGAGCGTCCAGTGCTTGACCAAGCCCTCGCGGTATCGCAAATCGTAGAGCACGGAAATGTCGTCCGGCATGCGCTGGTCATCGGCACCGAATCCAATCGTGGACACGACCAACCAACAGAGGCATCCAACCTAAACAGTCCAGAAATCGTTGATCAATCGTCTCATCGTGAAGCCTCTTTCGACGGCCCGCGCGATCGCGCAACAACAAGCAACAGCGAGCGGGTTGATGAATCATCGCCACGAACACGGGCGGGGATTCAGTTTGACCAGCTCTTCGCCTGCCAGCCAGTTGAGGCATCATTGCATCCAGCTTGAAGGAAGATTGTCAGTCTGACGCACACCGAAGACGTTGTCGCCGGTCGCGTTGATGTGATGTGATGTGCGCCTCGGAACGAACCTTGGCTCGTTGCAGGGCGAGGTACTTGCCATTGTCGAGAAGTTGGCAGCGAATGCCGACTTCATCAAATTGTTTTGATTCGTTCCTCGTTCTCGATACCATCTCGGATCGATAAAGGGATACCAAACTGTCCGCGTACGGCGTGGCCACCCCGTTAGGTCAATTTTCGAGGGATTACGATGAGTTTTTCCATGAGTTCCACGCCGCTCTCGAATTCGGCGATTTCTCGCCGCCAAGTCCTTCAGGCAGCCGGAGTCAGCGCATTGCCATTGGGTTTGCCTGGCATGGTCGCGGCGGGTGTTGATCCAAAGCGTGGCCTCGGCAAAGGGGCCGCGAAAAAATCGTGCATTTTCATTCTGCTGTGTGGCGGGCCAAGTCATCTCGATACTTGGGACTTGAAGCCGGAAGCTCCCGATACGATTCGTGGACCCTATCAGCCGATTCCGACCAAAGTGCCGGGGATGCAAATCAACGAGATGCACACGCGGCTGGCGACGATGACCGACAAGTTCTCATTGATTCGATCAATGTCGCATGTCGGAAATATCAGCAATCACTTCGACGCGATGCACCACCTGCTGAGTGGTCAGGCACAAGCACCGTTGGACGCACCGTACATCGGGTCAATTTTGTCGAGGGCTCGGCCGGATGACCGGAGCATCGCGCCGTATGTCTGGCTGATCAAATGCGTCGGCGATCCGGTTTTCTGTGCCGTGAACATCGGCAACGGCGGGCATCTTGGCATGATGCACAGCCCGCTGTTCGTCGGCTCCGCAACGAATCATCCGGCAATGCCGACGTTCAAAGCCCCCGACGAATTGATTGCGACCGTTCCAACTGAGCGAATGCTCGAACGTCGCCGGCTACTCAGTGGTTTGAATCCGACCGCGAGCGCCGTCCACGATCAACCGGTGACAAACGATTGGCAGGACCTGCACGGCCGAGCGTTTGATCTGACGAGCGGCTCGGAAGGACGCGAGCCTTTTGAGCTGAATCGCGAGCCGGCCGAAGTTCGCGGACGCTACGGCATGCATCCGCTGGGGCAGAACTTGTTGCTTGCCAGACGTCTGATCGAATCAGGAGTTGGTTTCGTCACCGTCAACGGCTGGACCGGCCCGTCGCCCAACGGTGGTGGCGGACCTCCCGCCTCGAGCTGGGACATGCACGGCGGCGAGATGGGGATGGGCAACGCGTTCGGCAACGGGTCGTATGGCATGGGGTGGTGTTTGCCCTGTCTCGATGAAGCGGTCTCGGCCCTGCTGACCGATCTCACCGACCGCGGCATGTTGGAGAACACGATGGTGGTTGTCACCGGAGAATTCGGGCGCACGCCGAACATCAACCAGAACGGAGCCGCCAATCCGGGACGTCAGCACTGGCCATCCTGCTATTCCACGATCATCGCAGGCGGCGGCATCCGCGGCGGCAGAGTCTATGGCGAATCCGACAAGCATGGAGCCTACGTCAAAGATCGACCGGTTCGTCCACAAGATTTGGGAGCCACAATCTTCCATTCCTTGGGCGTCCCGCTCGATCTTCGCCTGGGCAAAGATGGCTTCACTCGCCCACTCTCAACCGGTGAGCCGCTCGTCGATCTGTTCGGCTAACCCAGAATCAGCCTCATCGATTCTGAGAATGAGGTCGCTTGCGAGCAGTCGAACGACTCGAATCGAAGTAACCCCGGCCAGAGCAGAACACTCAGGGGACTTCCCGTGGAAAAGCCACGGTTCTCAATCAAGCCGTTGCCGGATCCGGTGCAGTTGGTGGTGAAAATCGTGTTCTGAGCATCCCGGACGATCCCCCGATTGCTGGGGCTGATCGACGCTTGGCCGGCGTTCTCCGAAGCCGCTCGCGACGTGATCGCGAAGCTGGAGCACCAGGCAGTCGCGTTTTCCGCGATGACGCAGCGCGAGAACGAATTATCGGTCTGGACCACATGGCTGCGGAGACATGAGGAACGCGTCTACGGGATTGTTCGAACACAGCAACATCTTCCCTGAGTTCACCAACTACCAGCGGTTGTTCGTCAATGACGAGTTGATGTTCGAATCCGTCCCCAATGGCGGCGCGGCAAGCCCCAACGAATACGAGATCGCAGCGCCACTGCGGTCCGGTTATCCGACCCGATTAACACTTGGATTACGGGGCAAGAAACACAATTGAAGATTTGCCCGCAGAATTGCGGGGATTGTGACTGAGCCATACGATTTGCCTGGTTGATCAACTCTCGAAAGTGAAGGCACGATGACGAAGGATACCCCGGTCGCAGCAGGCGACACTCCCTGGCTGCTGGTGAGTGTCCGCGATGTGAAAGAAGCCGAAGCCGCCCTGGCCGGTGGATGCGACATCCTCGACTTGAAAGACCCGAAGAACGGGCCGCTTGGGATGGTCTCGGTGGCGGTGATCGCCAAAGTCGTAACGGCGGTTCGCAAGAGATCCAAGACGCTGCCGATCAGCGTTGCGGTGGGTGAGCTCTCCGATTGGGAGAACCTCAAAAAGATCCCCAAGCTGCCGGCGGATGTGACCTACGTCAAAGTGGGGACGGCAAAGATCGGCAAAGACTCCAACTGGCCGGATCGCTGGAAGGAAGTCCGCAAGCAGTTCGAGTCCAACGCGAAATCCAAGTTCTTCTGGGTGGCCGTCGCATATGCGGATTGGCGGGCGGCGGGAGCTCCGTCGCCGACCGCAATCGTCGATGCCGTCTTGGAAGAGTCGCTGACGAAGACCGGCGGTTGCGTCGGAGTGCTGTTCGACACCTGGGCCAAGCAAGGCCGCAGTCTGTGGGAATGGATCAGCCGAGCGGACCTCAAACGACATGCGGATGCACTGCATCAAGGTGGCCGATTGGTCGCACTCGCGGGTGGTTTGGGCTGCGACAAACTCAACGACCTGCACTCGCTGGAGCCAGACATCGTCGGCATTCGTTCGGCCGCGTGCAAAGACGGAAAGCGGAACGGTGTCGTCGTGAAAGAAGCAGTCAGCGCATTTCGCAACTGCTTGAAGGGCAACTAGTCCGACCGTTCCGAAATGGTGTGGCGTCAGAGTACGAGTTTGGCTTGTTGGACTTGTGAAAGTTGGCGGCGGCGATGTGATGGGCAGAACTTTGCTTCACTCCGACATTCTTATTTCTGCACAAGGTTTGCGCGACCGGTGGCTCCCTGCTTGGTCCGGAAGTAGAGATGGAGGACTCCGTCCGGCGTCCGGAACCACTCGGAACCGTCGTAGCTAAACCCGCGCTCGGTACGGGGCAAGATCGGTGTGGAGTACTTCTCCCAGGCCAGCAGGTCTTTGCTCCGGGCCAACCCGGTGCTCCACCGAGCGGTCTCGTAGGGCTGGTCGGTGCTTCCCTCGTAGACCAGCTTCCAGGAACTGTTCGACGCCTTCCACACTCCTGGGAAACTGGCCATGCGGTCGTCCCAGGCACCAGCGACCCCAGGTTTGAGCGCGACTCCAAGGTCCATGAAGTGCAGGCCATCCACGGTCGAGGCCAGACCAACCGCCAGTCGATGATCACCGTGGTCCGGGTCGGCAGGTCGGATGAAGTAGACGCTCGCGTGCTGCTTCTCGATCCATGTGG
This sequence comes from Planctomyces sp., assembly GCA_005798445.1. Taxonomy (GTDB): domain Bacteria; phylum Planctomycetota; class Planctomycetia; order Planctomycetales; family Planctomycetaceae; genus SXKJ01. The sequence goes on from SYJG01000231.1 coordinate 5,779, forward strand.
AGTGGAAGTGCATGCCAAAGTTGGCACCGAACTGCCTGGTCTCGTCGATCTTGAAGAACGCGTGGCGGTGGACGATTCCGCCACAACGAATTCGAACGCGCCGGTCACGGTGGACGTGCTGGCATACCGCGATCCGAAAGTCGGTGTGAGGAAATCTGTGCTGTGGTCTTTCATTGCTGTCCTTTCAATGGATGTCGTAGTCACACTCGATCGAACGTGTTGAATTTCGTATCGTCCTTCATTCGCCTGTCCCCCATTCGTCTGTCATCTTTTGTATTTGACTGTTGATGACAGGCGAATGGGGGACAGGCGAATGAGTTCAGGGTCAGGCGACTTTCACGCCCAGGATGGATACATCGCTCTTGACGTCGGCGTCGCCGCGCCAGGTTTTCAGCTCGGCAGTCAGTGACTGCAGCAGCGTGTCGAGTGGTTTGTCGTCGGAGCGTTTCACATGGTTGAGTAATCGGGCCGCACCGAAGACTTCGCCTCGGTGATTCATCGTGTCGGGCAGGCCGTCGGAGTAGATCAGCAGTCGATCGCCGGACTTCAACGCGATCGTCTTCTGCTGAAAGTCGTCGGCGTCGGGCGAGAAGCCAATCGGCGATCCGTCGGCTTCGACCATGCTCGGTGAGGCTCCCGGACGCAGGTGCAACAGCGGTGGGTGGCCGGCGCTGGTGAAGCGGAACTCGCGCGACGTTCGATTCAAGATGCCGTAGGCGAAACTGAAAAACTGCTTCCCTTCCTGGACGCCAAATTGTCGATTGAGCGCACTTGCGACTTCGATCGGCTCGCGGATGCGAGTGGTGCCGTCAGGAGAGCACTCGACCAAGATTGAAGACGGATGGGCTGGCGGTGACATCACCTGGCTCAAAGTGGACGCCAGCAATGCGGCGGGGACTCCTTCGCCGGTCACGTCCAAAACAAAAGCGGCGACATGCTGATCGTCGAGTTGCACGAAGTTCAATTGGTCGCCTCCGACTTCCCCACACGGCTCGTACGCCCAAGCGAAATCAAAACCGGAAATGTTCGGCTTGGCGGTCGGCTGCGCGGATCGCTGGACCGGAGCCGCTGGTGCCGATTGAGCTTGTTGCAGGCGGCGATTGGTCTCGTTCAATTGGCGAGTCAGGTTGGTGATGCGAATGCCGGAGCGGAGACGTACCTGCAATTCATCGCGATGAAACGGTTTTGTGAGAAAGTCGTCCGCACCCGCTCCCATGCCCACGACGATGTCCGCCTTAGCGGCCTTCGAGGTCAGCATGATAACGTAGACGTAGTCGGCCAACTCGGCATCGCGGATCATCTTGACGAGGTCCAAGCCGTCCATCTTGGGCATCTCCCAATCGGTGATGACGATCGAGTACTGATTCTGCTGAAACAGTTCCCAAGCTTGTTCGCCATCTTCGGCCACCGTCACCTCGTGCCCCCACTTCTTCAAATCGTTCTCGAGCTTGAACCGACTCAATTCGTGATCGTCGGCAATCAGAATCTTGATGGCCTCTCGTTGCGTTCCGGCATTCGTGAGACCACTGGGGACAATCGAAGCTTGCAGCCGATCTGCCTGATCGCGCAGCAGATTGCGAAGCTCTTCCGCAAGATCACTGGCCGTCGAATGACGATCGGCCTGACGCTTCGACATGGTTTTGAGACAGATCCGCTCCAGCTCGCGGGGCAGGCCACGCACGAACTGCCGCGGCGGACGCGGTTCGTCTTCGATGACGGATTGCAGCAGTCCGGTGATCGACTTGGAGGCAAAGGGAAGTTGCCCGCTCAACATGCGGTAGAGGATCACGCCGAGCGAATAAATGTCGGTCCGGCCGTCGATGCGGTGAGCTTCTCCCCGCGCTTGTTCCGGAGACATATAGTTGGGAGTCCCGGAAATCGTCCCGCGTTCCGCGAGAGCCGTGTCCGCCGAGGCATCGGACAGAGCCAACCCAAAATCGACGAGCACAGGAACGAAGCCGTCGTTCCCTTCGGTCATGATGACGTTGGCCGGTTTCACGTCACGATGGACGGTGTTCCGCGCGTGAGCGGCCGCGAGCGATTCGGCCAACGTGGCGATAATCCCCGCCGCTTCTTGCCAAGTGACGGTCCCTTTTGCTTTCAGCCACTTGTTCAAGTCCTGCCCCGGCAGGTACTCGGAAACAATGAAACATTTACCGTCTTCACCCCCCCACATCATGCACCGTCACGATTCCCGGATGCTTGAGTTGCGCGAGCTGTCGGGCCTCTTGCAGAAAGAGCCGTGCGGAGTCCTCCGACATCTTCACGAGCGGGACTTTGATCGCGACGGATCGATCCAATTGATTGTCGAATCCGAGATACACCGTACCGAAGCCGCCTTGGCCCAAACTGTCACGGACCTCGTAGCGCCCAATCTTTTTCGGAGCGGCCACTTCAGCAGCCGCGACGGGGGCGATCCCCGGATGATCAATGGTCGCGGCCAAGCTTGTGGGGCCGCTCAGCGAGTTGAAGTGGACGGTCTCGCCAAATTCATTGAGGCCGAACGCCGCGTCATCGACGGGCAGAGATTTCGTATCAACCATGATGAGTTCTTGATCTTTCAGGTGACCCTATCGGATTGCAGGCATTTGCCGCAGAGCGGCATTCGAAGGTAGCCGTGGGCTTTAGCCCACGGTCTCGAAACCGTGACACCCCACTTGTCGCGGAGCGACATTTGATGGGGGTTGACGCGTCTCGATCAAATGTCGCTCCGCGACAGGGGACACTCACCACACGTCATCCGTGGGCTGAAGCCCACGGCTACCATCAAGTGCCGCTCTGCGGCAAAAACCAAACGCGATTCGCTCACGCCATGAGTTCTTCGAGCTTCTTCCGCAGGCTTGTCAGTTCAGTTTCCAAGGTTTGCAACGTGGCTTTGGCGTCTTTCAAGTCACCGGCGGCTCCCATGATTTCCAGTTTGTAGGCGGTCTCGAAGGAGGCCGTGGCAAAGAAGGTTCCGATGCCTCCTTTGAGTGCGTGGGCTTCCGCCTTGACCGTCGCCGCGTCACCCGACTGGATGGCCGCGTGCAACGTGGGAATGCGCGGTCATCTCTTGGAGGATGAAGCGGTTGGTTTCATTGTCATCAACCACGAGCACTCGCAGCCCGACCAGGGATTCGAGGTTGATCTGCTTGCGAACGGCCGATGGCACGGCCTGACGTCCGAACTTCGCGGTGAATCGAAACGTCGTCCCCACTCCCGGTTTGCTTTCGATTCCGATGTCCCCGTGCATCAGCTCCACGAGCTGTTTGGAAATGGCCAGCCCCAGTCCCGTGCCGCCGTATTCGCGAGTCGTCGAGGTATCGGCCTGCTCGAACGCCTGAAACATCTTCGAGAGCTTGTTTTCGGGAATGCCGATCCCCGTGTCGCGCACGGCAAACTCCAAGACAGCGTGATCCGCTTCCAGCTTCTTGTTCGAGATCGCGACGACCACTTCTCCCTTCGCGGTGAATTTGATCGCGTTGCC
>SYJG01000232.1 GCA_005798445.1 Planctomyces sp.
ACGAACGCGGCGTGACACTCACCAAGACCGCCCTCCAAAAATACGCTCCTCACATCCAACGCTCCGACACCTTGCCCAAATGGAGCCTGACAATCCGCCCGCAATAACCGGTAGAACATTTCAGACCGGCTGCCTAAGACAAACGGCAAGACGGACTGGCTCGCGTCATCGGTGCCAGTCGCTCGCAGCGTGACCGCCTCGCGTTCGTCGGACGATGGCGACGATAACGGCGGCAGCAAATCGACCGCGGACTTCAAGTCGAACAGGTTGGCGTGCGTGTAACGGCCGAGCGTGAGTTGGACGGTCGTATGTCGAGCCAGCCGTTGCATTGCCTTGGGAGACGCTCCAGAGCGTCCCAAGCGGCTCAGGTAACCGAACACTCCGTCTGGTCTCCTTTGATCCTTCAGAATCCGGGGATGGTAAAGAGGCCGGCAACCATTATCTTTCCCAAAAATGTCAGCGTTAAAACCATCAAGCGAAATGAATTCTAAGGAGCGATAAAATGAGCGGGAACGGGTATGAAGGAACGTCGCCAGACGGCCGACAATTTCGATTCGAGAAAAATCATCATGTTCCGCAACTGCCAAATGTCTTTCAGTGGATGGCAACAGATCTCCGAAGCGGCAGTCAGCACCAAGCAGAACAGAAAGAGAGCTTGGGAGTCTTCGACATTCGGGAACTTGGTCTCAGGATTCCCGTAACCGAGCGGAATTCTTGACTGGCCGACAATAGCGCGGCGACGACATTGCCTTGCTTCGATGGTCGAATGAAGACAAGCTCGAATGACTTTCGTATTCGCGAACCTGCGAAAGAGTTGAACCAACGGCTGCGGACTGACAGGAGACGACGAGATGACCAAGACGCTGCATGGTGTGATTCATGGCAAGACCATCGAGTTGGCGGATGCTCTTCCATTCGGCGAAGGTGCTGAGGTTGAGATTCAAGTACGAGCGATTCGGTCAACGCGGAAACCGGGCGATGGTTTCTTGCGCACGGAAGGCGCTTTGGCTGACGACACGGAATGGGACGCGATCATGGAGGAAGTCCAGCAGGGCCGAAAATTTGAGCGGCAACCGCAGTGGGAGGAGCAATGACTTTCCTGCTCGACACCAACGTCTGCTCGGCCCACATGCGACGCCCAGCGAAGTTGGCGCATCGTTTCGTTCAGCACATCGACCACCTGGCGATTCCGACCATTGTGCTGGGAGAGCTTTACACCGGAGCCTACAAGCATTCCGACCCCACCCGGCTGTTGGCGCTGATCGACGACCTTTTGCCGGAAGTTCAACTCCTGGTTTTCGACGCTGACTGCGCCGAGCAGTTTGGACGTCTGCGTGGCCAATCGTTGCGGCTGGGCACGCTGTTCAACACGGTCGATCTGATGATCGCCTCGGTCGCGTTGGTCCATGACCTGACGCTGGTCACGCACAACACGAGAGACTTCCAGAACATCCCCGACTTGCGATTGGCAGACTGGTTGGCTTCGTGACGCTGTTGTGCACGCACGGCGTCGGGAGTCTTTCCGATCCAATCGACATGGCGACTTCTGGAACAACGACAGCGCTGACCAGAACGTCAACCGGTACAACGTCCGTCATGATTGTCAGCGTGACTTGGCTCGCCGCTTGGTGACATCCACGACTTGAAACGACACTCGCTTGCCGAGCGCGTCGGCGTAGCGGTTGAGCGTACCGATGGTGGGGTTCTGGTGTTGGCCGTTCTCCAGCCGGCAAATCGCCGCGCGGTCGATGCCGCTTCGCTCGGCCACGTCCGCCAGACTCAAGCCCGCAGCCTCTCGCAGTTCCTTGAGCCGCAGAACCGCCTTCCGCAAGTTCCAATACTCCGCCTGCGACAACGGCTCGGAGTAGTCGCCGCTGGCCAGCAAGTCGGCCAGGCCCGGCTTCTCACGCTGCAAGCGTTTCCGCTTCGCCTGCTCGGCGGCGGCTTGCTCGGCGGTCTGTTGTCGCGGCCGATGAATTCGAGTGCGGCTGGTCATCGTTTCTTCCGTTTCTTCCGAGCCGATGGCTCCGGCGCGTCGTAGGCCGTGATGGGGCGCATCGTCAACGGATCGTCTTGAACGTGCTCCCACACAACCGCCAAGTACCGCCCGGACGCCGTGAAGCCAAACGTGATTGGCTCCCCCGACGACCGGCTGACCGATGTGACGCTGTTCGGGTCGTAAAGTACGTCCTCGACTTCATCCATCGTGACGTCGTGTTCCTGAATGTGCTGGACGTTCCCGTCAGGATCGTCGTCCAAGTCCCAGACGATGTGGATGTCATCCATCGTGCGTTCCCTCTGACATCTTCGTCGTCCGGCTGTTGTATTCTTCAACAACAATGGCCACGGGTCAACCGGACGTTTGGAAATGGTCCCGTCAACCAAGCCTCAAGTGATGCGCGCCGACTCCACGAGCATCCGAATCGTCGCCCGAACATGCTCCGGCAACCTCGGCCAAGCCTCAACCAGCCGGCACAAGTCAGCGTCTTTTCCGAGCAATTCCGGTAAGCCGGCCGGTAAGACACTCGGCACGCTCGCCACAACTCGTGGCTCGTCAGCAGTTCGGGAATCATCGAACTGGGTTTGAAGCCCAGGGCGGTCACCAGAGCCGCGTACACTCCCGAAGGATTCGCAGGCTACTTGTTGCGCGTGCGCGTCGCCACTGAGCGGGCCCGACTTCTCTGTGAAGAAGACGAATTCTTAGGGGAAATCGTGCGAGTTGTGAATCGGTTCGGAAGTCATCGTCACGCGTTTTGGTGTGGCTTCGCGTTCGATGATCCGGTCATTCGACGATGCAGGGAAGTCAACCAAAGTGATCGTCTTCTTTTCCGGTTCCGCCATGCCGTCCGGTAAGACAAACTGCAAGACCGACTGGCCGATGTCGTCGCGGCCGTTGGCTTGCGTTGTGACCACTTTGCTTTCGTGTGACGACGTTGATGAGATCGGAGGCAGCAGTTTGGAATCGGACTGCAAGTCGATCAGATTGTCGTGCGTGAAGCTCCGAGATTGCGTTGCCTTGGGTGACGCTCCAGAGCGTCCCAGATACAGGCCCATGACGAAAGTCGTGATGAGCGGTTCGACGGACTATGGCAGCTCGTCCAGCAGATCGTCACTGACGATGGAGACCGTCGCGGCGGTGGGGGCACCGATCAAATAGTCGTCTCCCTCGGTGACAGTCAGAATGACCGTCTCATCCACTTCGACGTCCAGGTCGTCGGACGCAACAATTTCCACATTGGCCGTGGCGGATCCAACCTGGAACGTCACCGTACCATTAAGGACGCCGAACACGTCGACAACGAACACGGCATCGGAAGCGGCATAGTCCTCGTCGAAGGTGGCAGTTCCGTCCACCCTGAAGTTGACGGTCAATTCGCTGGTGGTTGAACCCGTGCGGATGAACTGAAAGTTGGTCGTGCCCCCAGCCTCGGCGATGGATGACGCTGACACGGCGATGAGCACGCGCGGATCGTCGTTGGTGATGACTCCCACGGCGAAGTTTGCATCTTCATCGAGAGAATATGCCGATGATTCACGCAACACGAGTGTGACGAATTCATCCGGCTCGACCAGGTTGTCGGCGATCGGATCGATCGTAACTTTCTTGGTGGTCTGGCCGGCCAGGAATTCAACGGTGCCGGTCAATTTGGAGAAGGTCGCGGTTCCCGACTGCGTGAAGTCTGTTCCCAAAGTGGCCGTGCTGTCCACGTCCACATCAAAGGTGACGGTCAACGCATTCGTCTTCACGCCTTTGCGAGTGAACGTGTAGACCAAATTCGACGCTCCATCTTCGGTGACGCCTTCCGAAGAAACGGAAATCCCGATTTCGGTATCGTCATCCGTAATCGTGGCTTTGGTGTCAGTCAATGTGCCAACGATGTAATCATCTCCGGCGTCAAGTTTAAGAATCACCGTTTCGTTCAGTTCCGCCTTTGAATCGTCAGTGGGATCAACGAACACCCTCGCGATCGATTGACCGGGAGTGAAGGTCACGGAACCCTCGCTCCCCGTAAACGACTCCTCTCCGCGAACCGAGTAGTCGTCGCCAATAAAGCTCGCCGTTCCAGAGACGAGAAAATTGACCGTCAAAGCACTGTCGAGATTACCGGTTCGCTGGAACCTGAAGTTTGCGTTTCCGGATCGATTCTCGATCAAGCTGGCGGAAGTCACTGCGAGCGTCACACGAGGAACGGTGTCGAGAATTTCTCCCGTCGCTGACGCTGATTCGCCGACAGTGTATCCCTTTGACTGTCTCAAGGTCAGCGTGACGAGCTCAGAGGTTTCAGTGAGCTTGTCTGCGACCGGATCAATCGTGATGGTCTTTTTGGTCTGGCCGGCAGCAAATGACAACTTGCTGAAGTATCCATTGAATTTGTCAGCTCCGCGTTGAGTGAAGTCGGAATTCACCGAGGCGTCGCCGCTCACACTGAAGTCGACCGATAACGCCCCCAGCGCGCCAGTTCGAGTGAATGTGTAAATCAAGTTTGCTTTGCCGTCTTCGGCGACTGCAGTGGAGAGAGGGTCGCCAGTGGCAGACACGGCGACCGAAATCTCGGAATCGTCATTAGCGATCGTCGCTTTCGCGGAAATCGAGGTTCCCAACAAGTAACCCGTCCCCTCGGCCAATGTCACAATCACCGATTCATTGGGCTCCAACACCTGATCCCCCTTCGGATCCATTGTGATCGTCGCGGTGGCTTGCCCCGCCTCGAATACGACGTGTCCTGCCGCAAACAATCCTGCTTCAGACGTGCTGTAGTCCGCACCGAAGGTGGCATCCCCACCAACCGTGAAGTTCACGACTAACGCGTCGGTGACCGGAGCGGTCCGTGTGAACCGAAACGTCGCATTTGCGGTTCCATTTTCCGCCACGCTTGCCGGACTGACCGCCATCGAAACACGCGGCATCGTGCTGAGCAATGTGCGGTCTTCCAACGGCTCAACGCCCCCAATGATCGCCTCAGAAGTTCGCGATGCGACCCCAAGCGGCAGATGGCTACGCCGTCCTCGGGGTTTGTGCTTCAAAGTGTGAAAATGCTTCAGCCACGACAGCAACATCTTTCAGCCTCCACGTCTTGTCGAACGAGACTCGCCTGGATTTCTTTTGATCCGCGAAGGTCTGTCGCGTCGGGCAAGCCACGGCTGACACAGCCTTGGCTGGAAGATTAGGACCGACAAACCACTTGATCCGGAGTGGAAAGCCAGCCTATTAGGGGTCGTGTTCGTGTCAACTCGACATTTTGTGAATCAGCGTGGTCTTTTTCGATCACGGCGTCAGGCGTTCTGATTATCGTGCCAAGCCGTCATGAAAGCAGACAGTCGATGGCCAGAAGAGCCAGATCTCCGCACTGGTGCTCTGTCAATTACACACATCTCGCGAGGATTTCGCCAAAAGCCGGCACACAATTTGCGCATCCGATTCTGAGATTTCCATTGGAGGATTTTTCAGGAGAGTAAGATGTCTCAAGGGATTGCGGACGAGTTGGCGGGGATTTGTCTGGGCGACGAGCGGTTGAATCAACGGAGTCGGAAAGTGATCGAAGCCTTGGCGGCGAATCCCGAAGCCAGCATCAACGCGGCCGTTAATGGCTGGGGTGATACACAAGCGGCCTATCGCTTTTTTAACAATGCGAATGTCTCGCCCGAACAAATCCTCGAGCCACATCGACAGGCCACACTCCAGCGCATGCAGGAGCATCCCGTGGTGCTCGTCGCGCAGGATACCACCGAACTGGATTACAGCGATCATCCGACGTGCGATGCCTTGTGTCTCAACCAAGAGAATCGTTTTGGACTGTATCATCATGTGCAGTTGGTACTCACTCCCGAACGCCTGCCGTTGGGAGTGGTGGCGACGCACACGTTCGATCGTGCTCCGGAAACGCTGGGGAAAGAGCGGAAGGACTCGGCGGCCCAGAAGCGGCGGCCGATCGAAGAGAAGGAAAGTTTTCGCTGGCTGGAGGGCTATCGGACGGCCTGCGATCTGGCGGCGCAATGTCCAAACACTCGAATCATCAGCGTGGCGGATCGCGAGGCGGACATCTACGACATCTTCCTGGAAGCACAGAGCATTTCCGGTCCCAAGGCGGATTACCTGATCCGTGCTCACGAAGATCGCAGCACTCCTGAACGCGATCGGGAAGCGAGTCGGCGGACGTACCACAAGGTGCGCGAGCAAGTCTCCTCCTCGCCGCTGCTGGCGACACAGACGATCACGTTGAGTGCCACGCCGAAACGTGAGGCTCGTGAAGCGCGTGTGGAAGTCCGCGCGATCCGCACGGCCGTGAAGCCACCGAATCATCGGCCAGGACTGGAGGTCATCACGCACAACGTGATCCTGGTCCAAGAGGTCGCTGGCCCCGGCGATGGCACCGGTGTCTGCTGGCTGCTGGTCACGACTTTGCCGATCGACACCGTCGCCCAGATCCTGACCGTGGTCGAGTACTACGCGGCCCGCTGGCTGATCGAAACCTACTTCCGCGTGTTGAAGACGGGCTGCCAAGTGGAACGGATCATGCTCGAAACCAAGTCACGTCTGCTGAATTGCCTGGCGATGTACAACATCATCGCCTGGCGCGTGCTGTACCTGACGTATTTGAATCGCACCTGCCCCACCTTACCCTGCACGGCGGTCTTCACGGACGAGGAATGGCAGCCGGCCTGGCGTGTCGTCCGCAAGTCGGCACCGCCACTTAAACCACCGCTCTTGAGCGAGTTCCTGAAATTGATCACTCACTTGGGCGGCTACAACAATCGCGCGACAGAACCCCCCGCCGGACCACAACCCATCTGGATTGGCCTCCGCCGAATGCTCGACTACTCCACCGCCTGGCTCATCTTCGCCAAGGAGTACCGAGATGTGTGTAATTGACAGACTGGTGCTGGGGGCGCGCTGCCGGCTGAGATTCCGCTCAACCAGGTCGTTCGCCTTCACGCCTCGGCCGTCACTGAATCACCCAAACGAATTCGTCCCGGCTGGATGACCCTGGCGGTCAGGCCGCCGAGGCCTTTCATGGCGAGTCGGCCTCCTTCGCCGAGATTTTCGTCCATGCGGGAGCAGGGCGTGCAGGGGCCGGTTCCTTCGAGCAACGCTTCACCGATGCGGAATCGGTGGCCGATCAGCGTGGTCAGCTCGATGCCGCGTACGACGATGTTGCGGCGGAACAACTCTGGGCTGACGGAGTCTCGGCCGGTGTTGGCCGCGATCACGGCGAAGTGCTCCGCTTGAATCAGCGTGACTTGCCGCTTGCCGCCCGGCCTCTTCGACGAGTGATAGTCGCCATCAATGCCCGTGCCAACCGCGACAGTGACTTCGTCACACGGCTCAATCGGCTGCCGATAGTGGGGGCTGATGCCGATCCATTCGACGCGGGCGGCGGAAAGCAATTGGTGATTGGTCATTGGCTGTTGGCGATTGGTGATTGGGGTTAGAAATCACGGCCATCATCGAGGCGTTTCTGGTTCGTGTTCGCCGTTTGATTTCCGAATGACGAACCAAACGGAGTTTGAGAAATTAGTCACCAATAGCCAATGGCCAAGCACCAATGATCAATCCGAATTCATTCACCAACGGAATCGCTGTCCGTGCCGCCTGCCGAGACGGTTCGTGGATCAAACCGACGTGTGGACTCGCCGGCGGATTCGCACAGGCGAATCTCGTCGTGCTGCCAAAGGCGCTAGCGTTTGACTTCTTGTTGTTCTGCCAGCGGAATCCGAAGCCGTGTCCGCTGCTCGATGTGACAGAGCCGGGTGATCCGATGCCTCGGCATGTTGCGCCAGATGCCGACTTGCGAACCGACCTGCCGCGCTACCGAGTTTGGCGAGACGGCGAATTGGTCGATGAGCCGACGGATCTCTCGCGCTACTGGCAGGATGACTTCGTGAGCTTCGTCATCGGCTGCTCGTTCACGTTTGAATCCGCGATGTTGCGAGCCGGGTTGCCAGTCCGTCACATTGAACTTGGAGTCAACGTGCCGATGTTTCGGACGAACATCGCGTGCCGCTCGGCCGGAGTGTTTCACGGACCGCTGGTCGTTTCGATGCGTCCACTGACTCCGAGCAACGCCGTGCGAGCGGTGCAAATCACATCGCGATACCCGTCGGTGCATGGCGCTCCCATCCACATCGGCGATCCGTCGGCGATTGGTATTTCGGACATCGCGCGTCCCGACTTTGGAGATGCCGTGCCAATTCACGCGGTTGAAGTTCCCGTCTTCTGGGCCTGTGGCGTGACGCCTCAGGCAGCCATTATGGCCGCGAAGCCGCCGCTGGTCATCACTCACAGCCCCGGCTGCATGTTTGTAACCGACATCCGCGACGAAGAATTGGCCGTCGGATAGTTTCCTTGTCCGGCCGACCACCGAGAGCCGATTGCCGACAGCCGTTGTACCGTTTTGTCTTCAGCGAGCAGCGGCGCTCAAAACACTTTGCGCCTCACGCTCCAAATCTTCCCATGCCGTCGTCAGATGCAGCGAACGAATCTGAAAGTCGTCCCAGACAAGAGCGAAGACCGAACACGGATCTCCATCGCAAAGCGCCGGCTGACTTTCCCAAAATCCTCGACACGAGCCTCGCGGCGGATCGCGCCGCAATCGCGCGTGACACTCAGAGCAAATCAGACCGACCGGACTGGGTTGGTCTTCTGGCAACTGATGTCCGAGGCATCGTGTGTGGACGGCAATTGCTGGGGTTTGATCCACACGATTCACAGTGGCGACTCCGAAAGAATGATTCTCCGGCAGCGTATCGTCGGACTGGAATCGCTCGTGAACGGAGAATGAGGATTCCAATCGACAGCGACAGGTTGTGCGAGCGTTCGTTGCGCAACCGGAATCGCCGGCAAAGTTGTGCCACAACGACCGAGTTTTCATAGCGGCCTCCACCGTAGGCCGACTCTCCGAGTCGGGATTTTTCGACGAGGCTTCCGACTCGGAGAGTCAGGCTACAAAATGAACTTGCTCAAGTCTTCGTTCTTCATGATGTCTTGCAGTTTCTTGCGGACGTAGTCGCCGTCGATGGCCTGTGATTTCTTCTTCACGTCGGGGGCGTCAAAGCTGATGTCTTCCAGCAGTCGTTCGAGGATCGTGTGCAGGCGGCGGGCTCCGATGTTCTGCGTCGTTTGGTTGACTTGATGAGCGATGTCGGCGATCGCCTCGATGCCATCTTTCGTGAATTTGAGTTTGACACTGTCAGCCCCCAGCAAGTCTTGATACTGCCGAGTCAGCGAGGTCTTTGGTTCAGTGAGGATGCGGATGAAGTCGTCGCGGGTGAGTGGTTGCAGTTCGACGCGGATCGGGAAGCGGCCTTGCAGTTCGGGCATCAAATCGGACGGACGCGAGCGGTGAAAGGCTCCGGCCGCGATGAACAGAACTTGGTCGGTCTTCACGTAGCCGTATTTGGTTTGGACCGTTGTCCCTTCGATAATCGGCAGCAGGTCGCGTTGCACGCCCTGTCGGCTGACATCCGGGCCGCGCGATTCTTCGCCGCCGCAAATTTTGTCGAGTTCGTCGATGAAGATGACACCGTGCGTTTCGGCCAGCTTCACCGCTTCCTCGTTGATCGCGTCTTTGTCCATCAGCGATTCGAGCTCCTGTTCGAGCAGAATCTCGCGCGCTTTGCGAACGGGCACGGACCGGTGTGATGTTTGCTTCGGCCCAATCTTGTCGAACAGGTTTTGCAGGTCCATTTCCATCTGTTCCATGCCGCCAATGTTGGACATGACGTGGACTGGCATCAGACGCGATTCGATCCGCAATTCGACCTCGTTGTCTTCGAGTTCGCCCGCTCTCAACTTCTCGCGGAAGCGTTCTCGCGTGCGACTGCTGCGGTCGGCGGCACGTTCCTGTTCGGCTTCGGTGAGGTTGTCGCCGTCGTTGCGTGAGCGTTCGCCCGTCGCGGCCTTGATGAGGAGTTCGAGAGGCTCCAACTTCGACGTGTTCTTTTTTCGCGAGGAGGTGGGTGCTGGAATCAGCAAATCGAGCAGCCGCTCTTCGACCCGGCGTTGAGCTTCGTCTTGAATGGTGCTCCGTTTCTTCTCGCGGACCATCGCGATGGCCGCCTCGACGAGATCGCGGACCATGCTTTCGACGTCGCGGCCGTAGTAGCCGACCTCGGTGTACTTCGTCGCTTCGATTTTGATGAACGGGGCATCGGACAACTTCGCGAGTCGGCGCGAGATCTCGGTTTTTCCAACGCCGGTCGGGCCGATCATGATGATGTTCTTCGGCGTGATGTCACGGCGGACGTCATCGGGAAGCTGTTGCCAGCGCCAACGATTGCGTAGCGCGATCGCGACCGCCCGTTTGGCGGGATCCTGGCCGATGATGTATTTGTCGAGTTCCGCGACGATTTCACGCGGCGTCAGTGCTTGCACGGGTGTCGCTCCAGGTTGTTTTTCGTGGGGCAGGATTTCAACCTGCCTGTCGTTTCATTTGGTGTGGTGGGCGGGCAGGTTGAAAACCTGCCCCACGTCAGCGTTTGCAGGGAAATTCTTCGATGGTCAAATTCTCGTTCGTGTAGATGTCGAGCTCAGCGGCGATTCGCATGGCTTCGGTGACGATCTCACCCGCCGAGAGCTTCGAGTTCCGAGCCAGTGCTCGTGCCGCAGCGATGGCATACGGGGAGCCGCTGCCGATGCCGAGCACGCCGTCCGTCGGCTGAATGACGTCGCCGACTCCGGTGATCAGCAGCGAATGTTCGTCGTTGGCGACGATCAGCATCGCTTCCAATCGCCGCAGCATTCGATCCGTGCGCCAGTCGCGAGCCAGTTCCGTCGCCGCTCGCGGCACGTTGTTCGGGTAGTCTTTGAGCTTGGCCTCGAATCGCTCCATCAAAGCGAACGCATCGGCGGTCGAGCCTGCGAAGCCGACGAGCACCTTTTTCTCCAGCAGCCAGCGAATTTTCTTCGTGTCCGCTTTGAGAATCGTCGTGCCGTGCGTCACCTGTCCGTCGCCACCCATCGCACAATGGCCATTGTGCCGCACGCACAAGATCGTCGTCGAATGCCACTCCGCCCGTTTGCTCATCGAAGGTTCCTTGTGTTCTTGTACGTGTCGAGCAAGTTATAGCTCGCACGGGGTGTCATGAGAGGTTCGGCGAGCGGCAGGGCGTCAGCCCTCCGAGAGAAAACCGATGGAATCACTCGGAGGGCTGACGCCATGCC
>SYJG01000233.1 GCA_005798445.1 Planctomyces sp.
CGAAGAGTTCCTGCGTGGCTGCGGCGTGCCGGAGGATTTCATCGCCGACCTGCCGTCGCTCATCGGGACGATGCAGCCGATTCAATACCAATCGTGCTTCATCAGCGATAGCAGCCAGGACGAGGAGTTCGCTCGGCGGCTGCACGAGAAGCTGCGGGGCGAAAAGCTGCGGGTCTGGTTCGCTCCGGAAGACATGCAGGGGGGCCAGAAACTCATCGAGCAGATCGACCGGGCCATCCAGGTCAACGACCGCCTGCTGCTGGTGCTCTCGGAGCACAGCATGAACAGCGAATGGGTGAAGACCGAGATTCGCAAAGCTCGCCAGGCCGAACTCGCGCTCGGCGTGGGTCTCCCGACCCCGCCGCTTGGACCGACCGCAGGTCTCCTCGATTCGTTGGAGACCTGCGGTCGTCGAAGTGCGGGGTCGGGAGACCCGCGCACAGCGCGCCAGAAACTGTTCCCCATCCGGCTGGTGAGTATCGACCGCATTCGCGCATGGAGCTGTTTCGACGCCGATACCGGCAAAGACCTGGCCGTCGAACTCCGCGAATACCACATCCCCGACTTCTCGAACTGGAAAACCCACGACCACTTCGAGTCCGCCTTTGCCGACCTGCTCCGCGATCTGCGAGCGCAGGCCTGACCTCGTAGGGTGCGGTCGAGTCATCGAGACCCACCGGAGTCATTTCCCTACTGGTTCTTCTTCTTAGCCTTGGCTTTCTGTTTGACCTTAGCCTCTGCCTCGCTCTTCTTGCCGGGCGGAACATTTTCGGTCGGCAGCAACTTCGCCAAGTCTGATTTGACGGACGCGAGCTTCGCATCGCTGGCGAGGTTCGTCCATTCGTGCGGGTCGGCGTCGTGGTCGTAGAGTTCCTCGTCACCGTTGGCATAGCGGATGAACCGCCAGCGTTCGGTGCGGACGGCGTGGTTCTTGAACTCGTGAGTCGTAATTGCCGGCTGCGACCATTCGGCCTTCGGGTCGCGCAGCAACGAGCGGATGCTACGGCCTTGAAGATGCTTTGGCGTCGGCAGTCCGCAGAGGTCGCACAGCGTCGGGTAGATGTGCAGGAAGTCCACCGGCCGCTCGCAGGTCGAGCTGGTCGGCGTGAGTTTCGGCACCGACCAGATCAGCGGGGCGCGAGTCGCCTCCTCCCACAGCGCGAACTTCCGCCAGTGCTCTTTCTCGCCGAGATGCCAGCCGTGATCGCTCCAGAGCACGATGATTGTGTTGTCCCGATGCGGGCTACGGTCGAAGTTGTCGAGCAGCCGACCGAGCATCGTGTCCATGAACGAGATTGTCGCGAGGTATGCCTGCACGGCTTCTTTCCAGCGGCCGGATTTCACGATTGCCGCGTGATCTCCGTCGGCCTTCGCCATCTTGAGACCTGCAGGCGGGATGTCCTTCAGGTCGTCCACTTTGACGTCCGGCAGCTTGATGCTGTCGAGCGGGAACTGGTCGAAGTATTTCTTCGGCACGCTGAATGGCATGTGCGGCTTCTTGAATCCGCACGCTAGGAAGAATGGCTTGTCTTGTTTCTTCGCGAGATGCTCGGAGATGTACTTCACCGACTTCGCATCCGGCATGTCGTCGTCATCCGCGTCGATGGCACCGAAGCGGATGCCGTCCACTCCGCCGACATCGTCTTTCACGCCGCCTCCTTTTTGATTGAGGTAGTCATCCCAATCGGACAATCGTTTGAACGAGTCGTGCGAAATCTTTCCGGCTGCGGCGACGAAGTAGCCGTTCTGCTTGAAGTGCTGCGGCAGCGTGACGACATCCGGCACGGCCTCGCGCCAGTCGATGTTGTTGTTGTAAACGCCGGTCGAACCGGGACGCATTCCGGTCAACAACGCCGTACGGCTGGGATTGCACACCGGAGCCGCGCAGTAACTGCGAGTGAACTTCATGCCGCGAGTGGCCAAGCGGTCGAGGTTCGGCGTCTTCGTTTGTGTGTCACCAAGGAACCCGACCCAGTCCCGCAGATCGTCGATCGCGATGAACAGCACGTTTGGCCGAGAGTCGGCCGCGCGAGCTTGGCTCGTTGGAATCAAAGTCACCAACAACAGAACGAAGCCAAGACACTTCAATGAGCGGATCATGGAGGTTCCTATTTGGGGCGGACTTCAAAAACTCCGCGAGATCGAAAGAGGCAGACGTCAAACTCCAAGAAAAAATTGATCTGGCCCAAGATCACCGGCACGGAATCGAGTTTCGTCCAGGCAAATGCCAGCTTGACGGGAGCGAACTCGCCGACGCGAGCAGTGACAATCAACACGCGTGCTTCTGCGCTGGCCAGATTGCCTGTCAAACGCACAGGAATCGTCTGCTGCTCCCAGACCGCGCCGAGCTGGATTCCCAAGTCAAACGGCAAGACGTTGATGGTCGAACCGGAATCCACCAACCCAGAGACGGAGATCGATGTCGCTCCGAATGAGAGTTCGAGCGGGAGCATCGGCAACCGAGCGGCATCACCTAGTCCGTGATCGACAAACGGGAATTGAGCAGGGCGGGAATTCATTCGGAGATCTGTTCGGCTTGCAGGGCGTTCAACAAAGTTTGAGCGGCGTCGGAGGCTTGCAACGGCGTCCAAACGGGAAATGTGTCGCGCTCTGCGATGAGCGGAACGTCGGCAGCCTCGCGTGCCAGTTCATTGACGAGGAATTGGACCAATTGAAACTTTTCAGATCGCGGCAATGTTCGCACGACAGGCTCTAGCTCGCTCAAGGACATGAGACACCTCCGAGGGACTTCTGCGGTGATTGAAACGGAGTCGGTCTGTCGTGGAAAGTCGTTGTTCACTTTGCTAGCTGCCGGGGCGGCAAACTCTGCCGGTGAGTCTGCCGTGAATCTTTGCGCAACAGGCAAAGTCATTATGTCGGGAGCCGTCGGCTCCCGATAGTAGCTGACGTCATGTCAGCATTCAGCGATCGGTCAGCCGTGGGGTGGACTCGGTCTCGGCGAAGCGCGCCGCTGGGGATTTCGTGCGCGGCGGCGATTCTGGTGTTGGGGCTGACGTGCGGCGGCTGTCATCGTGCTCATTACCGTGAGCAGGCGGATGCCGAGGCTGCGGCGGTTGTGACTCAGGCGACGGCGGACCCTCGGTTTCAGCTCGCCGAGTTCGACATTGCCATTGATCCGAGGTCGCGGCTGTTTGATCCCTTCGATCCCGATTGTCCGCCGATGCCGCCGGATGACCCTGACTCGCATCGGTTGATGCAGTGTGTCGATGGGCACGACGGCTGGTCGCACTGGGAGGACAACGGCGTGTTGCCGGATGTCGAGACGAACCAGTTCCGCGAGTGGTTGCCGAAGGACAGCGACGGCCGAGTTCGAGTGGATCTCGCCGGCGCGATCGGTTTGGCTCGGCTGCATTTGCGAGAGTATCAGTCTCAGTTGGAGACGTTGTATTTGTCGGCACTCGACGTCACAGCCGAGCGGTTTCGCTTTGAAACGCAATTCTTTGGCGGTAACGGGACGCAGTTCACGAGCCTCGGCCGCATTCGCAACGGCGGCTCGGACGCGAATTTGCTCACCAATGACGCGGACTTTTCGCTGCGACGATTCACAACGACGGGTGGAACATTCGCGGCCGGGTTGGCGAACTCGATCGTCTGGCAGTTCTCCGGCAACGACACTTCGACGAACACGTCTCTGCTGAACTTCGCGATCTCGCAGCCGTTGTTGCAGTTCGCGGGTAAGGCGCGAGTGATGGAGTTGCTCACACGATCGGAGCGGAGCCTGCTCGCCAACGTGCGGCAGTACGACCGTTTTCGACAGGGTTTTTATCTCAGCGTCGCGACGGGAAATGGCGGTGGCGGCAACTTGCAGCGCGCGGGTGGTTTCTTCGGCGGGTCGGGGCTGACGGGATTCTTCGGTGTGGGAGCAGATGGCTTCGGCCGCGTCGGTGCGGGCATTTCTTCGAGCGGCGGCTTTGCCGGAGGGGGCGGCGTTGGTGCTCAGAACGCGGGCGGGTTCCTGGGGTTCTTGCAGCAGCAACAGTTCATTCGCAACCAGCGTGCGCGGATCGCGAGCCTGCGCGATTCGTGGTTGCAGCTCGAAGCGGCGTTTGAGGCGAAGCGTTTGGAGAATCGCTTTCAAGTCGATTTCGCGCGACAAGCATACTCCGGACACAGCGAGCTGCTGAATCTCATCGCGGGGTACGAGAGTGCTTTGGACATCTACAAGATTCGGCTGGGTTTGCCGCCGGACATTCCGTTGGAGCTGAATGATCCGTTCTTCGAGCAGTTCAATCTGATCGACTCCGGTCTGACGCAGTTGCAGAACGAAGTGGCCGAGCGATTCGAAGCTCTGTCGGCGATCGGACAAGGTGGCCTCGCTCCGCCCGACGTTGCCAATCTGTCGGATCGGTTGCGTCGTTTTCAGGAGGTGTTGGAGCAGGATCTCAAAGCTGTTGAGGCGAACTTGCCGGCTCGGCGGCTCGCACTGGAAGAGTTGTCGCAGCGACCAGAGTTGAAGGACGACAACTTCGACAGCCGCGCGATTTCGACGGCCACACTCGATGAGCGAGTCAGGTTGCTCCGCTCCGAGAGAGCTCGACTGGCAAACGATCTCGCCGAGCTGGCGAATGTCGTGCAAAAGTTCGCCGACGATGATGAACTGGAACCGGTCGCACAGACTCGAGCCGAGCGAGCGATTCTGGCTCGTGTTTCCGCGACGCTGTTGGAGGTCTCGCTGTGGCAGGCTCGAACACGCTTGCACGGCGTCAGCTTGGTTCCGGTGCGAGTGCGTCCCGAAACGGTGGTTCAAGTCGCGTTGGCGCGGCGTCCCGATTGGATGAACGCGAAAGCATCTCTGGTCGATAGCTGGCGACTGATCGAGTTCAACGCGAACGCACTGAAGTCGAATCTCTCGGTGAACCTCTCCGGAGACCTGGGGACGACGGGAGACAACCCGGTCAAGTTTCGCGACGACAACGGAGTGCTCCGCGCCGGCTTGCAGATCGACGCGCCTCTCACGCGGCTCCTCGAACGAAATCAATACCGGCAATCGCTGATCGACTACCAACACGCTCGACGGTCACTGATGGCGCAGCGTGACGAGATTCATCGCAGTCTCCGCTCGATCTTGCGACAGATTCACCTCGACCAATTCAATCTTGAACTGCGACGAATTGCCGTCGATGTGGCGATCACGCAAACGGACATCGCACGGCTGAAACTCTCAGAGCCGGAGAAGCCGGTGATCGACCCCAAAGTCGGAACACCGACCACTTCGCCGACCGTCGCGCGGGACCTGGTCGATGCGCTGCTGAACCTGCAGCAGACACAAGCGGCGTTCATTCAGGTTTGGGGAAGCTACGAAATTCAGCGGCGACTGCTCGACTTCGATCTCGGCACGATGGCGCTGGACGAGCGGGGCCTGTGGCTCGATCCGGGTTCGTTAACCGAAGAGTCGCTGGTCGCACGCTTCTACGAGTCGCAACTGAATCCGCTCGCGAACGGAATTTGTCCTCCCGGAACGCTACCACCCGGTGGAGAGCTTCCGCCCGAAGCCGCGACCTACGACGTTCTGGTTCCCGTGCCACCGTCACCGTCCGAACAACCGGCACGCGCTGAGTGATCACGGTGGCTCGTGGCGAACGACAAAGGACCGACCGGCTCAGGAATGACGAAAGTCGGGGTTGGAAGTCCAACAGCAGCGTCCGGGACAACTCCCTCGCTGCCAGATGGCACGGTACACTCATCCGCCGTGGTACTCGGTTGATCGCTGGTTGCAGAGGCGCGGATCATGAAATTCGACTCAATGAATGACCCCGGCGAAATCCCTCCAGAGATCGAGGAACGCTACGAAGGGGAATGGATTGCCTGGGACACCGTCGCCCATCAACTGGTGGGACACGGCTCGACGATGAAGGAAGCCATGCAGGCGTCGGATGCCGCGATCGCGACGGGGCATTTGATTTACTACCACCATGTGTTGCCGCGTGATGCGGTCCTGGTGGGAGGACTATGAGCCGTGCAATTGGGGACAAAGGGCTTTTTTGAGTTCTTCGATCTGAGCTACTCCGCTCGCAATCACTCGTTCGAGATTGCCAAGCCATGACGAAGCATCCTCTGCTTTTCTCCGTTCGACGCTCCGGCAAAGCTCGGCGCGGAGTGTTGTTTGTGCTGGCGTTCCTGATCGTCGTCGGATCGGCGGGCGGGTTTGCGATTTACTCGCTGCGTGGCGAGGCGATCGTGGATGTTACGACGCAGCGGCCGGTCGTTGGTGAGTTTGCTCACGACATCGTCGAGCGGGGCGAGCTGGAGAGTTCGTCGAACGTCGAACTGCGCTGCGAAATTGCGTCGGCCGAAGGGGTTCGCATTTTGGAGATCGTGGCGGAAGGCTCGCCCGTGAAAGAGGGGGACGTGCTGGTCGAGCTGGATGACTCGACCCTGCGCAAGGATTTGGCCGCTCAGAAAATTCTGGTCAACAACGCGGAGGCGGCGCTCAGCAAGGCGACCAACGATCACGCGGCCGCCTCGATCGCGCGGCGCGAATACGACCTCGGCACCTTCGTGCAGGAAGAGCAGAAGCTCGAAAGCGAGCTGTTCGTCGCCGAGGAGAACTCGCGACGGGCGGTGAACTTTCTGAAATACAGCCAAGTCCTTGCGTCGCGCGGTTACATCACCGACGTGCAACTCGAAAGCGATCAGTTCTCCGTCGAGAAATTCGCCAAGGATTTGCAGGCGGCGAAGACGAAGCTCAACGTCATCCGCGAGTACACGAAGCCGAAGACGCTGAAGAAACACGACGCCGACATCAAGACCGCCGAGGCCAACGTCAACGCCGAACAGGCCAAGCTGGAGATCGAGCAGGAGAAGCTCAAGAACCTCGAAAAGCAGTTGGAGAAATGCGTCATCAAAGCTCCGTCCGCGGGGCAGGTCGTCTTCGCCAACCAGAACCGCTGGCGCGGCGATGAGTTTCTGGTTCGCAAAGGGAACCGCGTCCGTGAAAAGCAGGTCATCATCATGCTGCCTGATTCCAGCATGATGCAGGTCAAAACGAAGATCGGCGAAGCTCGCGTCGATCGGGTCAAGCCAGGCCTGTCCGTCAACGTCGAGATCGAGGCGCTGCGCGGAGCGGAACTCAAGGGGACAGTCAAAACCGTCAACGCATACGCCTCGGACGAAAACTGGTTCAACCCGAACGTCAAAGAGTTCGACGCGATCATCACACTCGACAGTCCGCCAGCGACGCTCAAGCCGGGCATGTCCACCAAAGTTGCGATCCGCGTCGAAACGCAGACCGATGTCCTGCAGGTGCCTATACAAGCGGTTGTCGAGCGAGGTGACAAACATTACTCCGTCATTCGCGATGCGGCAGGAAAGCTCGTCCTGCGTGAGCTGCTGATCGGGTCGACCAACGACAAGTTCATCATCGTCAAAGACGGACTCAGCCCGACCGACGACGTCGTGATGAACCCGCGAGTCCACCTCCCAGCACTCGGCCTGAAGGACGAGATCGTCCCGAAGAAAGAGTCACCGACCTCCAACGAACCAACAGCCAAGTCCTCCGTCCAATAACGCACACAAGCTGAGCAGTTTTCAACGCAAAGCCGCAAAGTCGCAAAGAAACGAACGGAATTGTTGTCACTCTTCCGAGCGGTTTGATTCGTTGAAACGTGCTGTTTTCAATTTTCATTCACAATCAACCTTTGCGTCTTCGCGCCTTTGCGTTGAAAAGTTTTCTTGGAAACCGCTCCGTCTCAGTAACTCATCGTGAGGACTCGCGTGAACCCATTGCGTTGGCTGACCGGAGGATTCGGACGCGGCGCACTCAACGCCCTGTTTCTGCATCCGCTGCGATCCCTGCTGACGATTTTGGGGGTCGCGATCGGCGTCGCCAGCGTCATCTGGCTACTGGCGATTGGCGAGGGAATCGGCCGAGCGGTTCAGAAGCAAATCGAAGGACTCGGTGCGGACAACATCATCGTCCGTTCGATTAAGCCTCCCGCCGAGGCGACTGCCGGACAGCGCGGCATCTTCCCCTACGGGATCACGCGCAGCGACCTGTCGCGGATCGTCGAGACGATGCCGTCCATCAAACGAGCGATTCCAATTCGCGAGGTTCGCCGCGAGTTTCGTTTCGCCGATCGGCTCGTCGATGGCCGCATGGTCGGCTGCACGCCGGAGTACGCGGACCTCACGAAGCTCGAAGTCGATCGGGGGCGATTCCTCTCGCCGACGGACAGCTCTGAACGAGCGACCGTCTGTGTTCTCGCTGCCGAAACGGCCGAGCGGCTCTTTCCGTTTGAAGACCCGCTGAAGCACGCGGTCAAGATTGAGCGTGACTACTACCAAGTCGTCGGCGTGCTGAAGTCGCGAGCACCGTCGGCGGGGATCGGCGGCTCGCTTGAAGCCCAAGACTACTCGCGCGACGTGTACGTCCCGATCGAAACGCTCTGGCTGCGTGTCGGCGATTTGGTCCTCACTCGCCGCAGCGGATCGTTCTCCGGCGAGCGTGTTGAATTGAGCCAAATCACGCTGCAAGCCGCCGACGTGGCGCACGTCGTCGAAACCTCCGAGATCATCAAAGCCACGCTCGCCCCGCATCACCCGGCGGCGGATTACGGCATCACGGTGCCGTTTGAATTGCTCGAACGCGCACGAGCGACCCGGCTGATGTTCATGCTCTTCCTGGGGATCATCGCGGTCATCTCGCTGCTGGTCGGCGGCATCGGCATCATGAACATCATGCTGGCGACCGTGACCGAACGGACCAAAGAGATCGGCATTCGCCGAGCACTCGGCGCGCGGCAGTCGGACATCACACGACAGTTCCTGCGCGAGACCGTGACGTTGTCGATGCTCGGAGGCACGACGGGCATTCTCGCCGGACTGGCCTGTCGCCCCGCCATCAACGCCTGTCGCTGGGGCATCGAGAAATTGTTGCCCGAAGCGGTCGCCACGTTGCCCGACATCATCCGCACGATGGAACCAGCCGTCGTCACCTGGTCCGTACCGCTCGCGTTCGGTATCTCAGTCCTCGTCGGCGTCACCTTCGGCCTGTACCCCGCCATGCAAGCCGCGAGACTCGACCCGATCGAAGCACTGCGGAACGACTGAGACGTAGGATGGCCGCCCTCGGCCGTCCCGGATCGACAACGACACACGAACCGCAGGACGGCCGAGGGCGGCCATCCTACGCTCACGACATGATCTCGCGGATCGGTTCGGCTCCTTCGACGCCGACCAGCTTCTGATCGAGGCCGCCGTAGAAATACGTCAGGCGATCGGGGTCGAGGCCGAGTTGGTGCAGCATCGTGGCGTGCAGATGTTTGACGTGGAATGGCTTCTCGACCGCCGCACTGCCGAGTTCATCCGTTGTGCCGACGGAGATTCCCCCTTTGACGCCTCCGCCAGCCGCCCACATTGTGAAGCCGTAGGCGTTGTGATCGCGGCCGGTTCCCTTTTCGTATTCGGCGGTCGGTTGGCGACCGAACTCGCCCCCCCAGACGATCAGCGTCGAATCGAGCAGCCCACGCGATTTGAGATCGGTCAGCAGCGCGGCGATCGGTTGATCGATCTCGCCGGCGTGCAGGTCGTGGTTGTGCTTGAGATCGCCGTGAGCGTCCCAGTTGTCGTCGTTATGTGCTCCGCCGGAGTAAATCTGCACAAAGCGAACGCCCCGTTCGACGAGCCGCCGCGCGAGCAAACACTGCCGAGCGACCGTGCCGCAGCGTCTGTCGTTGAGGCCGTACATCTCCTGGATGTGCTGCGGTTCCTGCGAGAAATCGACCGCCTCCGGCGCGGACGACTGCATCTTGAAGGCGAGTTCGTAGCTGGCAACGCGCGCCGCCAATTTGGAATCGTTGCCAAGCCGTGCGGCGTGGTCGTCGTTGAACTCGCGCAGCGTGTCGAGCAATCGCCTCTGGCCTGCTTCGCTCAGCTCGGCCGGGCGGGCGAGGTCGAGAATCGGCGTTCCCTGCGAGCGGAAGATCGTTCCCTCGTACTGCGCCGGCATATAGCCGCTGTTCCAATTCTTGGCTCCGCTGATCGGTCCGCCGCGCGGGTCGAGCATCACGACGAAGCCGGGGAGATTTTCGTTCTCGCTGCCGAGGCCGTAGTTCACCCACGAGCCGATGCACGGCGAACCGCTCTGCACCTTGCCTGTGTTCATCTGCAACATCGCCGAGCCGTGAATCGGCGAGTCCGCCGTCATCGAGTGCAGGAACGCGATGTCATCGACATGCTTGGCGAGATTCGGAAACAACTCGCTGACCCAATGTCCGCACTGACCGTACTGCTGGAACTTCCAACGTGGCTCGACGATTCGCCCCTGATTCTTCTTGCCGCCGCGACCGAACGTTTTGACGGCGATCGTCTGGTTGTCGCGGCCGATCATCGACGGCTTGTAATCAAACGTGTCGATGTGGCTCGGCCCGCCGTACATGTAGAGGAAGATGACGCTCTTCGCTTTGGCGTCGAGGTGCGGCTTCTTCGGTGCGAGCGGATTCGCAAAGGCCGGCTTGCCGTCCGCCGCCTGAGCAAAGAACGGCTGGTCGAGCATCCCGGCCAGCGCGACACCGGTGAAACCGGCCCCGGTCTGCCAGAGGAACTCCCGGCGAGTGCGTCCACAAAAGTTTTGATTCATTTCTCTTCTCCGACTCTGTGCCCTCTGTGTCTCTGTGGTGAAGTCTTTTTACCACAGAGACACAGAGGGCACAGAGAGATTCAATCGAGGTACACAAACTCGTTCAGGTTGAGGGTCAGCAGGCAGAAGCGTCGCAGGGCTTCATCGGCGGTGACTTTCTCCCGCTGGATGTTGTCTTCGAGGAACTTCACTCCGCGAGCGATCTCGCGTTCGGTGGGGGAGCGTTGCAGGACGCGCGTCAGAGCGGCTTGCACGCAGACGGCGGAATCGTTGCCGGCCGAGCGTCGCAAGCTGGCGGCGAAGATCGCGGCTTGCTCGTTCGCGAACGTGCTGTTGATGAGAGCGAGCGCTTGCGCCGGTTGAGTCGTCGTGAACCGCACCGGGCACGGAGAGTCGGGATCGGCCGAGTCGAACGCGGTCAGCAACGGCACGGCCAGCGATCGTTTGATGTGGACGAACACGCTCCGCGACGCGGCCTCTTCGGGAGTGGATTTCTCCCAGCCTCGACCCGGCACGGACTGGCCCGCCAGCACCTCGCGCGGGATGACGGGATAGACGCTTGGACCTTCGGACTTCTCGAAGTTCAGGTTTCCGCTGACCGCGAGGATCGAGTCGCGAACTTCCTCGGCCGTCAGGCGGCGGAGATCGAAGTGCGACAGCCAATCATTTTCGGGATCGCGTTGGCTGAGAGCTGAGGGCTGAGAGGCCAGGGCCGACGCCATCCGAAACGCCTTTGACGTCACGATCAGCCGATGCAGCGGCTTGAGTTTCCAGCCGTTGCGGACCAGTTCGCTGGCGAGCCAGTCGAGCAGTTCGGGATGTGTCGGCGGCGTTCCCATGTAGCCGAAGTTGCTCGACGAGCGGACGAGGCCGCGGCCAAAGTGGTACTGCCAGACGCGATTGACCATGACGCGTGCGGTGAGCGGATTCGTCGGCGACGCGATCCAGTCGGCGAGCACTCGACGGCGGCCGGAGGTCTCGGCCCCCTCGCGTCGCGGCGATAGTTCGGGAGGCTTCGCGTTGGCGGGCAACAACACGGACGGAAACGCCGGATCAACGCGGTCGCCGTGCGCCTGCGGATTGCCTCGCTGCAACACGAACGTCTCGCGTGGCTGGCCTTCCTCCTTGATGGCGAGCGCCTGCTCGCGCGACTTCGGACGGTCACGTTCGAGTTCGATGCGTTGCCGATGCAGCGACTCGTATTTCTCGTGCTCCTCGGCCGAGATCAGTTTTCCTTTCTGACGTCGCAGAATGTCTCGTCGTCGGCCGGGGAACTTGAAGTCGTCGATCTCTCCGCCGGGAAGTTTTTCTTTGATCGGTTCTTCGATGGCGGCGATCTGACTCTTCACGACGGCAAGTTTGGCCTCCCAATCGGCGGTCGCTGCGGAGAGTTTCTCGCGAGCGACATCGTCGCCGATGAATCGCAGGATCTCGTTGTCGCCGCCGTAGGGCTTGATGCCGTGAAAGAACGACAGCAGCGAGTAGTAGTCGCGCTGCGTGAACGGGTCGATTTTGTGATCGTGGCAGCGAGCGCAATTCGCCGTCAGGCCGAGCATCGTTTGCGAAACGGTCCCCACGATGTCGTCCAGCCCGTCGTAAAACGCCAGCGGCCGATCGGCCGGTTCGTCGTCCCACAGCCCCAGCCGGTAGAAGCCCGTAGCGATGATGCCGTCCGGCGTGACCTGATCCAGTTCGTCGCCCGCCAGTTGCTCGCGGAGGAACTGGTCGTACGGCTTGTCGTCGTTGAACGAGCGGATGACGTAGTCGCGGTATCGCCAGACGAACGGCTTCGGGTTGTCCCGCTCGAAGCTGTTCGACTCGGCGTAGCGGACGAGGTCCAGCCAGTGCCGTCCCCAGTGCTCGCCGTACTGCCGCGAGCCGAGCAGCCGATCGACCACCTTCTCATAGGCATCGGCGGACGTGTCGCCGAGAAACTCCTCGACATCCTTCGGTGACGGAGGGAGTCCGGTCAGCGTGTAGTGCAGACGCCGCAGCAACGTTTGCTTCGACGCGGCCGGAGCCGGTTCGGCCCCGTTGGCTTCGAGCTTCGCGAGCACGAACGCGTCGATCGGATTTTCGATTTTTGATTTTTGATTTTTGATTTCCGGGGCCGCGTGTCGCACGACCGGCTTGAACGCCCACCAGTTGCGAGCTTCGTCATCGACGACGGGTGCTCCGTGTGCCTTCACGGCGG
Source organism: Planctomyces sp. (assembly GCA_005798445.1). Classification (GTDB taxonomy): domain Bacteria; phylum Planctomycetota; class Planctomycetia; order Planctomycetales; family Planctomycetaceae; genus SXKJ01. The sequence goes on from SYJG01000233.1 coordinate 12,792, forward strand.
CCGTCGCGGCTTTGTCCGACCAAGCCAGCCCGCGCGTGACCCACTTCGTCAGCGTGTCGATCTGCGCCTTCGGCAGCTTTCCCTTCGGGGGCATCATGATGCCGTCGTAGTTGATCGCTTGCAGGATCAAGCTCTCGTCCGGCTTCTTCAGATTGACCGCCGGTCCGCTCTCGCCCCCCTTGAGGATGTCCTCGCGGCTGGTCAGCTTCAGCCCACCTTGCAGCTTCTTCTCGGAGCCGTGGCAGGCGAAGCAATTGGCTTTGAGGATCGGCAGCACCTCCTTCTCGAAGGTGGCGATGTCGGCGTCGGTCGGAGACTGAGCAAGCAGATCACTGGCGATCAGGCAGATCGCAACAGAGCAAAGTCGAAGCATCGAGGCGGGCATTCGGAGGTCTCGCAAGTTTCAGATTCGTCGGCCGGGAATTTATCGCCCGCGCCCGTTTCAGGCATGTCCAAACGAGTGGAATCTGTGGTTGAGAGCAACTTGTGAATCGCTTTTTGAAACGCAGAGGACGCGGAGGGAAGACACGCAGAGATCGCAGAGACAGGCCTTCGCGATCTCTGCGAGACCTCTTGTCCCCCTCTGCGTTTCAAAAAACTGCGCGAAGACGACTTGGATTGGAGAAAAGCGTTGCTTCCCTTTCCACTTGCTCATTGAAGCCGTGTGCCGACGGTGGCAATCGTGGAGCGGTGGCTCCAGAATCGGACGGCATGACGACGTCGATCACACGCGAGTTCTTGGGTTGGGAGCGGCCGCCGTTGGAGTCGGTGGAGAAGTGGCTCACGCGGAAGTTTGTGACGTGCGGTCAGCTTGATCTCGGCCGAGTGATCGCCGTTGTACCGGGACGCAGGGCAGGGCGGCGGCTGCTGGAGTTGCTGGTGTTGCGAGCGGAACAAGAAGGCGTCCGCCTCACGCCGCCGCAGATTGAGACGATCGGTGCGTTGCCGGAGCGGCTGTATCCGTTGCAGCGACCGCTGGCGAGCGACCTCGTGCAGCAACTCACATGGGCGAAGGTGCTTCGCGAATCGAAGCGAAGCGTGTTGTCGAAGATCATTCCGCGACCGCCGACGGACGACGATGCTCTGGCGTGGTGGTCGCTGGGAACGATGCTCTGGAAGCAGCACCGCGAGCTGGCGGCGGACGGCCACGACTTCGCGAAGGTGGTCGAGCTTGGCCAGAAGAAACGAGACGGGTTCGAGACCGCTCGCTGGGAAGCGATGCGGCAGGTCCAAGAAAAATATCACCGGACGCTTGACGGCCTGGGCTTGTGGGACGCGCAGACCGCGCGGCTCGTCGCGATCGAGAAACACGAGCCGCACACCGACCGCGACCTCGTGCTCGTCGGGACGGTGGACATGAATCAGGCGACTCGGCAAATGCTCGAACAAGTGGCCGAGCGAGTCACCGCGCTCGTCGCCGCACCGCCGGAGCGGGCCGATTGGTTCGACGAGCACGGCTGCCTGATGCCGAACAAATGGTGCGAGACTCCGATCGACGTGCCGATGTATCGCATCCGCGTCTGCGAAGGTCCGGCCGAACAGGCCGAGCAGGTCGCTCGCGAGCTGTCCGCCCTCGGCGAACGTTTCCGAGCGGACGAAGTTGTGATCGGCTTGACCGATGATCGGCTCGGCCCGTTCGTCGAGCGGGAGCTGGCAACGCGCGGTGTCCCGACCCGCTGGATCGAAGGGACGACGCTGGCAGATTCCGCTCCGAGCCGCTTGCTGCTCGCCGTGGCCGAGTCGTTGGAGCGTGATCGCTTCGAGGGCTTCGCGTCGCTCGTGCGGCATCCCGATCTCGATGAGTGTCTGACGGGACGGCTCAATCTGGCCGCGCTCGACGCCTCGTTCTCCGAACACTTGCCGCTGGGACCGGAGACGCTGCAAGCGATCCTCGAACAGCCGAAGCCCGCGAGGTTGCGACCTCGACGAAAACTCGTGGGGCAGGTTTCCAACCTGCCAGACGACGATGGTTCGGAAGCGGGTGGTCTGCCTCACCGGTTGCTCCGCGAAGTGCGCGACTTGCTCGCCCCGTTGCGTGGCAAGCCGCGTCCGCTGAGCGATTGGTCCGAGCCGCTGCGAGCCTGGATCGAGTCGGTCTACGGCAACCGCGAAGCGGACGAATCGACGCTGTCCGGTCGAGTCGTCGTGAAAGTGTTGCAGCAGTTGGGGACCGCCTTGGAGGAACTGCACGCGATCCCGTTGTCGATCGCGCCGAGCGTCTCGGCCGCCGATGCGATTCGCTGCGTCGTCCGACGAGTCTCCGAAGGGACGGACAACACGGTCCCTCCCGAAGCGAACGACCACGCCGTCGAGCTGCTCGGCTGGTTGGAGCTGCCGCTCGACGACACGCCCGCCGCGATCGTAACGTCGTTCAACGAGGGCTTCGTCCCGACCAGCTTGAACTCCGACTTGTTCCTGCCGAACGAGCTACGACATCGGCTCGGCCTGAACGACAATTTGCGGCGGTTTGCTCGCGACGCCTACGCCGTGACGCTGCTGCAACAGGCTCGCCGCGAAGTCGTCTGGCTGATCGGCCGCCGTGACGCCGACGGCAATCCGCTCATCCCCAGCCGCCTGCTGTTCGCTGCCGCTGCGGATGAGCTGCCGGAACGCGTGTTGCGGCTGATGAATCGGGAGGGCGAGGCTCCCGCCGAGCCGGTGGTGATTGTTGGAGCCGATGCCCCATCGACGGCTCGGCGGGAGCCTCGCCCTCCCGGTGAATTTGATCTCGACATCCCTCATCCGCAACAGGTCGCCACACAACTCGGCCAGCCGGAATTGCTGCAACCGAAGCACGAGCTGACGCTGAGCGTCACGGCATTCAAGTCGTATCTGGCTTGTCCGTATCGCTACTTCTTACGTCACGAATTGGGGCTGGGAACGCTGAGCGATGACGCGGTCGAGCTGGACGGTCTGGCGTTCGGCAACGTGTTGCACGATGTGCTGCGGCTCTTCGGCGAATCGGACACGCGAGACTCGGACGACGAGAACCACATCCGGCGTTGTCTGCTGGAACTGCTCAACGAGATCGCGCACGATCGCTTCGGCCCGCGTCGGCGAGCGGCGGTCAACGTGCAGCTCAAGCAGATGGAATCGCGGTTGGAATTCTTCGCGACTTGGCAGGCGAAGTGGCGGCGCGATGGTTGGAAGATCGAATACGTCGAACGCTCGATCCGTCCGGAACCGCACGACTCCGCCGCGTCGTTTCCAGTGGACGATGTCTCTGTTTGGTTGCACGGCCGGCTGGATCGGGTCGACCGCAACGAGTCGACCGGAGTCTGCGCGATCTTCGACTACAAGTCGGGTGACCGAGGGGATTCTCCGGAAGAGAGTCATCGAAAGAAAGGAGCCTGGATTGACCTGCAACTGCCGTTGTATCGGCATTTGGCTCGGAGTCTCACGTTGTCGGACGAGCCGCTCTTGGGCTACATCAACCTGCCGAAGGATTTGACGGGAGTCGGTCACTCGTTGGCCGAATGGTCGCCGAACGATTTGGCGGATGCGGATGAGCAGGCCAAGCAAGTCGTGCAGCGGATCGCACGTCGCGAGTTCTGGCCGCCGACGTCGCCCGCGCCGAGTCTGTTCCGCGACTTCGACGACATCTGCCAAGTGGGCGTTTTTGGTGCCGAATAAAATGGAGTGACTCCGAATGCACAGGCTCGCGAAGTGGCTGCTGATTGGCAGCTTGCTGTCGTTTCTGTTCTCGCGCACGGCGGGCGCCGTCATCGATCTCGACTTGTGGCACGAACTGGCTCTGGCTCTGGAAGTCGTGGAGACCGGAAGCGTTCCGTGGCAGGATCATTTCGCGTACACGCCGAAATTAGACATTGTTGTGCATCACGAGTGGGGCGCGGGAATGATTGGTTATGGACTGATGCGAGCGTTTGGTTCCGCTGGAATTCTCGGTGCGAAGTACGCGTTGATTTTTGGACTCGCGAGTATTTGCTGGTGCGTGGCGAGACAGCGAGGAGCCGGTGTCTTGGCCACCGGCATCGTCGCCTTTGCAGCGATTATTCTGGGAGATCACAGTTTTTCGACGATTCGAGCGCAGATGTACTCGTACCTGCTGACCGGGTTGCTGCTGTGGGGATTTGACCGAGACCGCACCGGGGATCGACGTTGGTTAGCCGGGCTTCTGATTCTCTTCCCGCTCTGGGTGAACTTGCATGGCGGCTGCTTGGTTGGAGTGGGATTGCTCGGTGCCCACTGGTTTGAGCAATTCCTTCGCCGACAGCCGCATCGACATCTGTTAGCGGCAGGCGTGTCGCTGATTCCACTCGCGCTGCTGAATCCCTGGGGCTGGCATTATCACGCTTATTTGGCACGTGCGATCACAATGAAGCGGCCGCAAATCGCCGAGTGGTCACCGCTGTGGGTCGAGGGAGGACTTCATCACCTGCTGGCATTTGGCGGATCGGTCTTGTTCGCGTGGCTGGTGCTACACGACGGCCGTTGGCGAAAATGTTCCGGAATTCTGTTGTTCGCCGTGACTGCCTTGGCCGGTGTGAAAAGCCAACGATTTCTCGTCTTCTACGCGATCGTCTATGCCTGTTATTTGCCGGGTATGGTCCGCCAAACAGAAATCGGTCATGAGCTCATGCGTTTTTGGTGGAAATGGAAAAAGGCACTTGTAGCGGCGTTCGCCGCAGCGAGCGTGATCTTGGTCGGGCAAGGAGTCAGGCTCGAACCGTGGCGGCTACGAATTCCGAGTCACCAAGTTCCACAGCTTGGTCCACATGTCATTTTCCCAGTTGGTGCTGTGAATTATCTCTCGGAGAATCACTTCCACGGCAACGTCTTCGTCCCATTTGGCTGGGGATCCTATGTCATGTGGAAACTGGGCCCCGAAGTGCAGATCTCATTCGACAGCCGGTACGAAGTCGCTTATCCAGACTGGCGTATGGAGGAGGATGAAGACTTTTATGATGCTCGTGGTGACTGGATGCAGGTCTTGTCGAAATACCCGACCGATCTTGTGTTGGCACCCAACAAAACGAAAGTTGCTCTCGTCATCGACTCGGTGAAAGGTTGGCGGCGAGTTTATCGCGACACACAATGCTCGATGTTTGCTCGCGACGGTGTCGATTTGCCGATCGTTGAGACTGACGCCGTACTCCCTGACGGCGTTTTTCCGTGAGCGGCCGTGCTTGCTCGGACCCTGCCGTGGCGGTGACAATCACGCCGCAGACCGGAGGCGATCATGAGTGAGGCCCAATTTCGTGTGCGAGTGACCAAAGATCATCTGGTCTTCAGCGCCGCGCACTTCATCACGTTCAACGGCAACATCTGCGAGCGGCTGCACGGCCACAACTGGCGCACCGCCGTCGAACTGTCCGGGCCGCTGGATGAGAATCGCTACGTCTTCGACTTCATCGCCCTCCGCGATGCGATGCAGAAGATCGTCAACGAATTGGACCATCACGTCCTGCTGCCAACGAAGCATCGACTAGTCCGACTCCAATCCGATGAGCGTGAAGTCACCGCCACCTTCGAGCAACGCCGCTGGGTCTTCCCACGCGAGGACTGTGTGCTGCTCCCCGTCGAGAACACGACCGCCGAAGAAATCGCCGCCTGGATCGCGATTCGACTGCGCAGCGTGGTCGCGGCGCAACCCGGCGCGAACATCAGCACGATCCAAGTTGAGGTCGAAGAGAACTTCGGCCAATGGGCCATCTGCGAACTTCCGGCCGAAGGCTGATCGCCGATCGCCGATGGCCGAAAGCCGTAATACCGTTTTTACCATGTCCATTTGGAATTCATCATGTCACGTCGCCTCGCTCCCCTGACGCTCGTGATGTTGTTTGGATCGTTGTTGATCTCGCCGTCGCACGCCCAGTTCGGTGGAGGCGGCGGAGCCGGCGGTGGTGGCTTTGGTGGAGGCCAGGGTGGTGGTCAAGGAGGAAATCAGGGGGGCGGATTCCAGGCAGCCGGCGGCATCACAATTGACGGCGACGGCGTTCTCTCGGCTCCGAAGGCCAAGACGATATCGGAGAGCGTCGCCAAAAAACGGATGCAGGAACTCGCCAAGCAGTACCTTCCCGAAGACCTCAGCCGCAGCAGTTCGTTGCGCAAGGTGTCGCTCGTCCGGTTGGAGCGAGCGATCGCCGAGTTGAAGGAGCAAGACAAACCGATCCCGGAAGCGATGCAGTACCTCGCCGGTTTGCAGCGGATCGACTTCGTGTTCGTGTTTCCCGAAACGAAAGACCTCGTCATCGCCGGGCCCGCCGAGGCGTTCGCTCCCGACGCGAGCGGCCGAGTGATCGGCGTCAGCGGCGGCCGACCGGTCCTGCGGCTCGACGATTTGCTCGTCGCACTTCGCACTGCCGAGCGGACATCGCAGTTCGGCTGCTCGATTGATCCGGTCGATGAGCGGCTCGCAGAGCTGCAACGTTTCGTGAAAGCGAATTCCGGCGCTTCGTCTGCGAACGTCGCTCAGCAGCGATTCCAGCAGATGCAGAAAATCCTCGGCGATCAGGAGGTGAAAGTCTTCGGCGTCCCCGACGACACGCATTTCGCTCACGCCCTGGTCGAAGCCGACTACCACATGAAGCTGATCGCCATCGGTCTGGAGAACCCGAACGTGCCGGGCATCAAGAGTCATCTGGCCCTCGTGAGGCCGGGATCGAACACGCTACAACGTTGGTGGTTCCTGCCGCTGTACGACTCGTTCAAAACCAGCGGCGACGGGTTGGCCTTCGAGTTCTCCGGCCCGCGCTGCCAACTGATGTCGCAAGAGGAACAAGCCGACGCCTTCGGCAAACGCTCGGACGCCTCGTTCACTCGGCAAAGCACTCAGGTCTTCGCCAAAGGCTTCACCGAGAAGTTTCCCGAACTGGCCAAACGCATGCCGATCTTCGCCGAGCTGCAAAACCTGTTCGACATCTCCGTGCTCGTCGCCCTGATGAAACGCGAGCAGCTTCCTCAGAAGGTCAACTGGCAACTCAGCCTGCTGCTCGACGACGCGAAGGTGCCGGTCCTGCGCGGCCCCGTCCCCAAGCACACGAAGTCGCTGCTCAGCATGAAGACCACCGGCGGCGTCGCCATTGGCCTGCTCAGCGGCGGAGTCATCATCGACAGCCATCACGTCGTGTCACAAGAGCGCAAAACGTCCGACGAAGTCATCGCCCGACGAAAATCCGAGACGCCCCCCAGCGATCTCGACACCAAACGCTGGTGGTGGGATTGATCGTAGGCGAGCGGTAGGGCGTCAGCCCTCCGAGTCAGACCCGCTTAAAACTCTCCGTAAACCTCGGAGGGCTGACGCCCTACCGCTCGCCGAATTCACGTCACTGCCTCGATCACAATTCGCGCGACATCCATCCCCGTCACTTTCTCGAGAGCTCGCCAGCCCGGGACCGCGTTGACTTCGATCACGAAGCCTTGACCGTCGTGATCGTACAAGATGTCGATGCCTGTGAACCTCGCCCCGGTCGCCGAGGCCGCTCGCAAGGCCCATTCCGCTTCGAGGTCCGTGACGACGTGAGCCTCGCCCCGCCCGTCACGCGACACGTTCGTCCGAAAGTCACCATCCGACACCCGTCGCATCCCGCCGAGCACTCGTCCATCCAGCACCAGCACCCGAATATCGAACCCGCGATGTGCCACGAACCGCTGCAAGTACAGCACGGCATCAAGACGCCCCAACGTCCGGAACGTCCGCAGCGCGAGGTCCGGATCGCTGACTCGCAAAATACCGCGACCCTCCGACCCAAAGATCGGCTTCACGACGACGTCACCACCCAGCCGCTCAAACGCCACGAGCGCGTCGTCGGAGTTCTCGCACACGACCGTCGCTGGCACCGGCAGTCCCGCTTCTTCGAGCTTCGCCGTCGTCAAATACTTGTCGACCGCACACTCAACCGACTTCGGCGAATTGAGCACCGTCACCCCTCGCGCCTCCAACCGTGCGAGGACGTCCATCCGATAAACCACCTGCTCCAACGACCCCGGCGGCATCGTCCGAATGATGACCGCATCAAACGTCGCGAGGTCCATTTCTTGAACGAGGCTCGTTTCCGGTCCCCTCTCCCCCTGAGAGAGGGCTAGGGTGAGGGAACCATCCGTCGTTCGACTCTCGCCCTCGCCACTCAGCCGCATTCCGCAGCCCGCGACGATCCGAGGAAACTCCAGCCGCAGAACCTCGTGCCCCAGCTCGCCCCCGGCCCGCTGCAACTCGCGCACATACCAACTGTCCGAATTGCCGAGCACACCGATCAGCATCTTGCCGCCTGCCTCTCCAGCTCAGATGTCGAACGAACGACGCAACACATCCGGCGCGACCTGCCCGAAGCAATGCACTCGCCCTGTGTCGAGATTCTGAAACACGATCTCCGCCGGGCTGAAGAGATGCGGGTCGATCTTGTAGAAGTCCCGTCCCGCGTCTTCAAAGATTTCGGCGAACGGTTTGCCATGCGCGGCCGAACCGCTCGACGGTACTTTCGGCCCGATCGCCGCGATCGACTCGTCGTCGCCGCGCACCATCAACGTCACTCGACCGCCGTACAAGATCGCGTCGTTCGTCCGTCCGATCCCCGCGAAGTCGTCCTTCGCCACTGGAGGCAGCGGCGCGATGCCAACCGCCGAGCGGACTCGCCAGACGTCGAAGCCCAACTCGAACAGCTTGTGCAACGACGTCTCGACCGAGCGGGCCACCACCTGAAAGTTGCCAGCGATGCTCGCCGTGCGCGCCGCCAGCAGCACAGTCATGTCCGCCGACACTCCGGTTTTCTCCGCGATCAAATCGAAGACCTCGGCCGTCGGCAGCTTGCCGGTTTCGAGCACACCGACCGCGTGAGATGGTGACTCGCGGTAATCCAATATGTGAAACAACTCTTCCCGAGCCGACGCCGCACGCATCGCTCCGGACCCCATCGCGAAGAACTTGCCGACGCTGATCTGCCACCCCGCGTACTGGCTCAACAGACACGCTTCGACCGGCCAGTCGGTGACGACTTGCACCTGAGGCCATGCGACCTCGCCGATCGCTCCGGGGACGATCCGCACGTCGCCCAGTCCCGACAGACACACCTCGGCGAGGAAGCGGCCCGCTTCGAGACTCCCTTCGGCCTTCACGCCGAGATCGACGATTTGCCCGCCGTTTTCCAGTTCCAACAACGTCCCGCGCAGATCGCCGACCAGCGGCAGCTTCGGCTGCACCAATTCATTCGCTCGCTTGTTGAGCATCACCGACATGGCTGGCCTTTGGACTGCGGTGACCAACGTCACCGCTTTTCAAAACGGATCATTTCAATATCGACACGCGCCGGGTTACGTTCATCGTGTTTTGAAAAGCGACGACTCAGGTCGTCGCACTCCAAAGTTATCGCTTTTTCTTCGCGAACTCCGGCAGCCCCTGCGGCTGCAATCGCAGGCGAATCTTTTCCTGGCAACAGTCGCACGGCTTAATCTCGTACATCGCGATCGAGCAGATGTCGCACCAGTAATCCATGTACTGCCGAGTCCCCTTCTCGTCGAACACGAACACCATCTGCACCTGCAAGTACGGAGTAGCCTTCTGCCGCGAACCGACCAGATCGACTCGCCGATCCCGCAATCGCTCGTCCTGGTAAAACGCCCGGCCGCGCCAGTCGGGAACGATTGGGACCAACTCCCCTTCGTCCGTTTCCAAGACGACTTGAGCCTTGAACTCGTCCGCCGCCTTCACGCCGCGACGCTTCAAAGCCTCTTGCAGAAACACAACTTTGCCGCTGAGGAGTTCTTTCGGAGCATCATCCTTGTCTTTCGTGACGCTCGTTTTCGATGCCGTCTTGTCCGCGATTGGCGAAGATGCCGGCTCTTGCGCGAGGCACCACGCCAGTGCGAGCAGCGCGACCGACAGACCGACAATCCAACGACTCCACATGGCTACTCGCCTGACTTGCCGATGACGACCATCCGCAGTGCGACCTTCGTTCCACCTTTGGCCGCGATCGTCGTGCTCAGCATCGTGTGTTCTTTCGCGGAATTGTGAGTCAGCGTCGGTTTCTCGACCGGCTTCTCAGAGGGTAGCAGCGAGAAGATCGCCGGGTGTGTCGAGCCGGCCGTCTTCGCACTCCGTTCTGACAACGCCTTGAACGCACCGATCGGACTCGGATCGGTGTCGACCGCCGCCGGGATCGCCAGCAAGAAATCGGCCAGATCGCTGGTGCCGACGTGATTGCCGTCCTCTGGTTGTTGGCCGTAACGCAGCGTGTAGACGCCCGCTTTGATCTCCTGGCCGCGGAAGTCGGTGTACTTCGACTTCGCCTGCACCTGCAAGACGCCGAGCAGCTCGCCGGGGGCGAACGGGTACTTGACGCTCAATGTCGGTTTGAAGTTGGCTTTCGTCGGCACCTCTTTGACCAGCCACACCGAACAGACCGCGCCGTTCTTGTCGGAGACTCGCTGTCCCTTCGCATCGACGACGGCGGCGATTTCTTTCGAGAGACCGTCCGGAAAACCGGCGGCCTCTTCCAGTTTGCTCTCAGCTCGAACGAAGCCGGCCGATGACCAGAGCACGGCAAAGACAAGAACCCCAAATGTTGGCAATCGCATGAAAAGCATCTCCTCGGTGAACCGGTCCAACGGCGGATGGGCCGCGATGTTGGCGAACGAAACGTTGGACAGCATGGTACTCGCGCCGGCGGACGAATTCATCAAACACAACAGCCCGGCTGTTCGGGAACAGCCGGGCTGGTTTTTTGAAAGACTCGCGAATGAGCGAGCGATGCGGACTACGACTTGACGCGGAACGTCGCCAGGAACGCACTGCGAGTGTTGTTGCTCGTCCATTTACCGTTGAGGCTTCCGCCTTGGTACGACTGCCGCAGCGTGTAGGCGGGCGAGAAATTCTCGACCTTCGTCAGCGGCTGGTAGTAGATCAGCTCGTTGGTGCAGATGCAGTCATTCTTCTTCATCTTTCGAGTCTCGATCGACGCCAGCTTGCCGGCGGAGAAGACCCCTTTGCCTTCCAGGTGATCGTTCTCCAGCTTGATCGGAGCCGCGACGACGTTGAGCACGTTCTTGGTCAGTTCTTTGGCGGAGTTCTTCACGAAGGCGACCAGCGCGTCTCGTTGTTCGGCCGAGGCGGTCTCATCGACGATAATCACGGCAGCGGTCTTGCCCGGCTTCATCGGGAAGACGCCGTCAGTGCCGAGCGTCCCTTCGGCCCTCACGATCAATGCCACTCCGAGGCCATCGATCGTCACGTCCTGCCAAGTTCCCTTTTCGATCTTCCAAGCCATCACCGCTTCTTTGCCGGCGAGGGCCATCTCGGCATTCGCGAAACAGGGGCCGGTGTAGACGTCGCAGGTCCGAGCTTCGAGGTACTCGCCGGTAATCGTTCCGGCAGACGCGGTCCCGGCCGAGGCCAGCAGCAGTACGGTTGTTAGAATCAGAGAAAACGCTTTCATCATTCAGGCTCCTTGTCCCAGTGGACGAGTCCATTAAGTAGATCAAAAACCGACAGGGATTTTCGCCGCGACCGGCTCAAAGTGGCAAGGGAAAAATCAGAATCTGGCGTCTTCGCCCAACGTAGCCGAGTCACTCCGTGACTCGAATTCCGGTCACGGAGTGACCGGGCTACTTTGCCGCCGCCTGAGCGTTCGCTTCTGGCGGCTTGGGGGGATCGAACTGGCGAATCAACTGGGCGTTCGTGCCGTTCCAGACGCGGAGAACCCCGTCTTCACCGGCCGCGACGACGACCTGTTCGTCGCGGCTCGCGGCGGCACAGTACATGAAGTCGGTCCCACCGGCGAAGGCTCGCGGCTGTGAGCCATTGGCGGCGTTATGGTAACGGACGGTCTTGTCGCCGCCGGAGCTGATCACGTTTTCGGTGACACCCAGGAAGCGGATCGACGTGACTTGTTTCGTGTAGCCGGGGATCGTGCGAGCCTGTTCGCCAGTCTCGACATTCCAGATCTTGATGGCGTTGTCCGCCCCAGCACTGGCGAGCAGGCTGTTGTCGGCCTTGATCGACACCCCCAAAACGTGATGCGTGTGTCCTTCAAACGACTTGACCAGCTTGCCGGAGCCGATGTCCCACAGCTTGACGAACTTGTCGGCGGCTCCGGTGACGAGGTACTTGCCGTCGCGGCCGAATTCGATGCTCATCACCGTATCGCTATGAGCGTCCTTAAACTCTTTGGACAGCGTTTGAGCGGCGACGTCCCAAATGAAGAGTTCGCCGCTGCGCGACGCTTCGCCACCGCCTGTCGCGAGCCATTTTCCATCGCGGCTGAACGCGAGGCTCAGCACGCGTGCGGCGAACGGCGAACCAGCAAAATCGAGTGGAGTCTCCTTCTTCGGGCCGAGCTGCCCGATCAGCGACCATGCGGGATTCGTCGTCCAAACCGCGGCCGTTTGATCGGCTGACCCGCTGACCACGAGACCGTTCGGCCCGGTCGCGAGTGCTCCAATCGGAGCCTTGTGGCCGGCGAAGGTTTCGATCGCCTTGCCAGTGGTGCTGTCCCAAACGTGAATCAGATTGTCGTCGGCCGCCGTCAACAGCCGCTTGCCATCAATGGAGAACGCGACGCTCTTCACCGGCTTCAATCCGGCGGCGTCCGCATCGGTTGCGGTCTTCAGATCGGCATCGGCCTTCGTGACTCCCGCGGTCATCGCATCTTGTGAAGTCTTTGCCGCAGCGACTTGCTCAACGGCCGATTTCGCGGCGGTTTCGGCCAGCGTGATCGCTCGCACGGCCGACGCGACGGTGTCCTGTCGCTTCTTCAATTCGTCCTGTTGTTTGGTGACTTCCGCAGCCGCATCGGTTGAGGCTTTCGCGAGTGCCGCATCGTCCTTCTTTTCGTCAGCCGCTTTCTTGGCGGCTTCCGCCTTCGTTACTGCTTCTTTGACTTTCGGGTCTTGCTCGGCCACCGCCTTGTCGGCGTTGGTCTTGGCTTCGTTCGCTTTCTTGACCGCTTCGTCCCGTTCCTTTTGGTTGGTTTCGGCCGCTTTGAACGCGGCTTCGGCGAGAGCCTTGAACTGCTGCGCGACTTTTTGGTCGTCCGTCCGCTCGACGACCGCGCGGTTGAGCGTCACGTCACCCTTGAGTTCCGCGACCTGTGCTCCGGTCTGATTGTTCCACAGCTTGGCGATGTTGTTGGGGCTGCCGGTCGCGGCGAACAAGCCGTCGGCTCGAATCGCGACCGAGTTGACCGGGCCGCCGTGAGCGAACTGTCGGATTTGCGTACCCGCTGCGAGATCCCAAACGCGCGCCGTTTGGTCGTCGCTGCCGGAAAGAACCTGCGTGCCGGCGGGGAGAACGAGAGCGAGCGCTGTGATCGGCCCGGTGTGCCCTTTGATTTCCTTCTCTGGTGTGAACGGAGCCACTGCCGCAATTGGCCAGATGCGAATGATGTTGTCCGCTTGCCCGGCGATGACTTTGGCTCCATCGGCGGTGAACACGACCGCTTTCGCCGGGGCAGGGGATTCGATCTTGTTGGCTTCTTTGCCCTCGGCGAGGTTCCAAATTCGGACGGTCTTGTCCTCGGAGGCGGACGCCAACTTCGCACCATCCGCGCTGAACGCGAGGCTGTGAATCGCTCCCGCATGACCCGCGAGCACTTTGCCGGCGGCTCCGTCGGCGAGGTTCCACAATTTGATGGCGTTATCGGCACCAGCCGTCGCGAGCGTCTGACCATTCGGGCTGACGGCCACCGCAGTCACAACCGCTCCGACGGCGATTTCGCGAGACCGATTCGTTGCCGGTCGCTGCCACAACTTGACCGTGCGATATCCCCCTGACGCGATCGTGCGTCCGTCCGGGCTGAAGGCGAGCGAGTGGACGAAGTCGCGGTGCGCGGCTCCGTTCGGATACATCGGCTTGCCGTTGTGCTGGATCGCGTTCAGATTCGGATCGATCAGCCGGCCGATTTCATCACCGGTTTCGACATCGAGCAGCAACACCTGATTGGCTCGGCCTGCCGCGACATAGCGGCCCCACGGAGCAATCGCCACCGAGTAAATCGCCTTCGCGGTTGCCGGCACCGGCTGCCAATTGACTTGATCCTTCATGCCACCCATGCCACCTGAGGCACCTTCGAGAATCCACTGCTTCAAGATTCCCAGTTCCTTCGGCGTGAGGGCCTTGGCATCCACCTTGTTCGGCAGCGGCGGCATCGCTGGGCCTTTGGCGCGCGCGGCGACTTGGAACAACAAACTCTTTTCCGGATCCTTCGGGACGATCGCCGCGCCGCGCTTACCCCCCTTGATGATCGCGTCGATCTTTTCGAGGTTCAGCTTGCTCTCCTGCTGGCCGAGGTTGTGGCAAGCGATGCAGTTGTTTTCGAGGATCGGCACGATGTCCTTGTCGAAATCGACCGGCCGGCCGAGATTGATCGCTTCGGGAGTGATCGCACCGGCGAGCGGTTTGGTGGCATCTTGAGCCAGCAACGATGAGGAGCCGAAGATCGTCAAACCACAAAACAACGCAAGTGAGGTGGGACGCATGACAGGTCTCTTTCAAATGGATGGAAACGATTCGTGAGGCGGGATTACTTGGCAAATATCTTGGAGACGGCGATTTCAAATCCAGAAACCGCATCCGAGCGCACCAGGTCTTCGATTCCGAACGTGCCGAACTCGACGTACTCAGAGCCTTGCAAGCGGAGCACGCTGACGGACTGTGGATCGGGATCGACGATCCAATACTCGGCGATGCCTGCTGCGGCGTAGTCGGCTCGTTTGTCGGTCAGATCGCGTTTTCGATTGGCCGCTCCCTCGCTGATGATCTCGATGACCAGTTCCGCGCTGTCGAGAAACTTGTCGGAGTCGGATTCCTGCGGTGCGGTGGACTGGGTGACGAACACATCCGGCTCGCGGTACTTCAACGGAGCGACTTGCAATGGCATTGGCGAGCACAACACCGTGCCAAGTTCATGAACTTGCACGAAGACTCGCAAGGGAACCGCGATGTTCAGTTGGATGTTCTGATGTCGGATGCTCGGCACAGGGAGAACCTCAATGCGTCCGTTGTCAAACTCGACCAAGTGATTGGTGGGGAGATCGAGGTAGTCGTATTTGCTCCAGTTGCCCTGATACGGAAAGAGCTGTGCGATCTCCCACGCCGGCTGACATTCGAGGGTCGCGGGAGCATGTTGCGTTGCGAGTTCGGGAAGTGTGGCAGTACTCATTCGATGTCTCCTGTGATCCGCGCTGTTGATCGTGGACTCACAGACTATTTTGCAACGTTGATGGCGACCGCTCCATCGGAGGCCGCGACGGCTCCGTCGAAGTCGGCGGAGGCTCGGATGACGGCATTGGCGATCGCCCCTTCCGTGGCATCTGCGGCGGCGGTGACGATGATCGCCGCTTCGGCTTTGTCGGCGGGGATCGTGACTTTCTCGGCGGCGAGTCCAACGACGCCTGGGGGCGGAACGAGTTCGAGCGTCACTGGTCCCGTGAAGCCGTTGACTCGTTGAATCGTGACTTTGACTTCGACCTTGTCGCCTCGCTTGATGGCTCCGGCGTTGGCCGGAGCGGTCGTGACGTTGACGGCGTTGGGCTTCACGGTGATGACGATCGGCGTGGACGGAGTGAAGACGTTGATCGGGTTCGCCTTGGTGGCGGTGTTGGCGTCGTTGAAGGCCTTTTCCTTCGCGGCCTTGTCGGCGATCACGGCCTTGTTCTTTTCGTCGGCCGCTTTCGCGTCCGCTTCGGCTTTCGTCTTGGCGGCGATGGCGGCTTTGTTGGCAGCATCGGAATCGGCGAGGGCTTTGTCGGCAACGGCCAGCGCGTCGGTCGCTTTCTTGGCCTCTTCTTGAGCGGCGGTCAAAGCCTTGGCTGTCGCTTCTTTGTCGGCGTCGGTCGTGGCTTTGTCTTTGGCTTCGGTCGCTTTCTTCACCGCTTCGGCGGTCTCGGTGACTTTCTTGGTCGCGGCCTCTTTTTCCGTGGTCGCCTTCTTGAATGCGGCGTCCGTCTCGGTCGCCTTCTTGACCGCGGCGTCTTTGTCGGCGTTGGCTTTGGTCAGTGCTTCCGCGGCGGGAGCCAACGCGGCGACCGCTTGATCGAGTACGACTTTGGCCTTGTCAGCCAACTCCGGACGGCGGCGGTACTGCACGGCGGCGGTGGCCTTCATGTAGAGCGTGTAGGTTCCGACCGGCACGTTGTTCGGCAGGAAGATACGATAGACCCCGTCGGCCGCTCCTTTGTTGATTGGCTTGTTCTCGACCTGAGCGTTCTGCGGCGTGCCGACGAATGTCAGAGTGACGTTCTCGTCGAAGCCGTTGCGTTTGAGCAGCTTGACCGGAACGAGGATCTGCCGGTTGTGATTGGCTTCCACTCGGAAGACATCGGTCGTGGCTTGGAAAGGATAAGCCTCTGGAGTAATCGCCAGGCACAGATCACGCGAGAGACGCGAGATCGGCCCGGCCACCGCCAAATTGCCGTCCCAAACGGTCGTCGCTGCTCGGCCGACGTGGGCCACGTCGCGAGCGGCCGCTTTCTGAGCCGCGATCGCGGCGGTCACGGCGGCATTGGCGTCGGCGATCTTCTTCTCAGCGGCGGCTTGAGCGTCAGTCGCCGCTTTGAGCTTCGCGACGGCTTGATCGTGTTCAGTGACGGCTTTGGTCTTGGCTTGTTCGGTGGTCTTCAGAACGTTGGCGGTATCGGTGGCCGCTTTGTCGGCGACGGTCTTTTCTTGAGCGGCGGCTTTCGCGGCGGCGTCGGCATCGGCGACCACTTTTTCGGCGGCGGCGACGGCGTTCTTGAGGTCTTGGTTGTCCTTGTTCTTGTCGAGTTCGACTTTGGCGGCTGCGAGCTTGTCGGTGGCGGTCTTGTGGGTGGCAGCGGTATCGACCACCTTTTTGTCGGAGACGACCTTCGCGTCGGCGGCCTTCTTGGCGACATCGGCATCGGCGGTGAACTTCGTTTCGGCGGCTTGCCGAGTCGCCAGAAACTTCTTTTCATCTTCAGCCGCCTTCGCGGCATCTTGCTGCGTTTTCGGCAACGCATCGACGGCCGGCTTCACGGCCGCCTTCGCATCCGCGACGGCTTTGACCTTCGCATTGTCTTCGATGCGTGCTTTCGCCACGACCTTCGCGAAACCGAACGCGCCGTCGGCAGCGTCCTCGGCTGCAGAAAACACAATCGTCGAGTTCGTCTGGCCGGGACCGATGCTCGTTCCTTTGGAGGTAATCCCAGCCGGCAGATTCTCAACCGTGACGTCGATCGTGCCGTTGAAGCCGTCGCGACGAAACGCGATGACTCGGCAGGAAAAATTCTCACCCTTGCGGAGATTGGCCGGATAGGTTTGAGCAGTCGTGTTGTTGTCGGCCAGCGGAGCTTCCGGTAGCAGGACGACTTTGAAGTCGGGAGCCTCTTTCCGAATTGCCAATCGATATACCATGCGAGCGTCACCGTGCGATTCGTAGTACCGGTCACGGATCGTCAGACGATAGGTGCCGTCGGCCGGAACGACGAACTGAAACGCGGGGTCGTCGTTGAGAGTCTCAAAGACGTTGGGGATCAAGTTCATGCCGGTGTCGTCTTGAGCGGTGATGCGTTGTACGGTTTCGACTCCTTTGTCGTCCTTGGTGACACGGTCGAGCGTGATGTACGGGTCGGCGAGCGAGCCCTGTCGATCACCGAACGCTTCGATCGTGTAATTCTCCTGAGCCTTCGCGTCAAACGTGAAGAAATCGACGTCACCGCGGGTTTGGAATTGTCCGGAGACCTCCGTCGGAACCATGAGCTTGTTCGCTTGAGCGGGCGTGTCGTTGGGTTCCTGCTCCAATCCGACCGGCGAGGACGCCACGAACAGAGTCAACGGATTGGCGTTGCCAGCCGGTGTGTTCCAGACGTAACTGAAAGCATCGATGCCTCCCTGGATGGCTCCGAGGTTGTCCGCTGCCTGTGTGTTTTCGATGTCACCCGGCACCGTCACGGAGACAGCGACTTTTTCGAGCGGCCGGCCATCAACATTCACTCCCGCCGGTTGTCCGCCTGGCAGATTGCGACCAAAGAGAGTGATCTGAGTGTTGGATCCGGCGACTCCAGCAGGAGGCAGAGCGAATTCGACGTAGGGGCCGGTCGTGATCGTCAGCCGATAGAAGTGATCGACGCTGCCAACATTAACATTGTCACTGACTCGCACGAAGTAATCGCCGTCGGCAGGCAGCGACACATCGAGCAGCGCGTCACGCTTGGCCGTGCTGCGAGTAAATCCCAAGCGGCGACCCAATTGGGCAGCCTGCGGAGCGGGCGGTGCTGCGGCACCGGCCGCGACGGGAGGAATGACTCCTGACGCATCGTAAAGTTCGATTTGAGACTTGAGTTTCGAGTCGATCTTGCCCGCTTGGCACAGACACAAAATTCGCTGCCCCGCTTTGCCAGTGAATTTGAAATAGTCGTACGCGCTGGCGTCGGCGCGACCATTGACCGTCGAATTCAGTTCGACCGGAGTGGCTTGTTCTCGCGTGTTGTTGGGTTCGACTTCGTTGATTTCTTTGCGCGAGCCGACGACAAAGCTGCGAGGATTACTGACGCCGAAGCGGCCACCGAAACGCACCTCGTAGATGCCGTCCGGTACACCCGCCGCCACGTTGACGACAAACGTGTTGACGACAGGAGTCTTCACGCCGGCGGCCTCGGTGACTTTCTGCGCGGCCGTGATCCCCGGATGGTTGAAGATCAGACGGCTGGCCTCGTCCATTTCGACGCCGTTGGTGATGGCGACTTCCGTGGCAACTCCGACTGATGCTCCCGGCGGAAAGACCGAAAACAACTTCGCCTGCGGAAGTTGAGCGAGGGCGGTGGTCGATCCGATTAAAGCCGCGGCGGCAACGAGCGCGAGTGTGCGAGTCATGGCTACTCTCATCGAGGAGGGACGGAATTCAGGAAGACGAAGTCAACGGCGAATCAACGTGATGAGTTCGGTGACTGGAGAAATGATTTGCCCGAACCAACGGGCCAACGATGGAATGAACCGATGCACAAAAACCAAGACTGGCAATAGCACGATCAAGAGCACAAACATGGCAGGAACGACCCACCAAAAACAGACAGCCAGTGCGATGGATTGCGCAAAAACCATTGATTCCAACCACGACACTCGTGATTCAAGCTTCTCAATTTGTCCAGCACGACTTTCATCAATCGACATCTTGCGTCTCACTTGAACCAGCAAAAATCAGAGGAACGGAAGCCAGGGAATGAGTTCGATCAGAGTCGATTCATTCCTTTGCCTCCATTCCTCTGATGATGGTCTGTTGGTCGTCATCTCCGATGACGCTCAATGGGCGAACTGGATTAGTGGTTGAACAAGAACTCCTTCGTGTTGATCAGAGCCCAGAGAATATCCTCGTAGGCGATCTTCGGAGCGGCTTCGTGCTTGGCAAGATGAGCCAGCGCGATCTTCAACTCGTCGGCGTTTGGTTCGCGGGAATAGACCCAGCGGTACAACTCCTGAACCTTGACGTCGTGAGTGCGGGCCTTGTCGTTGGCCATCGTGGTCGCTCGGCCATTGCCGTTGGCGATCTTGTCCTGCACCTCGCTGCTGTTAAGCAGGTGCAGGCTTTGAGCGAGGTTCGCCTCTTGCGAGCGTTCGCATTCGCAGGCGGTGTCACCTTGCGGCTGCCCAAAAACCTTCAAAAAATACGGGCCGATGCTGGCGTCCGGCAGTTGCACAGCCTTCGTGCCGGGGGGCAACGAGCCGAAATTCTGGGTCGTGTTCGTGACACGGTGGAAGCCGTCGTAGAGGACTTCCGCGGTGAGACGCTTTGGGTAGTAGCGGGAGAAGTTTTGCTTGTCTTTCAAGTTGTAGTCATTTGGCAGCGAACTGAGCTGGTAGGTGCTCGATGAAGTGATTGTCTTGACCAGCCACTTCAGGTTGAAGCCGCTTTGAATGAATCCGGCGGCGAGATTGTTGAGCAGCTCCGGGTTCGATGGCGGATTCGTCTCACGCATGTCGTCTTCGGGTTCGACGATGCCTCGGTCGAAGAAATGCTTCCAGTACCGATTGACGACCGACTTGGCGAAGAACGGGTTGTTCTTGTCGGCCATCCAATCGACGAGGTAGTGCCGCGGGTCACGTTCGGCTGGGATCTCCAACGCGGGCGAACCGAGTCCGGTCGGTTTGAGCGACTGTCCGTTACGCGGGTTTGTCGCGGCGGCCACGCCGTCGTTGTGGAAGACACGCTTGTCGCGAGAAGCTTTGGACATCCCCGGATCGAAGATGTTCTTCTTGCCGACGCGCGTGAAAAACGCGCTGAAGCCGTAGTAGTCGTTCTGGCTCCACTTCTCAAATGGATGGTGGTGACAGCGAGCACATTGAATTCGCAGGCCGAGGAATAACTGAGCGGTGTCTTCGACTTGCTCGTTGTTTTCATCGACTTCGCGATACCAGACGACGGCCGGGTTCGTGGTCGAGTCCCCCGACGCGGTCAGCACTTCGCGGACGATTTGATCGTATGGCTTATTCTCGTACAGGTTCGACCAAATCCATTGATAGAAACCGTAGGTCGCGGCCGAATCGTCCGGGGCACGGTTCTTGTTTCGCAAGACGAGGTTCCACTTGTTGGCGAAGTAGTCGGCGTAGTCCGGCGAGTCAAGCAAGCGGTCGATGAATTTGTCACGCTTGGCTGGATCGGTGTCGGCAAGAAACGCTCGGACTTGCTCTTCGGTTGGCAGAGTACCGGTGACGTCGATTGAAACACGACGAAGGAACGTCGCGTCATCGGCAACTGGCGACGGCGGAATGCCGAGCACCTTCAATTTGCCGAAAACGGCCTCGTCGATGAAGCCTTTGCTGGCCGGAACGGCCGCGATGTCAGCACCCAGCGGAATCGTCGCGCGAAATGTCGAGACCTGACCTTGATACCGAGCCATAATTGCCACTTCGCCGGCAAGGTCAAGCGTCTTGATCATGCCGGTGTTGGTGGCCTCGGCCATTTCGGTGTCGTTGGCTTCGAACAACGCCATGCGCGTCACGTCTTCGGACGTGCCGTCGCTGTAGGTCGCGATGACCGTGATCTGTTGATCGGCTCCCCGATCCATGACGCGACCCTCCGGCAGGCACTTGATGCCGGCGACGTAGGCGTCTTTGTCCGAACCGTAGGGCATCCCTTGCTCGACCCAGCGCGAGATCAGGCGGAACTCGTAGCTATCGACATCCATCCGCTTACCACCGCCGTGAGGCGAGCGGCCGGTGGCCTTCAGAAGCAACAGACTGTCGGACGGAGATGAGGGGAACAGACGTCGTCCGCGGTTCTCTTTGACGAGGAACTCGTGGTCTTCATCAGGGTAAAAACCAAGTAGCGAAAGCTTGAAACCGTTCTGCCCCGATGCCTTGCCGTGGCAACCGCCACTGTTGCAGCCGAGCTTCGTGAAGATCGGGACGATTTGGTTCTTGAAATTGATCGGGATTTGGTTCGCGACCCCTTCGACGTGGATCGGAGTGGAGACATTCAACCCATTGCCGGTGACTTTGAGCGTCGCATCGCCGTCTTTGATTGGCGTGACCAAGCCCGTGGCATCCACGTTGACGATGCCAGCCGGTTCGGCGGAGTACTGCACCTTGCGGGTGTGGTCTCGAAACTGGCCGCTGGAATAACTCCCCGTGACATAGACCTGCTGGCGAGCGTCTCGGCTTCGCAGCACGATCGGCTTGCCTTCGGCGGTCGGCTCAATTTTGAGGGCCGACAGTTGGCCGGGGTCACCCAATCCCTTGGGCTTGGCTGGTTCCGCAAACACGGAGTGGAAGGTCGCGAAAGCACTCGCGACGGTCACGGAATACAGCAAACGATTCGTCATCCTCATGGACTGCTCCTCTTTATGACGGAGTGGCATCGGGAGGTCATCCCGCGTGAGACCGAAACAATCGTTAAAGCCTCGAACCGTGAATTGATACGGTTACAAGGCAGATGTCAGTTTGGAGTCATGCTGTGACGTCAACGAGCATCGTCAACAGCGGGTGAGTCGTAATGTCAGACTTTGGCAGGCTAGGATTTGGCAGGAGATTCAAACTGGGGAAAGCTTAGGGTTTGGAATCAGCGGAGACAACATATCAACGTCCACTTGGTTGTCAATCGGCGTTCTGCGTTCCGGTCGATTTGGATTTCTGTCTTGGTTGTGGACAAACTGAACGCATCAGCCAGGACGATCGATTCGTATCGCGTTCTCAAAGGCCATCCGAAAAGCCCGTAGCCCGACCCCTTGTGGGTCGGAGGATTTTGAATGAGCGTCAATATCCTCAGGAAAATCAAATCCTCCGACCCACAAGGGGTCGGGCTACAGAAGAAAGAACCACTTTTC
This sequence comes from Planctomyces sp., assembly GCA_005798445.1. Lineage (GTDB taxonomy): Bacteria > Planctomycetota > Planctomycetia > Planctomycetales > Planctomycetaceae > SXKJ01. The sequence goes on from SYJG01000233.1 coordinate 35,022, forward strand.
GGATAGCCACTCAGATCACGCCAGCGCTTTCGCCGCAACGTTTCCTGCCGATACAGTATCCCGCGTGTGAGCAGTAGACTTGAAGTCTCCAAGCTGTCGTAAAGGTTTTACTGATGCACTGCGATCAGGTTCGTCAGAATGTCGTCAATGGCCGGTTAGTTCCCGTCGGAGCGTTTGAAACGGCTTTGTCGGCCTGGTTGGCGACCAGCCATGCGTTGAGCGACGGTGAAGGGTTAATCCGGTTGTTGGTCAAGCAGCAGGTGTTGACTGAGTTTCAGGGGAAAGGACTGTTGGCCGGAATTCCCGGACCTTATCGATTGGGACCGTATGAAGTCTTCGATCGAGTGGCTGCGGGGCGATTGGGAATCGTGTTTCGCGCGCGACATCCGGAATTTGACCAACCAGTCGCTCTGAAGATATTTCCGATTGATGTGTGCAGCGACCGCGAGCAAGCCGCTCAATTGACTCGCGAACTTCGCATTGCTGTGCAAACGGATCATCCCAACGTCGTTCGTACTTTTCAGATTGGCCGAGCTGGCGAGGCGGTCTACTCCGCGATTGAAGACTTGCAAGGTGAGACGCTCTCGAATCGCCTGAAGCGAGAATCTTTGACCGCGACCCCATCACTACCGTTAGGGGAAGCTTGTCGGTTGATTCGAGAAGCCGCCTTGGGGATGTCGTATCTGCACGGTCTGGGGGTCGTGCTCCGAGACGTGCAACCTGCCAATTTGTGGCTGACACCTGCTCGGCAATTGAAAATCATGGAATTTGGGGCCGCGCACGATTCGCTCGAATTCCTCGACGACGCCGACTCAGTACCGACTGAGCACGCGGACGAACTTCGCTGGAATTTCGATTACGTTTCGCCCGAACAAGGAGATGACCAAGATTCTGTCGATGTTCGAAGCGACATCTATTCGTTGGGCTGCGTGGCGTTTCATTGTTTGACGGGCCGCGTTGTCTTCACGGACAAGAACCCGCTGCGAAAGATGATTCGCCACGCTCGTGACCCAGCGCCGTCGGCTCGAGACTTCAATTCGTCGTTGCCCAGCGAAGTGGTTGATCTGCTCGTCAAAATGTTGTCGAAGAAGCCCTCCGATCGCCCCGTCGATGCGTCGCTCGTTGCGGCGGCTCTGGAGCCGTTCTGCGAGGTGGCGGACGTCGATGAAGAAATCAACGCGTGGGCGAGCGTTGAAGTGCGTCCTAGTTTTTTCGACTGGGTTTCGTCGGGTGGTACGTTCGAGCAGATCGAAAAGATCCCACAGGCGGAAACTGACCCAGCCATGGTCGAGTTCTTGAAATCCATGACCAGCGAGTAACTCCCTTCGTGATCGGTGAGGAGCAACGTCCGACGGTGCTGACTCAAAAATGCAATGACGACAACACCGCCCAATTCGATTGACGACGCGCTGGCGGCTCTGCGAGCGGGACGGCTGGTGATTGTGATCGATGCGTCGGATCGCGAGAACGAGGGGGACTTCGTCGGCGCGGCCGAATCGATCACGGCCGAGCAAGTCGACTTCATGCTGACTCGCGGTCGCGGCGTGATGTGTGCTCCATTGACGCGCGACGTGGCCGATCGACTGCGGTTGTCGCCGCTGGTCGCGGCCGAATCGAATTCATCGCCGAATCACACGCCGTTTTTGACGCCAGTCGATCATCGCGACTCCGGCACGGGCGTCAGTGCGGACAGCCGTGCGAAAACGTTGCGGGCCTTGGTCGATGGGAATTCGACCGCCAGCGATTTCGTCCGGCCGGGACATCTCAATCCACTGCTGGCCAAAGAGGGGGGCGTGCTTCGCCGAGCGGGGCACACCGAGGCGACCGTCGATTTGCTTCGCATCGCGGGGCTTCAGCCGGTTGGCGTGCTGATCGAGATTCTCAGCCAAAAACACGCCGGCATGGCTGACCGCGCTGAGTTGGATGAGATCGCTGCTCAGAGCAACATCCCGATCATCACCATCGAAGATTTGATTCGTCATCGCCGCTTGCGCGAACGCCTTGTCACACGCGAGGTCGAGGTCTCGATGCCGCTGCGCGAGTACGGCCAGGTCACTGTCATTGCCTACAAGGTTGAGCACGAAGATCAAGCACCACTCGCGCTGGTCTGGGGCGACCTGAAATCGGTCAAGGCTCCGCTGGTACGAATGCACTCCAGTTGCTTCACAGGCGACGTGCTCGACAGCTTGCGTTGCGATTGCGGCGATCAACTCCGTCTTGCGATGGACATGATCTCGCGAGACGGAATTGGAGCCGTCGTCTACTTGCCGCAAGAGGGACGCGGCATCGGTTTAGTCGCGAAGCTCAAGGCGTATCAGCTTCAGGACCAAGGCATGGACACCGTCGAGGCGAATCACAAGCTCGGCTTCAAGGCTGATCAGCGCGATTACATGATCGGCCTGCAAATCCTGAAAGACCTCGGCCTGAGCCAGATTCGCATCTTGACCAACAACCCGAAGAAGCTCGAATCGTTCGAGCACACCTGGGATCTGCACGTCGTCGAACAAGTCCCGATCATCGCGCCGCCTCACGAGCACCGGCAGAAATACATGGAGACGAAACGCGACAAGATGGGCCACAAGCTGCCGCCGACAGACTGAGCGGCACGGCGTTAGCCGCCGGTGTATTCTGACGACCGGCGGCTAGCGCCGTACCGCTCAGCGTCGGATCGCCATTCTCCAGCGACGCACATCTTCATCAGTCAGGTGATACACGTCGATTGACGCTCCGATGCGGTGTTTCGGCTCAAAGAACCAGAAGTACGAGAAGTCCTCGCCCGGATAAACTGAGCGAATGCCGCCGTGTCCGTCACGAGTCCAATGCGGCCGTCCCATCACGAAGTTCGCGCTCACCGCGTGCCAACCCGGGCGGGGAATGTTCGTCGGTGGTCTCTCGTAGCGCAGGCCGAGCGACTCCGGTGGCAGCGTGCCGAAATACGCAAGGCTTAGTGGTTCGACTTCGGAATGCTCGGCGAGGAACCGCTTCAGCTCATGCAGGTCTTGGCCCCAATCGAGGTTTGAATCGAGCAGGTGAAAACGGCCCCCCTTAGTTCCGCCAGCCAACTCGTTGAAATACGCCAAGTATTCAGGATGCGATCGCCACGGATCGAAAAGCAACAGAAAGGCACCCGCCACGAGTGGTTGCCAACGAGTCTGCGGCCACGACCACTTCGCCGTGATCTCGCTGGCGAATAGCAGCAGCAACGGAATCGCCGGCAGCACATAGCGAATGCCCAATTGCATTGGCGAGGAACTCGCAACGTAGAGCATCAGGAGAGCAGGAACGACGCTCCACATCCGCCGCCTCCAACAGCCGGCCGGCCGCGTTCGCACCGTCCCGACCACGGCCCACAGCATCAACATGTGGATCGAATGCGGCCACTTGTAAAGCAGCGTCATCAAGTAGTAATTCCAGAATCCGTGGGTATCGACCAGTTCGCCATCCAGAAAGACCGGATGCTTCGAATCCATGATGGAAACTTGCCAGTCGAATCCTTGGACGTAATCGCGCGGCAACGGGAGCGGCAGCGCGGCCAGCGAACCGAGGTTGGCTTGCCAGTCTATTGCCTGCCGGCTCGCAAACTGGAAATCCCGAATGGCTGTGCCCGTTCCGCGAAACAAGTACGCCGCGTTGAGACACAGCCACGCGGCGAGCAGCAGCGTTCCCCAACGTCGCAACAACCTCTGCCACGTCTGCGATTCAACCGCCGCGTTGCGCCAGCGTTCAACAAACCACAAGCCGACGACCAGCGGCATGAGCAACACGTTCGTGAACTTCGCTGCTTGAGCCAGCCCCAAGAGCACTCCCGCAAGGACAGAATTCCAAGTGGTCGGTCGCTGAGCGAATCGCCAAGTCGCAAAGAGTGTCGCGATCCAAAATGCAGCACCACCAGCATCCGTGGTCACGAGTGATCCGTGCGCAAGTACCGTTGGCTCGCGCGACCACAGCCACGCCACAAGACACGCGGCCCACGGTCCATGCCATTCCCACGCCCAGCGAGCGAGCAACGCTCCCGCCGCGACCGTCAGCAACACGATCGGCAGCCGAGCGATCACGACGAATCGGTCGATGTTCGAGTGATTCGCTGCCAGGAATTCGTCACCGATGCGAGTCAGGTCGCTCGTCGGTTCCGTGCGCGGTGATTCGGCCGACGTGAAGAGTAGCGGCCATGTCGCCCACATTCGCAACAGCGGTGGGTTGAGCGGCTCGACGTCGAAGCGGCCGGTTTTCCAATTCAGCAGGCCAACCGGGATGTGCCAGTATTCATCATGCGTGATCGTCAGCCGAACGGCCGTTAGCGTCATCACGACCGTTTGTCCGGCGAGCATCACAGCGATCGCGATGAATGCCCAAAGATTCGCGCGAGGCCGCCCAATACTAGCCCGACGCGCCAGCGAGGGATCGTCGGACACACGACCCTTCGACCCCTCGCTGGCGCTTCGGGCTAGTGTTTCGGGAGGACGGCCAGACATCGAACTACCTTCTTCTCGCGTTCACAGCGAGTACGTCACGAACGGATTCTCACACGGATTGCCAAGGGTGACATGCAATCGACGCTGTTCCGGTTCGGCGATGATCGCAGAGACCGTCTTGCCGGATGGTCCGAGCATTGGTCCCTCCGGACCTGCGTGCGAATGGCGGCAGATGCTGACCGGATGCCCGTCGTGATCGGCGAGGAACCGCTGCACGTCCGACAGTTCAATCGAGCCAAAACGGTTGTCGATCAACGCCCGCATCCGGTCGAGCCTCGGAAATGTGTCCTTCAAGCTGTGTTGAAAGTTCGCCTCGCAAGCGTGCTCAGAACAGAGGAAGTGGTTCGAGTGAACCAGAAACCGCTCTTGCAACTCCGGGACGAACGGCCCATCGCTGGTGAGTTCCACATCGAGGATCGCTCCGCTGCCATCCGCCAGCATGTAGTTGCCATTCGAGCAAACCGAAAACTCGCGCATCAATTGCAACACGCCCCGCAACGAATGTTGTTCGAGGATCAATCGCTTGAGCGGATAGTGCGAGAGCGCAAACTTCCAGCTCGGCCCGCCGCCGAGTGCGTTCGCGAAGTGAGAGACACCATGCTCGTTGATTCCGTGGTAGCCGAGCATTCCGCCAAAGGTCCACATCAGCATGGCCGGCTTATTGGTGGGCCGGAGTTTCAGCATGTAGCCGAAGTGTTCGAGTTCTGGAGGATTGTCGCTCGTCTGGCCGACAAAGGTTGTTTGAGTCGCCGTCCCGTGTGCGCCGATCGCAAATGTTGTACAAGCTCCGTCGGTGACCTGAGCCAGTTCGCCACGCATCTGAGCGACCAGTGCGTCGGCCAAAGTCAGCTTCGCTCCTTCCGCCAGTCCGCTCGCTTCCTCCAGTAGTGAGGGACAGGATTTCTCGAACAGCGATTGGAACCGCAACGCTCGTTGCCGAAGTTGCTCGCGTGTAAGTCGCAGCGACTGGGCGAGGAAATCCAAGTAGCCGCGAATCTGTTCCGCCGCCTGCTCGCCATGTTGGCGGCCGAGTTCGCGTGGCTCGCCGTGAGCTTCAAAGAATGGGTATTGCTGAGTCATTTTAGTTCCTGAGTGAAGCGGCGGAGTATAGAGTCCGCCGAGGATGTTTTCTTCGGCCGATGGCCGTCCGCCGAAAGCCGATGGCCGTGTTACCGTTTTCTCTTCGGTCTAAAAACGGTATCAAGGCCATCCGCGATAGGCGATCAGCAGTCGGCCGGACGATTTTCAAGGACTTTTCGATGTTTGGTTTTTTGCAGGGACGCAGCGTATTTCTGTCGGCTACGGCCGCTTTGCTGATCGTCATGAGCGAACCCGTGCGAGCCTGGAACGACGCTGGACACATGCTGGTTGCCCGGATTGCGTGGCTGCGGATGACTCCCGAACAGCGAACTCAAGTCAGCGAGGTGCTGAAGCATCATCCGCATTACGAGTCGTATCTGACCGACAAGTGTCCGCCGGATGTGGCTCGCGAGGAGTGGGCCTTCCTGCGAGCCGCCACCTGGTCGGACTACATTCGTCCGCCAAAAACGCTTGACGCGGACAAAGTCGCGACGCACGAGCGGCACAAGTTTCATCGCGGTCCGTGGCACTACGTCAATTTTCCGTATCGAGTCGGGCAGGCCGAGAGCGCGTTGCCAGCCGAAGCGTTGCCGAACGAAACGAACATCCTCAGGGAGATCGAGACCAGCCAAAAGGTTGTTCAAAAACTTCTGAAGTTCGATCTGGGAGCCGTCTCCGGCATCTCGCACGAATCCAACAGAGCCGTCCGAATTTGCTGGCTTTTCCACCTGATTGGCGACTTGCATCAACCAATGCACGCGGTCGCGCTGGTCGATGAAAAGTTGTTTCCTGACGGAGATCACGGCGATCAAGGAGGCAATCTGCTGGCGATCCGGGCAGACGCGAAAGCCAAGCCGCAGCGTCTACATGCCTATTGGGATGGCATCTTGGGATACGACTCGCGATTCAGTTCGGTGTGCGACCTCGCCGACCTGCTGTCGCGCGATCCGACGCTTGCTCCGGACAAGCTGGCGGAACTCGCGACTCACAAACGACCGCGTGACTGGGCGGCCGAGAGCTACGCGGCCGCCAAGACTCATGCGTATCTCGACGGCAAGATTCCTCTCGTTCTGTATTCGGAGATTGAAGGCAAAAAAGGGGGCGAGGATCAAGTTCCCGCTGTCTCAACGATCGAAGGGGCCACAAGCCGTACGCTGGCTCGTCGCCGCATGGCCCTGGCCGGAAACCGACTGGCAGAGACGCTGAAGGCGGCGCTCGAGCACTGAGTTCGCTTGCACGTCGAGCGATACCCCACGCGGCCTTGAATGAGATGTTTTTGGCGAGCGGTAGGGCGTCAGCCCTCCGAGTGATTCCATCTGCTTCGCCTCGGAGGGCTGACGCCCTGCCGCTCGCCGAATTTCTCATGACTCCCCGCGCGAAGTATCGTTGCCCCCCACGAATCATGTGGGCTAGCGCGTTTCGGTGGATTTGCTGAACCAGAAATTCAAGGTATGACACAGCACTAGTTTTTGAAGCTGTGCAACTTGTCCCCCGATACGTCAGCGAGGGCGAACGCACCTTCGACACCCAATTCCTCGCGTTTTGGAGTGATCCCCCTCGCTGGCGCGTCGGGTGACAAACCGCCCGACTTCACAAATTGGCTTACTCTGGTGAATCCGAGACTCCGCGCTCACGATTCGTGGAGCGGTTGCGTATGATCCGCCGCCCTCGCGAGATTTTGCGGAATCGGATCGGTATCGCGAGCAGACAACAGCTTCAAACCAGCGGTGCGGTGGACTACGTGAGCGGCGGCGAATTGACAAACTTTTGGGGTCTGCGACGAGTTGGCCGAGTGCTGTTGCTCTTGTGCGTGGCCACGTTGATGCTGGTCGCTTGGTCGGATTTGGTGATGGCCGGTGATCCTTTGTCGGTGCGCATCGGATTCGATCAGAGCTTCAAAGTTGGTCAGTGGACTCCGATCGTCGTCGAAAACGTTTCGGCGAATGCGCAGGCCTGTGAGGCAATCGTCATCGATCCGGATGGCGTGGGTGTCTCGTATCCACTGACGCAACAGGTCGCTGACGGCGGAACTCGTTGGACCGGAGTTGTTCGCAGCGGTCGATTGGACGGCGGACTTGAGGTGCGCGTCCGAAGCGACGGTCCAAGCCCGCTTCAGTCGCAAAAAGTATTGGCATCGCGAGTTCCGAAAGGCACCGCGGATGACTCCACTGACGGCGCCCCGAACATTTGTTTTCCGTTGCGGCAGTCTGAGCCCGTTTGGTTGGAGATTGGTACAGCGATCGAATTATTGAATCCGGTTGGTTCATTGCATGCGATTCGATCGGAGACATTTCCAAACATCGTCGAGATTCCTTCGGCCTTGGATGGCGTCGATGGAATTTGGGTGCCCAGCCGCACGACGTTGAATGAAGCGGCGCGGGTGGAATTGGAAAGGTGGCTGCGTCGCGGCGGTCATTTGGTCGTCACGATTGCGACGGACGTCGATGAATTTCAACGAACGCCGTGGGCGGGATTGCTCTCCAGCGTTGTCGAGCCGCGTGCGCGGATTCGAACGACGGATCTCAGCGGCATCGAAAGCTTCACGGTACATGGTCGAAAAGTTCTCGGCGCGAATCGCGTTCCCGTGCCAGTTACGACGCTGTCGCTGAGCGAAGGCCAAATTTTAGCCTCTTGCCTGGAAGGTCCGCTTCTGACGCGAGCCAGTTTTGGATTTGGACTGATCACTGCGTTCGGGATTGATCCGGCTGTCGCACCAATGTCGCGTTGGGATGGCCGCCATAGTTTTCTGAAGCGTTTGTTGCTCTCAAGGACAGACACAGAATCCGCGAAGTCACCCGTCCGATCATCGTTGTCGCAAAGCGGCATCACCGATTTAGCATCGCAGTGGCGAGCGGCGGCAATTCACATTCCGGAAATCGCTCGTCCCACCTTGTGGGGGGCTTTGGGTTTGCTGTTGGTGTACGCAGCCGTGATCGGCCCGCTCGATTACTTGCTGGTTCACAAACTGCTGAAACGTCCGCATTGGACTTGGGTCTCTCTGCCGTTGTTGGTGGCCGTGACCAGCCTTGGGACGGTCTGGTTGGCCCGCGCGACAAATGGTAATGTGGAAAAGCTGACGCAGTTGGACGTCGTGGATATCGACTCTGTCGGGCAAGAGGTGGTCGCTCGATCCTGGGCGACAGCCTATGCGACGGAGAACACGCAGTGGCATGTCGAGGCCAGACCAACTCGGGTGCCCGCGAATCACCCGCAGAGGGTTCTCAGTTGGCTGGGCTTCCCGGAAAACGCCTCGGGCGGGATGTACCGCGACAGCGGATTTGACATCGGACACGCGGTCGCACGATCGGCGGCGGATCGCTCGTCGCTCGATGGCGTTCCGGTTGCGCAGTGGTCGTCGAAGTCGTTGACCTCGGAGGCAACCTGGACCACAGAGAGGCCGCTGGTTGAGTCGCAGCTCACCAGCACCGTTGCAGGTGAATTGGATGGCCGCGTCGTGCATCACCTCCCGTTTGATCTGCTCGATTGGATCGTCGTGATTGACAAGTGGATCTATCGCCCACATCCGCGGTTTGGTGAGGCGGCCACAATTTGGCGTGCCGATCAGCCGTGGACTCCCAAAGACGAACGGAACTACGGTCGAGAACTGCGCGGTTTCCTGCAACGCGCCACCGTGACGAAAGTGGAGGGCAAAAAAGGCTCCGTTAAGGAGGACGCGCTGCTCAAGAAAGAACGCTACAACCCGCTCGTTCTCGATCCGGCGGATATTCTGCAAATGATGACTTTGCATGAATCGGCTGGCGGCAAAGCGTACACGGGACTGGATCATCACAGTTTGAGTGCCTTCGACGTGACGCCGCTGCTGGCACTGGATCGAGCGGTCGTGATCGCTCGCGTCGCTGAGCCGACCACCGAGTGGCAGTTTAACGGCGAAGCTCGCCGCCCGACGAGACACCACGGTTTCGTCCGGTTCGTGTTGCCGGTACGACGAATCGGCGATGCGTCCGGATTTCGATTTCTGCCAAAGCTGGAACCCCAAGCGCCGACTCCTCAGGAGGCGGAACAAAAGCCGAATGACAAGATCTCCGCCCCCAACGAAACCAAGACGCCGTGATCGAAACCAACCAACTCACGAAACGCTACGGCGACTTGATCGCTGTCAACAACATCAACCTCAAGCTGTCCGAAGGGGATGTCTTCGGCTTCATCGGCCCCAATGGTTCGGGGAAGACAACCACGATGCGCATGCTGGCGACGCTGCTCAGCCCCGACTACGGCGAGGCCTACGTCTGCGGCAAGTCGATCTACACCAACCCGCAAGAAATTCGCCGGCTCGTCGGCTTCATGCCAGACTTCTTCGGCGTGTACGACGACATGACGGTCATCGAGTACCTCGAATTCTTCGCTGCCGCGTACCGCATCAACGGCCCCGCTCGGCGAGCCGTCTGCGAAGAAAAACTGGAATTGGTGGACATGGCGTTCAAACGTGACGCGATGGTCAATCAACTGTCGCGCGGCCAAACCCAACGCATCGGCCTCGCCCGTGTGCTGCTGCACGAACCGCAAGTGCTGCTGCTCGATGAGCCCGCCAGCGGACTCGACCCGCGCGCCCGCATCGAAATCCGCAACCTGCTCAAAAAACTCGGCGAGATGAAGAAGACCGTCATCGTCAGCAGCCACATCCTGCCCGAACTGGCCGACGTTTGCACCCGCGTCGGCATGATCGAAAAAGGAGTCCTCATTGTGGACGGATACGTTGATGAGGTCATGCGCAAGGCCCGCCGCAGCATCTTGCTGCTGATCCGAGTGAAAGACCGAATCGACGCTGCCGCCGCGCTGCTCGAACAACATCCTGGTGTTCAGTCGCTCGACACGAAAAACGGGACGATCTTCGCCACACTCAATTCCGACGTGCTCGACTACAGCGAACTCCCGACGTTGTTATTGGAGAGCGGCTTCAAGCTCACGCTGTTCCGCGAAGAAGAAGTCAATCTCGAAACCGCCTTCATGGAACTGACCAAAGGCTTGGTGCAATAGCAAGCCGAGTGATTCCATCTGCTTTGACTCGGAGGGCTGACGCCCTGCCGCTCGCCGAATCTCTCATGACTCCCCGCGCGAGGTTGACATCGGAGCCGTCAACCGAACATCCAGCGGCACCAGTGCGTTGAGGTTGCCCGAACGGAAGCCTTCCAGGTCGAGCGTCACGCAGCGGAAGCCGAGCGAACGGAACTCGCGGGAGATGCGTTCAAAGGTCGTCGCGTTCAACAGCGGTGTGACTTCACCGAGCGCGACCTCGATGCGTGCGAGGTCGTTGGCTTCGCAGCGGACTCGGAATTCACGGAGGTTGAATTCGCGACGCAGGAACGACTCGGCCGCGTCGATGCGGCGGACTCGTTCGGGGGTGACGGCGACTCCGTAGGCGATGCGGCTCGAAAGGCACGGCATTGCGGGCTTGTCCCAGCAGGGCAATGACCACAGCTTGGCGAGGTCGCGCACGTCGGACTTCGTGAGGCCAGCCTCGATGAGCGGGCTGCGGACGGAGTGCTCTTTCGCGGCCGTCATGCCGGGGCGGTAGTCGCCGACGTCATCCAGATTCGCGCCGTTGCAAATCACGTCCGCTTCCAGTTCGCTCAATCGGGATTCGAGCCGCGAGTACAGCTCGGTCTTGCAGAAGTAGCAGCGGTTCGCCGGGTTCGCGAGGTAGCTTTCGTTGGCGAATTCCTCGGTCTTGAGCACAACGTGGCGAATCCCGATCAACGCGGCCACTTCCTGAGCTTGCTCCAACTCGCCGGACGCCAAACTGAGGCTGACTGCCGTGACCGCGACCGCTCTGCCCCCGCAAGCCTCGTGCGCCGCGCGAGCCACGACCGCACTGTCCACACCGCCGGAAAACGCGACAGCGACTCGACCGTAATCAATCAGCCGAGCCAGCAACTCATCACGTTTAGCCAATAGTTCGGACATTGGTGTCGGATTCCCGCAAGCTGAGCCTCGGTAAAGAACGGCAGACGAACCGTTTCATGCTCCTCAAGGTCCACTTATACTCGGACCCACGGCCTACCGGCCATGATTTTGGCATTTGGCAAGGAACAGAACGATGAATCGTCTTTTGGCCATCCTGGGAAGTCTGTTGGTTTCCGGCCTGATTCTCACAGCGACCACGGTGCAAGCCGTGATCACGGCGGAGCATCGCAAAGAGCTGAATCAAGTTCGCGACAGCCTGGGGGACGTCGATAAGTTGATCAAGGACAAGAAGTACGACGAGGCCGGCAAAGCGCTCGACGAGGCGACCGCCAAGATCGAAAAAATCGTCAAAGACGCGGATGTCAAATCGAATGACAAGACGATTGCTCCCATCCAACTGCTGGTCGATAAAAAGAGACAGACGTTGCAAAAACTGGCGGGCACCACCAAGGGCAAGAAGGACGCAGCCGATGTCAGCTTCATCAAACAGATCGCGCCGCTGCTCAACTCCAAGTGTGCAAACTGCCATGACGACGATGCCGCCGGACGACTCCGGCTGGACTCATTCGCCGAGATGAAAAAGGGTGGCAAGAGTGGCCAGTTGTTGCAGATTGGTAATCCTCAGGGCAGCCTCATCATGGCTCGCGTGACAGCGGCGAATCCCGCTCAACGGATGCCGAAAGATGCGGCGGCACTGAACATCGAAGAAACCACCCTGCTGGCCAATTGGATCAAGCAAGGGGCGAAGTTCGACGGCGAGGACGAAACGGTCAAGCTGGCCGACTTCGGCAAGCCCGCCACCAAAGCGCGACCGAACACGCCGATCAAAATTTCGAAGGCCACGGGCAATGAGAAAGTGAAGTTCATCAAAGATCTCGCGCCCGACTTCGTCACGATCTGCCAGCGCTGTCACAGCGGCAACAATCCGCGGGGCGGGTTCCGCACGGTCACGTTTGAAGACCTCATGCGTGGCGGTGACAGCGGCGCGGTACTCGTCGCCGGCGACTTGGAAGGGAGCCGCTTGTGGGAGTTGATCAACGGCGGTCCCCCCAAGATGCCCCCCGGCCAGGCGCTGATCTATCGCAAGTGGTACGACAACCTCAAAATCTGGATCGAGGAAGGCTGCAAGTACGACGGCGACGACCCGAAGGTTCCGCTGCAACGGCTCGTCCCCACTGAGGACGAATTGAAGCTCGCGAAACTCGGCCGCATGACGCCGGACGAATTCATCGCAATGCGGAAAGAGCAAACTCACGAGCAATGGAAAAAAGTGCTCGGCAAAGAAGAGGCGCGCGAATTGGAGACTTCGGACTTCTACTTCTACGGCAACGTCGAAGAAGGACGGCTCAAGCAAATCTCTGGCTGGGCTGACGAACACGCGAAAGCCTTGCGCGGTGGTTTCAAGCTGCCTGATTCCCCAATCTGGAGAGGCAAACTGGCAGTGTTCGTCTTCAAGGACCGCTTCGGCTACAGCGAGTTCAGCCAGACCATCGCAAATCGCGAAGCCGATCCGGCGGTCGTCGGACATTCCGAAATCACCGTCGGTCAGGAGGAGGCGTACATCGTCATCCAGGATTTGGGAGACACCGCGAACTCGACTCTTCCAGACACACGACTCAATCTGATCGACCAGATGACCGGAGCGTACTTGAAGCGTGACGGCAAAAAGCTTCCGGAATGGCTGATCCGTGGCACCGGGTTGGCGATGGCTACCAAAGCCGTCGGTGGCGACAACGAATACTTGCGAAGCATGCGCGGTGCGGCGGCCGACGCGTTGCGCAGTCTCGAAACGCCGGGCGATCTCTTCGGCGAAGGAAAGTTCGCACCAACCGACATGGCTCCGATCGGCTACACGCTGGTCGGCTTCATGATCAAAGAGGCGGGACAGCCCAACTTCATGAAGTTCGTCGCCGCACTGCAATCGGGTAGCAATCTGCGAGACGCAGTCGGCAGCGTTTACAAGCCCGCGACTCCGCAGTCGCTGGCGACAGCGTATCTCGCATCGATCGGCCAGTCGGCCGGCCCTGCGGTGAAGAAGAAAGGTAAGAAGTAGTGGCGAGCGGTAAGGTGCGAGGGGCGAGTGATCGGCCTCGCCCCTCGCACCTGGTCCCTAACCCCTCTTCCATGCCCGACATCGTGCTCATTGGCGGCGGCGTCATTGGACTATCGATCGCCTACGAATTGGCGAATCGAGGGGCCTCTGTGCGAGTCCTCGATCAAGGTCCCTTCGGACAAGAATCGTCGTGGGCCGGAGCGGGGATGATCACGCCCGGAAATCCCCTCGTCGCGAAGTCACCAGAGACCCGGCTGCGTGCTGAGAGTTTCATTCTCTGGCCCGATTGGGCCGCGCGCCTCCGCGAGGAGTCTGGCATCGAAACCGACTTCTCTCGTTGCGGCGGCATTGAGCTTTCACCCGAACGTTCCGCATCCGACATCGCTGCTGTCGCGGCCAAGTTTCAATCGGAAGGCGTGCGTGCCGAGTTGATCGGCTCACACGAGTTGCGAGAACTGGAACCGCATCTGAATCCCGAACTCGGCGACGCAGTTTATCTGCCGGATTACTGCCAAGTCCGGAATCCGCGCTTGCTGAAAGCCTTGCTTGCCGCGTGTGCCGCTCGCGGTGTCGAACTTTCCCCTGGCTTGCCCGTCATCGGTTTTGATCGTGGCGGTCAGCGCGTGACATCGGTTCGTACTCCCACCGAAACGATCGCGGCCGGACAGTTCGTTGTGTGCAGTGGAGCCTGGAGCCAATCGGTCCTTGCCCAAGCCGGGTGCTCGATTCGTGTCGAACCGGTGCGAGGTCAAATCGTTTTGCTCGAAGTGTTGCCGTTGCCGACTCATCGCATCCTCGAAGTCGGTTCACGCTACTTCGTCCCGCGAGCGGACGGCCGGCTGCTCATCGGCTCCACTGAAGAGCACGTCGGCTTCGAGAAACGCAACACCGCCGGTGCGGTCGCCGAATTGATCCGCTTCGGAAACGATCTGATCCCGTCGCTCAAAACCGCTCGTTTCGAGCGCTGCTGGTCCGGGCTGCGTCCCGGTTCTCCGACCGGCCTGCCGTACCTTGGCCGAGTTCCCAACTCCGACAACCTCTTCGTCGCCGCAGGTCATTTCCGCGCTGGGTTGATGCTCTCGCCGATCACGGCCGTGCTCTTGCGACAGTTGCTGCTCGGAGAGACTCCGGATCTCGCGTTGAGTGGAATGATGCTGGCTCAGTGACGAGCACTCGGCCAGGACTCGGCTATTCGCCATCGGCTTTCTTTTCCTACTCTCCCCGTGACCAGCAAGTGGATGGAACCTTGGGAGGACTGGCGATGGATCGCCGAATGCTTGTGGCAATCGCTCTCGCTGTGGGGCTGTGTGCGTGGGGCCAGCAGCGCGGATGGTTCTCGACGGTGGCCACGACACCCGACGGAGCGTTGAATGCCGCGAGTCCGTCGATCACGGAGCCGACGGATCGACAACCGCGAGCGACCGTCTACCTGTTTCTTTCGGTGAATTGCCCGATCAGCAACGGCTCGCTGCCGATGCTGAATCGGTTGTGTGAGCAGTTCACCTCCAAGGGCATTGAGTTCGTCGGCGTCGTCCCCGGAGCCAATGCGACGGCGGACGAAGTGGACGCTCATCATCAGGAGTATGCAATTCGGTTCCCGGTGGTCTGGGATCGGCAGCACAAACTTTGCGAACGGCTCGGTGCCACGCACACGCCACAAGCGGTCGTCGTCGGAGTCAACGACGAAGTCCTCTATTCCGGGCGGCTCGATAACCGGAATGTCGATCTCGGAAAACGCCGAGCGAAAACTCGCGATGATCTGCGGCGAGCACTCAACGACATCGTCGTTGGGCGAGAAGTGCAAGTCTCTCGAACGCTGCCTGTCGGTTGCGTGATTGAGTCGCCTAATGTTGCCGACTCGCAGCAGGTGACTTATTGCCGCGATGTCGCACCGATCTTGTTTGAGCAATGCGCGAGCTGCCATCGCCCTGGCGAGGTCGCTCCGTTTTCGCTGCTGACCTACGAAGATGCTCGCTCGCACGCGAAACAGATTCGGCTGGTCACGCAACGCCGATTGATGCCACCGTGGAAACCGGAGTCTGGCTTCGGTCATTTTCAAAATGAACGACGACTGTCTGAGCCGGAGATCGCGACAATCGATGCTTGGGTTGCCGATGGAGCACCGCGTGGCGATCGACGCGAACTGCCGCCGCGACCGGAATTCGTGTCGGGCTGGCATCTCGGCGAGCCCGATTTAGTGCTCGTCATGCCCGAATCGTTTGAAGTCTCCGCCGATGGGCCGGACGTCTACCAGCACTTCGTCATCCCGACTGGCCTGACACAAAACCGACTCGTCCGCGCGGTCGAGTTTCGTCCTGGTGCGCCGCAGGTCGTGCATCATGCGCTGGCCTTCTACGACACCACCGGGCAAGGCCGACAACTGGATGAAGCCGACCCGGCTCCCGGATACAGCAGCATCGGCACGCCGGGTTTCGCGACATCCGGTGGGCTTGTCGGTTGGGGACCGGGAGGATTGCCGCGCGAACTTCCGCCGGGAATGGGACGGCCAATCGAAAAGAACTCGGACATCATCTTGCAGATCCACTACCACCCGTGCGGCAAAGTGGTTCGCGATCGGTCGCGACTCGGTTTGTATTTCGCGCCGCCGTCAGCAACGTGGGTCGTGACTGAAGGGATGGTCGCCAACGTCGATCTGAAGATTCCCGCCGGAGCCACACGACATCGGCACCGCGCGTCGCTGACGGTCCCCGTCGAGACGATGCTGCTCGATGTCACGCCGCACATGCATGTCCTCGGAAAAGAGATTCGAGCGACCGCGTACCCACCGGACGACGACCCGATCCCGTTGATCTGGATCAAGGACTGGGATTTCTATTGGCAAGCTCATTACGTCTACGCCAAACCGATCACGCTGCCGGCCGGGACACGCATCGAACTCGACTGCTGGTTCGACAACTCCGAACAGAATCCGCTGAACCCGAACAGCCCACCACAGACGGTTTCTTGGGGCGACTTCTCGACCGACGAGATGGCCATCTGCTACTTCCAAATGACCACGCGAGAGTGGGACGACTTCCTCAAACTGACCAAGTCGAACCAGACCTACTTCGACGAGCAATGGCAACAAGCTCAGCGACGAAAGCGGAATCAAAAGTAGACGAGTCACGGAGTGACTTCGTCTACTTTGTGCTCCAGCACAACGCGAAAGCCGTTCGTGGTGCTCGGCGCGGTCGGCAGCCCATCGTGCCGTCCGGCGCTGCGACAGTGAGTCGGCGAGTTGTACCAGCTCCCACCTCGCACGACGCGCCAGCGTGTCGAGGTCTCCGGCCCCTGCGGGTCGGCTTCCGGCGATGCGGCGTAGTACGTCGCGTCGAACCAGTCGTGGCACCACTCACCGACATTGCCGTGCATGTCGAACAGCCCAAACCGATTCGGCCGAAATGTGCCGACGGGAGCCGTGAACGGAAACTGGTCGCTCCAATTCGCAGTGTCGGTCGCGGCCGAGAACACGGCACGCAACGAAAGATCGCCGACGTTTCCCAGCCCTGGCTCGAAGATGTCGCCGGACGCAAACGCCGTCGTCGTTCCGGCTCGGCAGGCGTATTCCCACTCCGCTTCCGTCGGTAGTCGATAGGACCGGTCCTCCAACTGACTGAGCCACACACAGAACTCCTGCGCATCGCTTCGACTCACGGCAACGACCGGATGTTGTTCTGATTGGGTGAATCCAGGAGATGACCAAATTCGTTCCGGCCGATGTGCCACCTCACCCGTGAGCAAGTCCAACCCATTCACTCCTCGGCCCGATTGTTCCGCTTCGGTGCGATAACCGGTCGCTGCGACAAAGCGACGAAACTGACCGACGGTGATTTCGCATTCGCTCATCCAAAACGGTCGAGTCACCCGGACTGCGTGCTGTGGTTGTTCGCAGGTCGCGAACTCGCCGAAGGGGCTGGCATCCTTCGTTCCCATCTTGAACTCGCCCGCTGGAATGAGCCGCAATCCCATCCCCAGACGATTGGTCATTCGCTCAGGCGAGATCGGCGAAGAGCCAGCGGATTCGTCGTCGGCCTTCAAAGCCGTTTGCTCCGGCAGTTTGATTTTCGGAGCGACGATCCCGGAACTGCACCCTGCCAGCGCCCCAGCGAACAGGGCCACACCGACTCGCAGCAAGCATCGTCTTGGTCCACTTCGAGCCATCACCAACTCAGCCTCCTGCTGGACTGTGATCGCGACTCAGCCATCTTCGTCAAGTTCGCCGTCAGGGTCAGGTGGCGAAGATAGCCAAAGGTTGCGCGACAAGAAATCCCACCTCTCGCAGACCATCTCGATTGCAAAAGTGTGTCGCCGTGAGTTCACTCCTTCATCGTTGGATTCGCCAGGAACTCAGCAAGAATTCCAGTCGGCGGAAGAGCAATCCATTCCACGACCGAACAGGAGCAACCGCGATGCGACTTCTTCATTGCCTGCTGATCATCACACTGATGGTTCTTTCCGCCGCAGCCGTGAAAGCGGATGGACTTCAAGCCGGTGCCGCGACGAGCAACATCACGCCGGAAATCGGCGGCGAGATCATCGGCGGCTTCGTGCCATATCCGTCCAAGCACATCCACGACGAGTTGCACGCTCGGTGCTTAGTCCTCGATGACGGGAAGACCAAATTGGCGTTGGTCGTGTGCGATTTGCTCGGCATCCAGCGAGTGGTCAGCACGGAAGCTCGGCGATTGATTCAGGAGATGATCGCGATTCCGCCCGAGTGCGTGATGATCAGCGCAACCCACACGCACTCGGCCACCAGCGCACTGGGAAAGGATCGGCTCAAGCCCGAACAGGAATTGGATGACTATCAGCGGTTTGTAGCTCGTCGCATTGCCGACGGCGTGGCGCGAGCTTTCAACAACCGGCGTCCGGCGCAGATCGCGTTTGGAACGGCTGACGTTCCTGAGCATGTCTTCAACCGCCGCTGGCACATGCGGCCGGGGACCGTGCCGGTCAATCCGTTCGGCGGCAGCGATCTCGTGAAAATGAACCCTCCCGCCGGCAGCCCGAACCTGACCGAACCGGCCGGGCCAACCGATCCGACTGTCTCGTTCATTGCCGTGCGCGAACCAAGTGGTCCGATGATCTCCCTCTTCGCAGCGTACTCGCTGCACTACGTCGGTGGCGTGGGGGCAGCGGATATCTCAGCCGATTACTACGGCGTCTTCAGCGAGCACCTCAAGCGACTGATCGAAGAGGGCAAGCCGACTGACCCGCCGTTTGTGGCAATGATGGCCAACGGCACGAGCGGCGACATCAACAACATCAACTTCCGCACTCCGCGACCCGGCAAGAAACAGTACGAGCAAATTCGATTCGTCGCCGAAGACGTCGCGGTGAAAGTTCATGCCGCGATGGCCAAGCTGGAGTACCGCGACAACCTCTCGCTGGCAGCACGCTACCGAGAACCGAGCATCACTTGGCGAAAGCCGACGGCCGAACAAACGAAGTGGATGGAAGAGACGCTCGCCGCCAGCCCGAAGAGCAAACAGGATTTGTCGTTTATCTACGCCGAACGCATCTCGCGTTTGGCGAAGTATCCCGAAACAACAACGATCCCGCTGCACGTTCTGCGGATCGGCGACGTCTGCATCGGCACGATGCCCTGCGAGGTCTTCGTCGAGATTGGCCTCGACTTCAAACGCCGCTCGCCGTTGCCGAACTCGTTCATGGTCGAACTGGCTCACGGATACTTCGGCTACCTGCCGACACCGCGACAACACCAACTCGGCGGCTACGAAACCTGGCTCGGCACGAACCGGTTGGAGATCAATGCGTCGGACAAACTTCTCGACCAGTTGATCGAGATGGCGAACGAAGTCGCGGAAATCAGATAGCTCAGCGCAAGCAACTCATTAGCTCGGTGGAGAATTCAAATCGCCCGAAGCTGAGACCGATCGTTGGCGAAGTCGAGAGATGATTTGGACCGACTTACCGATGACCAACATGACAAGTATTTCGGAGAAGAGAACAACGGCGATAATCGCAAAGGCATCTTTGCTCAAGAAGGGCGTGATTCCGTTCACGATCACGGCTAGTCCCCCACCGAAAAACGTCACCAGAAAGATCCAAAATAGGGCTGCTACGATCGGATGTGGCTTCTCTTGCTGGTCCATTTTCTCAGAGGGCGTGCGGGAAGTTAGAGATTTGGGGTCAGGTTGCGAGTTGTCGGCGAGCGGCTTCGGTGAGTGGGTGACCGGTGAGCCGCTTGAGCATGACTTCGATCATGCCGACGTGGATCAATGCTTCGCTGGTTTCCG
>SYJG01000234.1 GCA_005798445.1 Planctomyces sp.
AACTTAATCTGCGCACACATCGCTGGGACTCCATTCCCAAAGGGCCTTTCCAAAACACACCCAATGAGAACGTCCCAGCGATCTTTTCCTCTACTTCTGCTTTGTTCAGAACCGTTGCGTTTGAGATGAGCGAGCGCCCCATCAGGTTGTCGTCAATCACTGTAAACGTCACATTGTTTGACCAAGCACCAAAACCGAACGTGTGCGAACCGGAGCCATTTGCAACGGAATAATCCTGGCCTTCCGTTGCTCCCATAGGCACGGTCGTCCACGAAACTGTCATTTGCTTGGTTGTAGAGGTGTTAAATGCACTGACGTTGGCATTAATCGAGATGTTTGCCTCAGAGGTCACAGAAAACAGAGTGGTCCCAACAGACGAAAGCAATGTCCGAGTTTCAAGTTGCTGGACATCAACCGGGAAGTGCGCTGGCTTCCGGCGATTCGAAGAATGGCCCTTGCGGAGGCGGCGACCAACTTGAAAAAGAGATGTCAGCCAATTTTTCAACAGCATGATTCACTCCGCCCGTCGTGTTGAACGTGGTTGCCGAGGATCGACTGTTTTTGATTTTGAGAAGACGAAACGTTGTTCGCATGACCTGAACAGGCTATTCTGACGGGAATTCTGAGAACTGACATGGATGCCTTGTTTGGCAGTTCCAACCTGTCTACGGATCGTCGCGAGGTCAAAAGGGAGACGGCCTCTCGCAGTGAATTCATGGTGATGCGATGCAATCCAGGCTGTATTTGGTCCATCTCTCCGAGGGTGTCATCATCGCCAAATACGTCGTGGTTGATGGCGCGACCAGCGTCGGGCGATCCGCGCGCTCACAAATCCAGCTGTCGGATTGGTCGGTTTCTCGCCAGCATGCCCAGCTTCACAACACAAAAGGCTGCGTCACCATTCGCGATCTCAACAGTAAGAACGGGACGTTCATCGACGACCGCCAAGTTCAGTCGAGTCCGCTTCTCGCAGGACAGCAGATTCGATTCGGGGAGCTCCGATTGGTCCTCCTCCCTGAAAGTGAACTGCCCAGCGACTCCGGGGAAGAACAGAAGACGTCGGATCCTCGAAATTCGGGGAACACGGGACTTCAATGTCCGTCCCTGCCAATCGACCTGCTTAGCCCCGCACAACGGCCAGTGTTAAAGCTGCTGCTGGAGGGTCTAACGGAGCGACAGGTCGCGGAACGATTGGGGTTGAGTCAGCACACCATCCACAGCCACGCTCGCGCGATCTATCGGACGTTCTGCATTCATAAAAAGGCAGAACTTTTCCGACACCTCCTGCCTCGAATGGATCAAACCATGATTCTTCGTCGCGACGACATTGCCGATCGGTAGTCGTTTGGACCGAGACGACTGCCTCTCGGTCGATGAGGAGCGAATGCGTTTCTGGTTGATTCCAAGCACAATTGAGATGCGTCAAATTTGCTCACCGACGTATGCGAGGTTGCTACCGCCAGGAGGGTAGCTGGCGACCTTACTTTGCGTTTCCAACCCTATTTTCCGTGTGAATTTGAGCCATGTCGGTATTCTGGATGTGATTACTTTCATGTGTGACGGGGGGGGGGGCAATCACTCAGAACTTCTGCGACCTGAACTCACACGAGAGTTGGGTCCTGGTTCTTGCGCTGCCGTTCCATGGCATTGCGTTCCTGAAACGTCAACGGCGACTTGAGGGATGGATTTCGAGCCGATGATGGAGACGGCAGTGACTCCGGCGCTGAGGTCTCATCAGACTCAATCGAGGTTGTCGAAGCAGGAAGCGCTTCCGTTCGCCGACGGATGCGGGCGGTGATCGGTTCTTCGGCCGAAGAATGTTTCTGCCGGACTCGCTGGGGTGTGGCGACGATGCTGTTCGCGGTCTTGAGTGCTTTGATGGCAGCGATCTGCTCGAGGGGGATGCCGTCCCACGCATGAGCGAGAGCATCGAACTCAAACTGGTCAGTGGCTCGCCGGACCAGTGGATGGTGATCGGGCCGAACTGGCGAACCTCGAAAGGCTCAAGAGCGGCGACTTGGTTGAGGTCGAATTGGAGATCGATAGCAAGAACGACTGCGAGTACCTCCTGTTTGAAGACCCGAAGGCCAGCGGCTTCGAGCCGGTCGAAGTCCGCAGTGGCGACAACGGCAACGAGATGCACGCCTACGTCGAATTCCGCGACGAGCGCGTCACGTTCTTCGTCCGAGCCTTGGCCCGCGGCCAACACAGCCTCTCGTACCGTCTGCGAGCCGAAATCCCCGGCAAGTTCAGCGCGCTACCGGCCAAAGCCTCCGCCATGTACGCACCGGAACTCAAAGCGAACTCGGACGAGATCAAGCTGGCGATTGAGGACTGACTGGGGCTGGCAGGTTCTCGTGAATTCGTCTCGCAGAGTTTTCGGTTGCAGGCTTATGATCTGTGCGTGAATTCGATTCGTGATCGGAGCTGTTCCATGAATGTGATCTTGCCGCCTGACCTTGAACGCCGTCTCTCCGCTGAGGCGGCCAAACGAGGACTGGATGTGGAACAATTCGCGGTCAAAGTACTCGGCGAGTGTTTGCCAGCGGATCGAAAGATCGAAGCCGTCGCGCTGCTGCAATCCTGGATTGATGCGGATGACACGGAAGTGGCCGACCAGAAGGCGACTGGCGATTTCCTGATTGAAGCGCTCGACGTGGATCGGCTCTCGAATCGCAAGCTCTTTCCGCCCGAATTGAAGGGTGTGACGTGGTGAGCCGCACGATCTTGCTCGACGCCGGCCCGCTGGGAATGGCGACCAATCCGAATCGGTCTCCGTCCAATCTCGCTTGCACACGCTGGTTGCAAGACCTCATCGCGGGTGGCGTCCGAGTGCTCGTTCCAGAGATCGCCGACTACGAAGTACGGCGTGAATTGTTGCGAGCCAAAAAGTCGCGCGGCATCGCGAAGCTCGACGCACTGGCCGGTTCCGTGGGATACCTGCCGCTCACGACCTCCGCCGTCCGTAAAGCCGCCGAACTTTGGGCCGAAGCTCGCCAGCAAGGCCACCCCACCGCGAGCGATCAATCCTTGGACGCCGACGTTTTGCTAGCAGGACAAGCCCTCACGCTCGGAACCGAAGTGGTCATCGCCACGACCAACGTCGGACATTTGTCGCGTTTCGTCGCGGCTGAAGAGTGGCATGTGATTCGAGTGGCTTGACGGTCTCAACATTATTTTGGTTCAAGCCGGTCGCTCCGACGCCATGATCCTCTCTCGACAGTCTTGTTTGGCGTGTCGAACTCGGCTTGGATACATTGGTGGCCATCATCTAGCTCAGTTTAAGGCTGGCTGGAATCGAACAGAGATTGCCGCCCTCGCTCGTCGGAGAGTCCATGATGTTTCGCGTTCGTCTTTTGCTGCTGATGGCTGTGTTATCTGGCCTGACGTTGCTTGTGATCGCTCAACTCGGTCGGGCAGAAGACAAGCCAGCGAGTTCCAAGAAGAAAGCCAAGCCGATTGATCTACTGAAGATGGTTGATCCGGTTCGCCATGCGGCCGGAGGGAAATGGCTAATTCAGAAGCAGGGTTTGATCTCAAACTCTGAAGGCATCTGCAAACTCATGATTCCGTATCAGCCGCCCGAAGAATACGACCTGGAGATTGTCGCGCAGCGAGTTCGTGGCACAAGTTTTCGGGAATCAGCGTCCCTATTGGCAAGAGCCACCCACTGATTTTTCTCGACGGATATTCTGGAATCGAAAGCGGCCTTCGTAGAATTGATGGGAAGGACGCATTTTTATGGAAAAAGCAAGTCTTCCCAGACAAGGGTGAAGCGATCGTGGTTTGTCGCGTTCGTCAGGATTCCATCCAGGTTGATACGGATGGCGAGACGATCATTGACTGGCACGGAGATTCAAAACGTTTGTCGTTTCCTGCGGAATATGAATTCCCTAACAAGACCGTTTTGGGAATCACCACGGGCCAAAGTAGTTTCGTCATTTCCAAGCTGACGCTCACCCCAGTGACCGGCGAAGGAAAAAGATTGAAATAGCCAAAATCTTCGGACTCAGAACAATTCTGCGATTGGCTCGCCCGATTCGATGATTGGGACAGGGCGTTTTTGGCGGTCGCGGACGGTGGCGTGGTGGTCGAGGCCGATGGCGCGGTAGAGGCTGGCGAGGAGATCGCCGGGGCCGAGCGGGCGGTCTTTGGGTTCGGCTCCGTTGGAAGTGGTTGAGCCGATAACTTGGCCACCGCGAATGCCGCCGCCGACGAGCACGGCGGACGCGGCTCCGGGCCAGTGGCCTCGGCCGGCGTGTTGGTCGACGCGCGGGGCACGGCCGAACTCACCAAACGCGGCGACGAGGACTCGGTCGATCTGGCCCCGCTGGGTGAGGTCTTCAATCAGCGCGGTGATTGCTTGGTCGTAGACGGGGAGCCGCTTGCGGAGGTTCTTTTCGATGACGTAGTGGTCGTCCCACCAATCGACATCCTTTTCATAGAGGTTGATGACGACAAACGTCACGCCTGCTTCGACCAGCCGCCGCGCGAGCAACGCCGATTGGCCATAAGCGTGCCGGCCGTACTTGTCGCGCAGTTCGGTGGATTCTTGCGAGAGATCGAACGCTTGCCGCACGGTCGAACCGCTGACGAGTTCGAGCGCTTGCCGTTGCACATCGTCGAGATTGCGGAACGCCGGCTCACGGTCGAGTTGCCGCGAGAGGGAATCGAACTCGCGCATCAGGCCGCGACGTTCGTCGAGCCGTGACATCACGACATCAGCCGGCAGTTTGAATTCGGGAGGCCGATAGTTGCCGAGGCTCGGATCGCCACCGGCATCGAGCGCGGCGTGACGAGAACTCAAGAAGGACGGGCCTTCGTAAAAGCCCATGTGACGGCGATAGTCTTCGGGGATTGCGACGTAGGCCGGCATCCCACTTTTGCGCGGGCCGGCCAGCGCGGAGATCACCGAGCCTTGCGACGGATTCTGCTGCCCCATTTGCCGAGCATTCAGCAGCGGCCAACCGGTTTGCAGCCAGTGTGTCCCATCGTCGTGAACCGCGAGGTTGTGTTTGATCGACCGGATGATCGCCAGCTTGTCGGCGATGCGGGCATGTCCGGGCATCAACTCGCAAACATTGAGGCCGAGTTGGTTGGTGGCGATCGGGTTGAACGGGCCACGCACCTCGGCGGGCATCATCGGCTTCATGTCGTACATGTCGATGTGCGACGCGCCGCCGGCTTGAAAGAGGAGAATGATTGCGGTGTCGTTGCGATCGACCGTCGCTGCCTGAGCTTGTCGCGACTGCAACACGTTGGGGAGCGTCAGTCCGGCACCCAGCGAGCCGACACGCAGGAAGCCTCGGCGGCTGATGCCGTCACACAAGCGAACCGGGCGACCGACGATGTCGAGCATGGGCAGGCTCCCCGCGACCGAGGCGTTCTGAAAAAGCGGTTGGCAGTGTTATCGACTGGTGTTGAGGAGGCAATTGAAGAGTGAAATCCCAAGATCCAAAACCCAATGTCCAAGGAATGTCCAAAAACTCAAATTCCAAGGACCACCAGCCACGACGATTTCAAGAATGCCTCTGTGAATGACCTTTGTGAATGACCTTTGGGATTTGGTGCTTGGGATTTCCTTGGACATTGGGATTTGGATCTTGGGATTTCGCCACGCATCACTCCATCACCAGCGTCCCGCCCTTCTTTTCCAAATGGCTGTACCAGCGATCGACGGCAGCTCGGCGTTGGCCGGGGGGGTTGATGGGGGAATACTCGTGCTTCAGGCCGGTCAGCTTTTGGACGTGAAAGAAGGCGAGTTCACGAATCGCCAATTGATCGCTGTCGAGCCAGCCGACGAGTGAGCGCGAGGTCGCCGGGGTCTTCGCATCATCGGCATCGAAGCCCCACAGCAGGCGATAGACCGCCTCGGCGTCGCTGGGCAGGAAGTACTTCGCGAGTTCCGCTTTCAGCAGCGCGCGATGGCGTGGGTCGAGCGGCAGCCACTGTCGCAATCCAGAGATTGCCGCCAAACGAGCCTCGCGGTGATCTCCTTGCGACAAGGCCTTCACCAGCGGGTTGTAGCTGTCGGTGAGTGCGAGACACTTCACAGCCAATTCGGAAATCGCTAGCCGAGGGTTGTTGACCACTGCCGGCAGGCTCAGTTGCAAGAGTTGCTCGGCGTCGAATTCCTTTTCAAACGCGGTGTTGTAGGGACGCTTGATTTTCGTAGCGGCACGCTTTGGGTCCGCTTCCAGCCAGTCGGGAAAGATGAGCTGGCTCGTGCGACCGATCTCGCTCTTTTTTTCGTTGGCGGTGACTCCGCTGGTGATCGGTAGAAAGCCCGGTCCCTCGACCGTGGCTGTCTTGCCGTCCGCAGTTGAGAAGCGAACCGTGCCTTGCGCCACATGCAGTGAGGCCGTGAAGCCAGGGGCCGCAGGTTCGACCTCGAATTTGTTCGGTTCGGCGCGATGGACTTCGATGCCGCAGACGGCGTTGTCGCTCGCCAGTTCCAACCGTGCTTGCCGGCCGTAAAACATCAACGTGATTGGCAGCGAGGGCATTTGAGGCTTCGCCTCATCGGCATCGTCGTCGGCGGGACGCAGTCCATGCACCTCGAACAGCAACGCGCCTTGCTGGATGTCGAAACCGACGGACGACTGCTCATCCGGTCCGAGGTATTTCACGGACGTGCCGCCGATCAGCGCGAACGAGCAAAGGTCGTCGCCGATCTTGAAGTCTGCGCGAAACGGCTCCGGGCACGCGAGCTGATCGCCGACCCTCAACTGCACGACGCGCGGCAGCACCAGGAAGTCTCCCGCGTCGGGTTCAAAGCGGAGCACGATTCCCTCTTTGGAACCGCGCGACAGTTTGAGCGACGGCATCAATTTGATAGGCGCGGTCTCTGGTTCTGGCGGGTTCGCAGTCTCGGCCGGTTGCGGCGGAGCTGGGACCGTGTTGGCCGGCTTCGAGCGTCCCGGTTTCGTCTCCAGTGCCGGAGGAACATCCGGCTCTGAATCGCCCTCCGGAAGCTCCTTGGACGGAGCGACTCGAACGTTTTGCGGCCTGCTTGGAACCGAAGGATCGACCTGAGCAATTTGCGGATCGCCGGTCTGCGCTGGGGCGATTTCGTTTTTCTTGCCGGCATCGTTATCGGGCGGATTGACCATTACGGAGGAAAGTTTCTCGGAACGAGACGCATCGTTGTCGGTTCGAGATCCGCTTCTCAGCGTCCGATCGCTCAGCAGAGAAGCGAACCAACCGATGAGAACGAGCACAATCAGCGCCATCAACCCGGTTTGCTTCCACGACGTTTGCGGCTTCAGATAGTCCGGTAGTTCGCGATCGGCCGAGCCGTTGTGCGAAGGATTCAAAGCCGACGCGATCATCGGAATTTGCCGCGACTCGTGATCGCGCGAGACCCCCGCGAAATCATTGGCGCGGACGGCATCGCTGGTGGCGACCGGTCCCAAGCCGTACATCCGCGACCGAGTTTCGGAACGCACCTCGACCGGATCGGCCAGCACCAGAGTCAGGATCTGATGACACGCCGCGACCTCCGCCAAGTGCATGTCCGAGTCCAAACAAATCTTTTCGACATCGACGACCTCGGCCGGGGTCAGTTCGCTGTCGAGGTACTCGGCGACCAAGTTCGGATCGAGTCCCGCCCCCTTGCCGAACAACTCCGGAGCCGACAGCCGACGACGACGCATGACCTCATTGATGCGTTCCACGAGTGCGGTCGCAGAGTCGCTTTCGGTCAGCTTCTGGCCGATTTCCTTGGCCTGATCCGGCTGCAATTCGTCGTCCAGATACGCAATCAACGTTCGCAAAGTCAGTCGCATGATCGTTGCCTCTTTTCGTGGGGCAGGTTTTCAACCTGCCCGCCCAGCGAAGCAGGTTGAAAACCTGCTCCACGAACCAAACTCACCCCGAATAGTGGCAATCTCACGCAACTTTCGTACAAGAATCTGTCGCGATGCCTCAAATGGCCGTCTCATTCCGGCTCTGCCCAATCTTCGCAATTGACCAGGACACCCTCATGCCGACGAAACCTCGCCTTCCAATTGCGATTTTGAGGGATTGGCTGAACGTGACGGCGTATAGGTCGTATATGCCACTCACTCCCTCATGATGATCAACCCGCTGCGAGCCGACTCCGTCCGACTCGTGGGGCTGATAACGGACAGCACGGAAACAGCAGTAGCCACGATTGAGAACTCACCGAGCGACGGAAACTTCCTCAAAGTTCGGACTTCCCTTGGATTGTTGCCCTCTGATTCGCTTCTCTACTCTGATGTTGAAATCATCGTTGAAGGGCTGACGGAATGTGTCGGTCTGCCAGACCTACTTTTGAAGCTTGAAACTCATTCCGAACGATTTCGGGGAGTTTCGGAGTGGCTTCCCGAGGTTCATTTCATCAATGGAATGGGGGACAGCGGGCATTCAGCAAACAGGTTGAAGCGTGGTTCGAGGAACAGTTTGACGTCTCACTTGATAAGACTCGCACAATGGCTTGTGTGATTGCGAAGGTCGATCCGTCAGCCGTTCGACATCAAGATGTTTTGGAATCTTTGCATCTCGCGGTGGTTCAGCGGTTGAAAGAACCAACTGGTGGGTCTCGATGACTTGACCCACCCTACGGCTTCAGCACGAATTTACGAAGCTGGGAATTTCCAGATTCTCAGGGCGTTCTTGCCCAGCATCAATTCGCGATCGGCGTTGCTGTAGAAATCGCAGAACTTGTCGACGAATTCGAGTTCCTTATCCATCGGCAACTCCCAGCGCGGGCGCGGGTAGCCGGTGCCCCAGACCAGTTGTTTGCCGCCGAACTCTTCGTAGATCGCCTTGTAGAACGGCCACGTGTCTTCGTAGGGGTAGCGTTTGAGTTCCGACATCTCGTAAGGCTCGGAGTTGCTGATCCAGACTTGGGGAAATCGTTTCAGCGCGAACATCTTTCGAAACTCGGGCCAGCAATCGGGTGACTTCAAGTCGGGTTTGCCGGCGTGGTCGACGATGATCTTCACGCCTGGGAAGCGCCCCGCCATGTCGGCGAGCATCGGCATCTGATGGGGAGCGATGTAGAAGTTGAACACGGCCTCCAACTTCTCCGCTTCGCGCCACAGCGGGTAATGCTCTTTGGAATTCAGCCACGTCGATTTGGGATGATAAATCGGACTGAATCGCATTCCCTGAAATCCGTGCTCCTTGACCCAGTAGCGAAGATTGTCGGCCACCTTGGGATCTTCCGGGTTGAGCAGGCCATGCGCGACAAAAAGTTTCGGGTAGCTCTTCAGGCTGTGTGCGATGTACGAGTTGTCCCAGCCGAAATAGCGCGGGTTGATCAGCACGGCGTAGCGCAAGCCAAAGTCGCGCATCTGTTCCACTTGGTTCTCGATCGGTGCGGCGATCTCCACCTTCAGGTTCTTCCCGCTCTCCGGGTGATTGAACGGAAACTTCGGGTCCAGCGTCCAGACCTCCAAGTGCGTGTCAATGAGCAACCGTTGCTGCGGTGCCGCCAAAACATTGGTTGCGGCCGCAGCGGCAAGCGTTCCCAGCAGCATCTCGCGACGATTGAGTTGGGTCGGTCGATTCATTTCTGACTCCGGTTTCAATGGGGGATGCCGGGGTACGAATACGTGGCTTGCAAACCGAGCGGGATGCTCAACGACCAAAATGCGATCAGCAGCAGACTCCAGGTAGCCAGAAACGACAGCGAATACGGCAACATCAACGACGTCAACGTGCCGATGCCGACGTTCTTCACGTAGCGTTGGGAGTATACGACCACCAACGGAAAGTACGGCATCAACGGGGTGATGATATTCGAGGTCGAATCACCGATGCGATACGCGGCTTGAGTCAAGTCGGGAGACAGTCCCAACGACATCAACATCGGAACGAAGATCGGGCTCAACAAGGCCCACTTGGCCGACGCCGAACCGATCAACAGATCCACTGCCGCCGTCAACAGGATGATACCCAGGATCGTCACCTGAGGAGGCAGGTTCAGGGCCGCGAGCGTGTTGGCTCCTTTGACAGCCAGCAGCACTCCCACATTCGACTGTGTGAATGCGGCTGTGAACTGCGAGGCGAAGAACGCCATCACCAGGTAGTAGCTGATGGTGTGCATCGACTTGGTCATTCCCTGGACGATGTCGCGATGGCTCCGAACTGTTCCAGCGACATAGCCGTAGACGACACCCGGCAACAGAAACAGCAGGAAAATCAGCGGCACGATCGCTCTCATCAGTGGCACATCACGTCCCACGAGACTTCCTTCGGGTGTTCTCCAGGGAGAATCGGCGGGCCAGACGGTGCAAGCCAGACCGATCAGACAAGCCGCCAGAACGCAGAGTCCGGCCAACAGTCCGCGCAGCTCGCGCGGCTCAAGACGAATGATTGGTGCCGCCTCGGTGGACTCTCCGTCAACAAGCACGCGCTGCAGTCGTGGCTCGATGACGCAGTCGCTCACATACCAGCCGATACTGATAATCACGAGACACGAAGCGCTCATGAATCCCCAGTTGCACAACGGATTGACAACGATCTCTGGATCAATGATCTGAGCGGCCGTCTGCGTGAAGCCCTGCAACAGCGGATCGAGTCCCGACGGGAGAAAGTTGGCGCTGAAGCCGCCACCCACTCCGGCAAATGCCGTGGTGATCCCCAACAACGGATGACGTCCGGCCGCCGCATACATCACGGCTCCCAGAGGAATCACCAACACGAATCCAGGGTCGCCGACGTTATGGCTCACGATCCCGACCAGCAGCAGCATCGGCGTCAGAAGCTTCCGAGGCGTCAGCCGCAACAGGCTCTTCAACGCCGCCGGAATGAAGCCGGTGTGCTCGGCGACCCCCACCCCCAACATCGACACCAGTACCAGCCCCAACGGAGGAAACTCGACGAACGTCTTGACCATGTTCGCCAGAAAACTGACCAGCGAAGGGGCTGTCAGTTGGCTCAGAACGCGAATCGGCTCATTGGTCCGCGGATCAATCTCTGAGAATTCAATCGATGCCAAGCCTGCCGAAACGCCCCAGGTCATGAGCAGCGCGAATACGAACAGAAAAGCCGGATCGGGCAACTTGTTTCCGACCCATTCCACACCATCCAAGAGCCGCTGGCTCAGCCGTGAGGTCGCTGCCGTCTGGCTCGCATTTGGTGTTTGCTTTTCGAAAGACATCAGTCATCCAAGCAGAGCCAAAGCCGGCTCAGCAACCGAAGCGATCGCACTCTGAAGCTATTGGCCGAAACTGGACTCGAACCATTCCGACGTCATCGGCAGCATTGTAAGCGACTCCGGAGAATCGGATCAAACGCCTGATGAAAGCGCTGCTCGAGGCGTTGCAAACCTGGCCGAGTTTAGTATTGTCGATTCGCGATTTCATGGGTTGATCGACGCTCTCCGACGACACCTGTGATGCAATTGTGAAGCTGTCAGGAATCGACGTTGCTGAGTCGATCGCCGTGACGGTGGTCCCCCTCGGAAACAAGGTGTCACGATGACGGCAAACCTCAACTGAGACGCCCAACGGCGATACCCTCACGATGCTGACGGCAATGTCAGCCAACGTTCGTGCTGCGTTGAGAACTCAAGGGGATTCGATCGAGTAGTACAGTGTCTCGGCTTGCAGGCGGATCTCATCACCCGGCAATGCCGTCTTCGTGAGCTGACCGAACTGGTCAAGCGCGGTGACTTTGAGTTTGCCGGCGTCTGGTCGCCGTAATCGAACAACGCCGTCAAGCTTGCGGACCTGCCACGGATTTTCGCCGATGGACGTGATGCGGTGGCGGCGGTCGCCGAGCGACTCCGAACGAAAACTGGTTGGCTTTTCTTCGGTCATCACTTGCAGCAGCATTCGCTTCGATTTGGCAAGCGGCTGGCCGTCGATGCTGACGACGATCGCATGTGCGACATCGAGCGGGATCGACAGCGTCACGTCAGCGAGCTTGATCTCACCGGCGGACTTGAGATCGCCGGTGGCCCCTTGAGCGGCCGGCGCGTTGATCGTCAGCACCCCTTTGCCCCAATTGAGTTTCAGTTCGCCGGTCTGACTACTGACGAGTCTTTTGGTGTGATCGATGAACGGCGAGAGCGAAGTCAGCGACACCGTAGGATGGGCACTCTTGCCCGTCCTGCCTTCACTGGGTGTATCCGATTGACGGGCAGGAGTGCCCGTCCTACTTCGCTCAAACGTGACTCATGTACGGCCGACATAATGGACCAGCGGGTCGGTCCGTTGCCCCGGCTTGAGCGTCGTCCCCTGCGAGACATCTTTCAGCCTCAGTTCATCGAACGCAGCGTCTTGTGGCAGCGGTGTCCCGCCCAGTTTCAACAGATCTTCGACGTCGAGCGTCACGTCGGCCATCACGTCGCCGGTCTTCACGAGGCCGCGGCGATAGATCAACGCGGCGGCAGGGAACTGGCCAAGCTGCGTCGGAGCGGTCAGCGTCCAGGGCTGCATGAAGTAGCCCGGCTTGACCGACCAATCGACTCCGTCCTTCGCGAAGTGGACGATGCAATCGCTGTCCTGCAACGCCCCGAACGCGGCCAGATACAGCGGAGCCTCGCTCCGATGTCGGTTCGGGCGGTTCCAGGTTGTCTCGGAAATCATCGACGGCTTGTTGTCGTACTTCGGGTCCATCGCCGGATGCACGAACGACGCCGGCTTGCCCGGTTCTTCGCTCTCGAATCGCAATGCGCTGCGGTCCACCCACGAGTGCCCGTCACGCATCGACCATTCGGAGAACTCCCCCTCGTTGCGACAGCCGAAGGCCCGTTGAATCTTCGCCGGATCAACTTCGCCTCGCTTGTCGAACATCGGCCCATGCAGCCGCACGAGATTGACGCCGTACTTGGCCAACTGCCGCGCCTCGCGTTTCAACTCGTCGCGAGATTTCGCCGCCGCTCCGTTGACCGCCCAGAATCGCACTGGCTCGTCGGTTTGGCTGTGAACGAAGTGGCCATCCTTCGCGGCGATGAAGCCTTGCTCGCCCGCGACCTTCTCGTTGAGGAATCGCAGATCAATCGCCGACGACGATCCAAACTTGTCCGCCGACGGATCGAACGCGAACCAATCCTTGTCGAACGACGGGCTCGCTTTCGGAGTCTCGCCCGGCTTGAGAATCCCGCGTGGCGTGAACGGCTCGGTCGAGAGGACGAAGCAATCCAGACCGCCGTGATTGCTGTTGTCGCTGTGCATGCGGAAACGAATCGTGTTAGCTCCGCGCTTCAACTCGACGCTGCCGACCTTGGCCCAGGCGATGAATCGCAGATCGAGCTTCCCGTCGCCGGCGATGTTCGCCGCATCGCGCGCGTTCTTCTCGAACTCAATCGGCTTCCAATCGGCGTCGTTGAGCCGGAACGAGAGCTTCGTCGCTGTCGGATTCGCGCGGACCCAGAACTCGAACTTGCCGCCGTCCTTGGCTGTGACCGAGTACTCCGCCTCGCCCGCCGGTTTCTTCTCGGCGAAGTTGCTGATCCAATCGCCGCCAGAAAGCTGGTCCTTTTTGACTTGGTCGTACCACCACGGATGCCGGTTCATCGTGGACTTGGCGGGCTTCTCCCCCTCAATCCAAATCGTTTCGGCGTGAGCGATCGACATCATCAGGGACACGATGAAACCGGCGATCGGGACGAACTTCATGGGAGCGATTCCGTGACGGGATGGGTTTGGCGATCTCACCGGAAAGTCTGACGCGGCACCTGCCGATGATCCAGAGTTGACGAATTTGGCTTGGTTTTCTGGCGGAGTGCTCTTTATCCTGCGTCCCGCTGCGATTGGGAATTTCGTTCTGACCTTCCTCACACCCGCCTACCCAGGAGTCGCCCATGAAACGTTTGCTGTCGATCGCGTCCGCGTTGCTTCTCACCACGAGCCTCGCTTTGGCCGAAGACGCCAAGCCCGCGAAGCCGGCCGAGAAAGCCGAAGCGAAGCCCGCCCCGAAGAAGGTCGATCAGGGGACGCAAGCTCCCGACTTCAAGTTCAAAGATGCCACCGGCAAAGAGATCAAGCTGTCCGATTTGACCGCAAAGGGTCCGGTGCTGGTGCGGCTGACCTGCGGCTGCTCTGGATGCGACAAGGAGCTGGCGTACTTCCAGGCCATCCACGAGGGCTACAAAGACCTCGGCCTGACGTCGGTCGCCGTCTTCCGCGAACCGGACTCGAAGGTTGCCGCCTACGTCAAAGAGAAAAAGCTCAACATGATCTACGCCGTCGATACCAAGGGCGAAGCGTGGAACACGTTCGAGACGAAGACCATGCCCACCAACTTCCTGATCGAGAAGGGTGGCAAGATCGTCAAGGTCGCCGCCGGCTGCGATCCGAGCGGACTGCTCGCCAAAAAGGTCTCTGAAGAAGTGGCGAAGACCGTTAAGACCGAAGCGATCGACGTGCAGAAGAAAGTCGCCGACGACGCGAAGGCTGCTAAGAAGTAGTTCGACGAGCAAGACGTCGATAAAACAGCACAAGCCCGTTCTACCTTGATGGTCGAGCGGGCTTGTTCGTTTCGTAGCTTGGCCGCCCTCGGCCGAGCGCTCGGCCGAGGGCGGCCAAGCTACAAAGGTCACCAATCAATCCGAAACTTCGTCCAGCGGATGCCGGAGATCCCTTGCTCAACGCACCAGTGAGTCTCCAAGAACGTCCCGTCCTGCAGACGGATCGCGGTCGGGAATCCAAATTGAAAACTGGCAAGTTCATCGACGCCGGTGTTGCCAGATGCTGGGCCGTCTCGAAGCGCGCGTGCGTCGTACAGCAGTTGCTCGTGATGCACCTGCCACGCGGTGTCGGTGAAGGTGGCGAGCACCCCGACGATCCCCTGTTGCCCGTAGCGGCGGTTGTAGAGCACCAGCAGCCGATCACCGCCGAGCGGCAGCGGAGTCATCGTCTGCCCACGAATGCCCGTCGATTGAAACGGCCCCCACGTCCAACCTCCGTCACGCGAAATCGAAAAACTGTCAGGCTGATCGTGGTAGTCTCCGAGTGTCACCGTCCACGCGACCGCCATCAATTGGTTCGGAGCGAACTCAACCAGCTTCTGTTCCCAAAAGCCAAACTTGCCCGCCGGGTCTTTGAAGACCATCCGATGCGTTGGCCAAGTCCGCCCGCCATCGTCAGAGACCGCGACGATGACCTCTTCGCCCAGCCGTTCTTTGCTGACGAGCAGTCCTGTCGGAGCCAGCAATCGTCCCGACGCGAGCGGCAGGATCGAATGCGACACTTCGAGCGTGACATCTGGCATCGGGATCACTTGCGGCGGCGACCACGAGCGGCCCTCGTCGGTCGAGACGCAGAACAACGCCTCGCCACGCCGCTCGCCGAACTTGTCGTCCAGCGGCCCCCAATACCGAGTCCCGTAGGCGTAAATCGTCCGGCCATCCGGTGACAGGCTAAGCTTCAAAAAGTTCGCCGACGGCGGATCGACCGTCTTCGGCAACAACGTCCCTTCCAGCATCCAGGTCAATCCGCCGTCCGTCGAGCGAACCCAATCGGTCCCCCCATGAACGAACTGCCCACCTTCCACTCCGAACGAACACAGGATGTCGCCACTCGGCAACTGCACCGCTTGCGGAAACGCCGACTCCCGCTCATCGAGTCGGCCAGTAGTCAGTATTTGGATTTTTGGCATTGCGAGTTTCTCATCATGGCTGTGCGGCGCGGTCATCCGCGTTTCCGGCTTGTTGAATGAATCCGTTACGGTTGGCTTTCCAGCAGTTGATGATCTTTCTTGCGTCGATCCTCCAACTGCCCTCGACAAGTTGAACCGGCATAGGACCAAAGTCAGGGGTGATGATCATCACGTTTCCGTCTTCTTCAGATCCCGACACTTGGCTCACGCTGTAGGCTTCTGCGATTTCGTCGAGAAGCGGCACCACGTCATCAGGATAGGCTCCCTCCCAAAGAATCTCCGCGTCAGGATGCCCAAGGATGAGTGGTTCGATCTCTTCTCTTCGCCCACGGTAAAGAGCACGCGAGAAACGTCGCCAAGCCTTTTCCGGTTCACCTTCCTCCTGGCTGCTCGCTCGTGCCATCACATCCTGCATGATTTCACCCGGAGACTCCGTCTTCGACCTCTCGGTATATTCAACTAGCAGACTCCGTAATCGCTCGGTCGCTTCGTCATCATCGCGAGAGCACTCCTTTAGCACATAGGGCCATACATAGTTGCTCGGGAACTTGCACGCGGCACAGACAATGTCATTGAAAAGTCCCCAGCCGTCGCCGCTGAGCGGTGAGTCTGATGAGGCTTGGGCGTACCCAGTCAAGTATGCGCAGACCTCGTAGAACGAGCCGCCGCAGACATACATGTTCCTCCGACGGCAGATGTTTTCAACGAGCTCAATAAAGCTGTCAGGACTGGTCATTCGCCTTACCCGATCGTTAAGTGCCTGCTTTGTGAGCGATCTACCACGAATTGCTGGAGAGCCGTAACGTGTGAGGTTATGACGCCACGAATAATTTCTCGATGACCGACATTGGGAGAAAAAGTTGTCGCGAATTGTTGGTGACCGGAAGGAATCCAAACTGTTGATAAAATCTGGCTGCCCGGTCGTCCTTGGCATCGACCAACACGACGGCCGCCGCGATGGGAGTGGCGTGTTGAAGTGATCGTTGCAGGGCATCAACCAACAGTTTGCGACCGACTCCAGGATAATTCACGTCCCGTGCCAGACGTCCAATCAAGATCGCGGGGACGAGTGGGTATCGCGGCAGTTTCTTCGCGAATGATTCCGGCAATTCGCGCAGCGCGATTGCCGTTGCCGACAGCGTGTAGAATCCAGCGACTCGAACCGGGGCTGCGGCGGGAACCAAAACATAGACGGCGGCCACACGCCGATCCTGATCCTGTCTGGCTCGCTGCTCAAACCAATGATCGAGTTCGTCGACGCCACAACGGAAAGACGCTCGATCGTGCCGCTTCGCCAATGGCTCGCAGACAAACTCGGTCATCGGGAAGTCACCGTTCGGCGATGCTCGCGAGCCGCCTTCCGCAATGCGGCATTCGGCTCGCGCGGTTTCAGCAGAGATTCCACGAACGCTTGGCTTTGAACGGCGTTCAATTGAAGGATCTCGTGATTCTGAATCACCGACTCCGATGCGGTCGTCAACGCGTGAACGACAAACTCCGCCACCGTACATCCCTGATACGCAGCCGCTCGTTCGACCAGCGACTTTTCGTGGTCAGTTAATCGAGCCTCAAGTCGTGCCGATCGAGTTCCGCTCGAACGCTTGGCAGACGCTCGCCTCGCAGCCTTTTGTTTCGTGGACGTGATCATGGCAAGAAACACTTTCCAACGGAGAGATGACCGACGAACGTCCGGTATCGACGATACGACTTTAGTTATCGCTTAGGTCATCGGGAAGAGTCTGAATCGGACTCCTTTCCCGGTCGCTTCGGAAGCAGCGAAACTGCGACGACGATGCCGCACAGAATCAAAACGCTGCTCGCCAGAAAGCTGGCTCGGAATCCCAGCGATTCCGGAGTCAGTCCCAGCGCGGTCAGCTTGTGACTTTTCACGAAATCGACGATCGCGCCGTACAAGTAGCCGGCGGGAGCGGCCGGGACCATCAACATCGTGGCGAAGGCCATCGTGCGACGCAGGTCGTTCGTCTTCGAAGCGGAGACCATGTAGTTCGGCGAGTACACGCCGATCAGCTCACCCGCTCCGAAGATCACGAACGCCGCGAGATACCACGGGCCGGTGACGAGCATCGCCCAGATCTGGGATACAAGGCAAATCGTCGCGGTCGCGAGAATTCCGGCTCGCGGATTCGTGCGTGTCAGCATCCAGCCGAGAAATCCACCGGCAACCGCTTTGAAGCCGAATCGCAGCATGTTTTGCAGCCCCGCGTATTTCTCCGGCGAATCGCCGAGAGCCGACTGCGAATACAAATTCATGTTCGATGGCGAACCGTTGACCGCGTAAACCAGGATCGTGACGACCGTCGCAAGCAGCAGGACGCGTTGGCTCAGCAATGAGCGGAAGTAGTAGACGATCGCCACCGCAGCGACCGCCGCCGCTCCGTAGCCAGCGAACCGAAACAGCTCGTTCGATTGCACGGACGCGAAGTGCAGCAAAGCGACCGAGCCGAACATCATCGGCACACCGATCAGCAACGGCAGCACGTCGGAGAGTGGTTCGCGTTCCAGTTCGCGTTCGACGGGAAGCACGACAAACAGTCGCGACAAGTACGCGGCCACCGCCATTACGGGAGCACCCGCCCCGAAGAGCACCACGAAGTTCCACGGATAGGCCGCGCCGGAAAACTTCCAGCCAAACAAGGTGCCTCCCAGCAACGCCGTCTGAGCAAACGATCCAACCACCGCCAGGATCGGCCCCAACCCGAAGGCCAAGCTCAGCGCGAGTCCACGTTTCGATTCCGCCGATCCCCGACCGATGACTTCCCACAAGAACGCGATTGCCGCCGGCATCACTGCGCCAGAAACGCCACCTTGCAGAATCACCATCGCCAGCTTCACCGAGTTCGGCAACGGCAGCATCAGCGTGACCGCCAACGCGGCAAGCATTACGGCTGAGGTCGCATAGCACAGCATCAAATTCCGCTTCAGCGAGGCCACCTTCGGCGACACCCAAGCGATGATCGCCGGCATCGCCGTCATCGCGAAGAACAGCGTCGCCGGCAGATTCGATGTTCGAGTATCCGCCTCCAGCCGGTCGCACAACGAGGCCTGCGTGATCCCGACGTACAACACCGGAGCCGCGAGATACTGCATCCCGGTGCAACTCGCGAACAGCACCAGATTGCGTCGTTGATCCGGCCACGACAGCGGGCAGGCGTCCAACGAGTGTTCCGAACTTTGGTCAGTCATCGGACGCGCTCCCGGCAAAGGGTCACGAACGGATCGCGGTTGATGGTCACTGGATGTCACAAACGCATGTTGTGCCTCCGCAGACTAACCCGAAGCGTCAGCGAGGGCGAACGTCCCAGCGACTTCGTCCCGAATCCAGCCGACAGAGCGCTCGCCCTCGCTGACGCTTCGGGTTAGTCTGTTGGCCGTCCACAATCCGATTCTGTCCGCGAGGGGCACCCGATGAACCGTCTCAGTTTGATTGTTGTGATGGCACTCGGAGTCGCTGATTTGCAGGCGACGACCGCAAAGGCTCAGCTCGTCCCGGAGATCGGCTACGTCTACCCCGTCGGCGGCCGAGTTGGCACGACGGTTGATGTCGTGCTTGGCGGCTACGACTGGACGCCGGACATGCAGCTCTTCGTGCATGACCCGCGCATCAAGTTGGAGATCGTCGGCCCGCCGTCGCCAGTGCTGATTTCGGAGCCGCCGTATTGGTTCGGCTACAAGGCGCGCGGATTTGCGTGGCCGCTGGCTCGCGAGTTCAAAGCCAAGCTGACGATCCCCGCCGACATCCCGCCGGGACTGGTGAAGTGGCAAGTCGCGAACGCGAACGGTGCGTCGCCCATCGGGACATTCCATGTCGGCGGCGTTCCGGAGGTGATCGAGGATGCAAAACGCAAGGCGGCTCAGCCACTCCCCGCGTTGCCGGTGACAGTGTCGGGGCAGATTCGTCGCATCGAAGAGATCGACCGCTATCAATTCAGCGTGCCAAAGGCGGGGCCAGTGACGATCGAATTGCTCGCGCGGCCGTTCGGCTCGATGCTGCACGGGATGCTGCAAGTGCGC
This sequence comes from Planctomyces sp., assembly GCA_005798445.1. Taxonomy (GTDB): domain Bacteria; phylum Planctomycetota; class Planctomycetia; order Planctomycetales; family Planctomycetaceae; genus SXKJ01. The sequence continues at coordinate 19,609 of SYJG01000234.1, forward strand.
GATGTGAACGGTGCGCTGCTGCTGGACGTCTCCGATTCCGAAGGGCGTGACATCGTGACGACGTTCATTGCTCAAGCAGAGGCGAAGTACGAACTGAGCCTGCACGATCTCGACTTCGCGGGGGATCGGTCCTACGTCTATCGACTGACACTGACCGCTGGGCCAAGTGTCGTCGCGGCGTATCCGGCTGCCGGCAAGCGAGGCGAGACTCGCAAAGTGGAGTTCGTCGGCATCGGCGTTGCGACGGGCGGCCCGCAACTCGAATCCGTCACACGCGATGTTGCGATTCCAGCGACGGCGGGCGTTGCCTCCTTTGCGTACTCGCTGGAAACGCCGTTCGGAAGCGCGAAGCCGTACACGTTGCTTGTTTCGGATGTCGCCGAGCAAGTCGAAGTCGCCGGTGCTGCAACACCGCTGACCGCGCCAGTCGCGGTCACGGGGTCACTCGAAACGCGATTCGGGTCCGATCAGTTCACGCTCGATCTGAAGAAGGGGGACAAATGGGAACTCAACGCGGTCGCCCGCGCGATTGGTTCGCCGCTCGATCTCGAACTGCAAGTGCTCGGTCCCGACGGCAAGCAGGTTGCGACCAACGATGACGAGAAGGGGACAACCGATGCATCCCTGTCGCTTGCCGTCGCCGCAGACGGAGCGCATCGCGTGATCGTCTCCGATCGTTCCGGCAAGAGCGGCTCGCGCACGGCCAACTATCGTCTGAGCATCGAGCCGCCGCGCGAGGAGATCACGGTCTCGTTTCCGACGCAGCTTCCGATTGTCGTTGGCACGGCAGCGAAGTTGGCGGTCAAAGTCGTTCGCGACGGCGGTTTCGCCGGTCCGATCCCGCTGAAGCTCGAAGGACTCCCGGCTGGCGTGACCGCGCCCGCCGACTTGGCGATCCCGGAAAAGAAGAACGATCTCGTGATCGACCTGACCTGCGCCGCCGATGCCGCGACGACCGCCAGCCTTTGCACGATCACCGCCACGCCGACGCTCAACGGTCAACCGGCGACCCGCAAGGGAGGGACGGTGCTGCTCGCGATCACGATGAAGCCGCGGATCAAGCTGACCCCGGAAGGACTCGACGACGTCAGCAAGGTTCATCGCGGCAGCACGCACCTATTCCCGTTCAACATCGATCGGCTGGAAGGATTCGCCGGACCGATCACGCTGGAGATGACCGCAAAGCAACAGCGGCATCGACAAGGACTCGCCAGCGATGAGTTCGTCGTTCCGGCCGAAGCGAAGCGGGTCGAGTACCCGATCTTCGTTCCCGAATGGATGGAGACCACGAAGACCAGCCGCATGATCGTCAACGGAGCCGTGAAGGTCGCCGACCCGAAAGGCAACGTCCGCACGCTGCTGCAAAAGCAAGAACTCCGAGTCGGCATCCTCCCCGAAGGAGCGTTGATGAAGCTCAGCCACTCCGCCGGTGAACCGACCGTGACGCTTGGCAGCGAACTCCGCATCCCGCTGGCACTGTCGCTGGCATCGGAACTGCGCGAACCGATCAAGATCACGGTGATGCCGTCCGAAGATCAAACCAACCTGCTGACCGCCGAGCCGATCCAATTGTCTCCCGGCCAAAAGGAAACGCCGCTGATCGTTCGCATCGCCAACGACGCCAAGCTCGTCGGCGAACAATCGCTCATCGTGCGAGCCGCCACGCTGAGAAACGGCTACCCGGTCATTTCGGAAACGACGGTGCTGCTGACGGTGAAGCCGCAATAACCACAGTACCGCGACCGTCTGGGAGCGGCC
>SYJG01000235.1 GCA_005798445.1 Planctomyces sp.
ACGACGTGCCGACATCTTTCGCCTCCTTGCGTCAGAACAGGGATCATGTCACCACAATCCGGTTCTGCACCAAGGAGGCGTTTTGCGTCTAGCTCAATGGCAGCCAAGGATTTACTGACTCGTTAAGTGCCATTCGGCTCAGCGACGGTCTTAAAAAAGATCAAAAGCTGATTCAAAAAGCATTTTGAATTCCTTTTTTGAGGTTGGGACGGGTTGCCAGTTTTTGGGACGCACCACGGGGATTTTTTGAGGCATGGCTCTGGTGTCCAATGGCGGTTGCAACACGGTGTGAGGTGCTCGGCATTTCACGGACAGTGTAACTCACTAATTTTGGCAGCCGAAAGGAGGCTGTCAGATGTCCATGAAACGAGGACTGAAGTCACGTCCGGCGCGGCGTCGGTTTACGGAAGAGTTTAAGCAGGAGGCGGTGCGGATGCTGGTGGATGGGCAGTCGGCGACGACCGTGGCTCAGCGGCTGGGACTGTCCGGGACCAACCTGTTATATCAGTGGAAGAAGACCTTGATCGGTCGCGGCGGGGTGGCGGCCGAGTCGTTGGAGGCTCGTGTGCGGGAGCTGGAAGACGAGCTGCGGCGTGTCGAGCGGGAGCGGGACATCTTAAAAAAAGCGTTGGCCATTTTCGGCCGCAACGAGTGAACGACCTCTACGCCGCCATTGACCAGATCGTGGCGGCGAACGGTTTCGCGGTGACGGCCGTGTGTGACGTGTTGCAGGTGAGTCGCTCGGCGTACTACGCCTGGTGCGATGACCAGCCGGCGGTTCGTGAAGTTCGGGATGAGCAACTCATGCCTTTCGTGCGCGACATTTTCCGGGAACACCGGCGGCGTTACGGAGCTCGGCGCGTGGCTTTTGAACTGAGCCAACGGGGTGAGTCGTGCGGTGTCGAACGAGCCGCCAAACTGCTGAAATCCGCGGGTTTGAAGGCCATTCAGCCCAAGTCCTTCAAGCCCCGCACGACCGACAGCCGTCACACGCTGGGCTACTCGCCGAACTTGATCCTCGACGCGGACGATCCCACGCGGCTCAATGAGCTGTGGGTGGCGGACATCACCTATGTGCCCCTGTCGGATGGAAGTTTCGCGTACCTCGCGCTGATCATGGACCGCTGCTCACGCAAGATCATCGGTTGGGAACTGGCCGAATCGATGGCCGAAGAACTGACGCTGTCGGCGCTACGTTCGGCCATTCGCCAACGACAACCGACCGCCGACTTGATCCACCACAGCGATCGCGGCGGCCAATACGCGGGAACGAACTATCGAGCCGTCCTGCGCCGTACCCACATCCGCCAAAGCATGAGCCGCGCCGGAAACTGCTACGACAACGCGTTCATGGAATCTTGCTTCGGAACCATCAAGACCGAACTCGAAATGACCGATTACGAATCCATCGCAGCCGCTCGGCGCGAGATCGCGACCTACATCGCCTACTACAACAACTCCCGCCGACACTCGTCGCTGGAGTACCTCACCCCCACACAATTCGAGTTGAACATGCGTGCCAAGATTAGTGAGTTACACTGTCCGTGAAATGCCGAGCACCTCATACCAACCGGAGAAAGGCGAAGCAGGTCATGTCTCCTCTGCACTCTTCGCTCCTCTGCGGAGCAACGAGTTCTTTTTTGCACCGCAGAGGAGCGAAGGACGCAGAGGAACTGGAGACATCCTGCGCCGCAAGCAGCGCATCATTCATGTCGGCAGAGTGAATTGCGTCTCCGGTCCGAAGGCTAACGCCCTCCGGATCGCCTGGGTTCAGTGCGCTTGGGTTCGGTGGCTTTGGACTTGGTATCTCCATCGCTTCGAGCAGTTCCGATGTCCGATCCGTCGTAGCCTGACTCTCCGAATCGGGCGGCTTTCCATCTGTCCGCTGTGACGACCGCTTCTCTTCGGTGAACGTGGAATCGAGATCGCCGGCTCTTCTCTCGTGCTGAGCCAACAACATATTCGCGGGTTTCAGATCGCGATGCACGATCGACCGCGAATGTGCGAACGGCACTGCGTGAGCCAACTCCTTGATCAGCCGTGCCGAAGGCTTTGGCAACTGCAGGATGCCTCGCAACCGCTGATCGAGACCATCCCCTTCGATGAACTCGAATGACAAGAACGGCCGACCTTCTTGCTCGCCGACCTTGAAAATCTGCACGAGATTCGGATGTTGCAACTGCGCCGCCGCTCGCGCTTCCGCTCGAAACCGAGCCAGCGTTTCCGGTCCCGCCATGTCTCCCGCGAGCACCATCTTCAACGCGACCAGCCGATTCAAACTGATCTGCCGAGCCTTGTAGACGACCCCCATCCCGCCGCGACCGATCAACTCCAGCACTTCGTATCCGGCGATGTTCGACAGCTTGAACGGATCAATCGCCGACTACCCTTTCGCAGTGATCGAACTCTGCGACGGATTTCCCGATCGCGACGACGGTGACAACGATCGTCCACAACCACGCGCTGTCCAGCTCCGAAAACCGCCCGCGATACTCCGCCACGCTCGGCTCATCCGCGACCTTCCGCCAGTAATACGCATCGACCTTCAACAGCTCGCGCACAGTTTCGAACCGATGCTCGGTCGGAATGTTCGCGAGGAAATCCTCGATCTTCGGCTTCGATCCCGCGAGACACGCCTCTTCAAACCGGTCCCACACCTCATCAAGACTCAACCATCGAGCCGCTGATTCATGAACTGAAGGTATTGTGTCGCTCCGTAGCGCATCGCGTAGCCTGACTCTCTGAGTCGGGCGTATTCCGTACCAATTTCGCATTCTGCCCGACTCGGAGAGTCAGGCTACGTTCCGGCCAAGTCTTTCTCCCATACGGCTCGAATCACTTTCAGCTTTCGCTCGATCGTCGCTAGCGAGCATCCTAGCTTCGCAGACATTTCGTCGATCATGTGCCCTTCCATCTTCAGCACCGCAATCGCTCGCAAGTCCTCTTCGGGAAGTTGATCGAACAACCGCTGAGCCTTCCGGGCCGTGATCGTGACCAACAGATGCCACAGATCATCCCGATCATTGAGCTGCGGAAACCGCCCCGCCTCGGCCCCGCGAAAGAAACTGTCAAACGCCGACAGCGCGACATCCTCCGGATTCGCCCCCAACCGCGGCCGGCTCGCCAGCTTCTGCTGAGCCAATTCCATCATCTGCTGAAAATACCGCCCCCACAATTGCTGAGTCGCCTCACGGTCCCCCGCCTTGAGCTGGTCGATCCACAAACTCACCGATCACGATGGCATTGTCATCTGACTTTCTGTCAGCAATTCGTCAGGCCAGCAATTCCGTCACGACGCGGCAAGGCTCCACACCAGTCAGGCGTTGATCGAGTCCCTGATATTTGTAACTGAATCGCTCGTGATCGAAGCCGAGCAAGTGCAGCACCGTCGCGTGGAAGTTGCGGATCGGGACGGGGTCTTTGATGACGTTGTACGAGAAATCGTCGGTCTCGCCGTAGATCGTGCCACCTTTCGTGCCGCCTCCGGCCATCCACCAGGTGAAGCAGCGCGGGTGATGGTCGCGGCCGTAGTTCTGCTTCGAGAGGCCCCCTTGCGAGTAAATCGTGCGGCCGAACTCGCCGCCCCAGATGACCAGCGTGTCGTCGAACAAGCCGCGCTGCTTGAGGTCTTGAATCAGCGCGTGGCACGGCTGATCGACGTCTTTGCACTGCGATGGCAAGCGGCCGGCGACGTTGCCGTGAGTGTCCCAGTTGTTGATGTAGACCTGCACGAACCGCGTACCACGCTCGACAAGCCGTCGCGCGGTCAGCACGGTGTTGGCGAACGTGCCGGGCTTCAGAACCTCGTCGCCGTACATCTTCAGCGTCGCTTCCGATTCGCTGGCAAGGTTCGTCAATTCCGGAACGCTTGCCTGCATTCGGAAGGCGAGTTCGTAGTTCTCGATCCGCGTTCGTGTCTCCGGATCACCGAGCTGTTGCAGGTTGAGCTCGTTGAGCTGCTTCAGACCGTCGAGCGTCTTGCGGCGAATCTCGGTGGGCACGCCTGGAGGATTGTTGATGTAGAGAATCGGATCGCCCGCGGAACGAAAGCTCGTCGCTGCGTGCTCGCCGGGCAGATAGCCCGCTTGCCAGAGCCGCGCGGAGATCGCTTGCACCTGCTCGGTGTTGGTTGGCTTCGCGACCATCACGACAAACGCAGGCAGGTCTTCGTTGAGCGAGCCGAGTCCGTAGCTGGCCCACGCTCCGAGACACGGCCGACCGGTGATTTGATTGCCGGTCTGAATGAAGCTGATCGCCGGCTCGTGATTGATCGCCTCGGTGTTCATCGAGCGGATGAAGACCATGTCATCGACCATCTTGGCCTTCCACGGCAGCAACTCCGACAGCCACATGCCGCACTCGCCGTGCTGCTGGAACTTGAACATCGACGGCGCGATCGGAAAGCGAGCCTGTCCACTGGTCATCGTCGTCAGTCGTTGTCCTTTGCGAATCGACTCCGGCAGGTCTTTGTCGTACCAGTCATTCATCACCGGCTTGTAATCGAACAGGTCCATTTGCGGCGGACCTCCGACCATGTGGAGGTAGATGACATGCTTGGCCTTGCCGACGTAGTGCTGCAAGTTCGTCTTCGGCAAAGCCGCCGAGTTGCTGGCCTCCGCCGCACCGGCGACTCCGGGCGCTCGCCCCATCAGTGACGCCAGCGACGCCCAACCGAGCGCGTGTGACCCCTGCGAGAAGAAGTAACGACGTGTGACGTTCCGTTGGTATTCCTGAAACAGATTCATGGTTTGTCTCCTCAGTGGATCGAGGTTTGAGTTTCGAACTTTCAGTTCGCGGATTCGGGCGATTGAAATCCGATGCGGCCCTTCTTCGGCGGTTCGGGGACAGGTTCGAGCATCCGCGTGAGCACGTCGGTTACCGCCTTGATCTGCCGATCATGCAGTTGCACAGTCTCCGCCAACTGTTGAAGCTGTGTGACCAATTCACCCGGCGTGGCGAGCAACCGTCTCATGCGAACGAACGCGCGAATAATCTGAATGTTGACCCGCACGGCCGTCGGCGAATTCAACACGCTGGAGAGCATGGCGACGCCGTGTTCTGTGAAGGCCCAAGGGAGTTTTCGACGGCCTCCGTGGCCTGAACTTGAAGTCGCAATTTGCGACTTCAAGTTCGCAACCTCTTGCTGCGTCAGTTGAAACGCAAAATCTTCAGGGAACCGCTCGGCATTCCTTTGAACCTGCTCGTTGAGTCGTTTTGTGAGGACGCCGTACATGTCCGCGAGGTCGGAATCCAACATCACGCGCTGTCCGCGAATGATGTGAATTCGACGTTCGATGGCTTCGGCAGACGCGATTTCGGTGGTCGATTTCCGGGGCATGAATTGGTCTTCGCGAAACGAAAGCGGGCTACTTGTTCAACACTTCGTCGAGGTTCAGCACTTCGTTCGTCAGCATCGTCCAAGCGGCGAGCGTCGCGGGATCGAGTCCAGCATCGGGCTTGGATTCGCCGAACGCGATGAGCTGTTTCGCGTCCTCGCCGTGAGCTTGGTAGTACGCTGTGAGTTCTCCCAGCGATCCCTTCACGACCGCCAGTTCTTCCGTACGGAGGGGCCGAGCGAGCAGTCGCTTCGACAGCAGGTCCGCTCGTGACTCGAACGACTCGCCGCCGGTTTTGAGCACGACCTGTGCGAGCGTTCGTGCCGCTTCGACGTGCTGCACGTCGTTCAATGTGACGAGCGCTTGCAGCGGCGTGTTTGTGCGGTCGCGGCGGACGATGCAGGTTTCGCGAGCGGTTGCGTTGAAAATTTCCATCGAGGCTGGCGGTGCCGCGCGCTTGATGAACGTGTAGAGGCTGCGGCGGTAAAGGCTCTCGCCGGTGTCTCGTTTGTAGTCGCGGGTGTTGCTGCCGATCATTGCGACCGCTTCCCAGACGCCGTCGGGTTGATACGGCTTGACGCTCGGCCCGCCGATCTTCGGGACCAGCAGACCGCTTGCCGCCAGCGAGTAGTCGCGGATCATCTCGGCGTCCATGCGGAATCGTGGGCCGCGCGAGAGCAACCGGTTTTGCGGGTCCTTGTCCAACTTGTCGCGGGTGACGACTGCTGATTGCTTGTAGGTGTTCGACATCAGCACCAGCCTGAAAAACTTTTTCATGTCCCAGCCGGACTCACGGAACTCGACGGCCAGCCAATCGAGTAGTTCGGGATGCGACGGCAGTTCGCCGGTGATGCCGAAGTCTCCGGCGGTCTTCACAAGTCCGCTGCCAAAGACTTCTTGCCAGAAGCGATTGACGGTGACTCGCGTCGTCAGCGGGTGATCCGGTTGCAGCAGCCATTGAGCGAGACCAACCCGGTTCTTCGGCACTTCGTTCGGAAACGCGGGAAGCGCGGCGGGTGTCGCGGGCTTCACGGGATCGCGGCGTTTGTCGTACTCGCCACGAAAGAGGATGTAGGCCATCGCCTCTTCCGACTTCTCGTTCATGACGTGAGCGATCGTGCCGCGCGATTTGAGTGCGATCTCTTCCTGTTGAGCGGTCGCGATCTGGCCGTTGAGTTCCTGGAACGGCTTGTCCATCGTCACCAGCCACCAGTCGAAGAGTTCGTTGACCTCTTGCGGCGTCCGCTTGTCGGCTGGCTTCGCGAGCAGCTCGACCGCTTGCGGCGTGCGGTTGAGCTGTTCGATCTCGCTGTTGACCAACGCTCGGCCGTAAACGCGAGCGTCTTGCAGGACGACGTTTTGCAGCCGCTCGCCCTTGCTCCGTTGGCCAATCGTCAGCGGGACGTTCGTGCGAATCGTCGATTTGAGTTGATCCGCCTCGACATCGATCGGCTGCTGTACGCCGTTGACGAAGATTCGCACGCCGGCCGCTTTGCCAGAGCCGTCGTAGGTGACGCAGACGTGGTTCCACTGATTCGGTTGGAGTGGCGTCTTGCCGACGACTTTCAGAGCGTCCTGTTGCCACGCACTGATGATGTGCATGCCTGGCCTGTCCGCCTGCAACCACAGATCCCAACCGCGATAGCCAGGTCCGGCGTCCATGCGAGCCAGGATCGCTCCTTGCGCGTTCCGCTTCGTGACTTTGACCCACGCCGACGCAGTAAAGCCCTGATCCTTCTCGAAGTCGCCGGCATCGGGAATCTCCAGCGGGTTGTCGCCGATCTTGATTGCGAATGCTTTCGCTCCGACCTTGCCGGCTCCGACCCAGTCGAAGCCGGATTTGACCTCGGTCGACCGCTCTTGGCCGTCGACGATCAGCTTCAGCGAGCTGCCGGTTCCCTCGTTGAGCGGTGCGTGCAGCTTCAATCCTTCGGTCGGCACGAGTGCGGCGAGTTGTTCGACCTTCGCATCGGCAAGCCACTTGTCGTAGTCGGCGCGAGCCTCCTTCTTCCGAGCCTCCAGCTTGCCGCGCATCTCCTTCAGCGAAGCCGAGACTGCTTCCCACTTCTCGCGGTCTTCCGGCTTGGGGACGGTGATGATCGGCGGCGTGTTCGGGATGTTGCCGTCCATCGCCCCTTGCGTCGTGTTATTGAAGAACGCCGCCAGCGAGTAGAACTCGCGCTGCGAGATTGGATCGAATTTGTGGTCGTGGCAGACCGCACAGCCCGTCGTCAGCCCCATCCAAACTTGGGACGTCGTCTCCGTCCGATCGCGCGTGTATGAGACGAGCACTTCCTCCGCGATCGAGCCGCCCTCATTGGTCGTGATGTTGCAGCGGTTGAAGCCGGACGCGACTTCCTGATCGAGCGATTTGTTCGGCAAGAGGTCTCCCGCGAGTTGCTCGACCGTGAACTGATCGAACGGCATGTTGCGGTTGAACGCACCGATGACCCAATCGCGGTACGACCACATCTCGCGGAAGTTATCGAAGTGAATCCCGTGTGTGTCGGCATACCGAGCCGCATCGAGCCAGTACCGCCCACGATGTTCACCCCACTGTTTCGAGGTCATCAGCTTGTCGATCAGCTTTTCGTAAGCGTTGTCCGACTTGTCGGCGAGGAATTCCTCGACCAGCTCAACACTCGGCGGCAGACCGGTGACGTCGAGACTGACTCGCCGAGCCAGCGTCCGACGATCCGCCTCGGCCGCTGGAGCAAGTCCTGCCGCATCGAGCTTCGCGAGCACAAACCGGTCGATCGGATTCTTCGCCCACGCCTCGTTCTTGACCTTTGGCAACGCCGGTCGCGTCGGCGCGATGAACGACCAGTGAGCCTGATATTCAGCCCCGCCAGCGATCCATTTTTTTAACAACTCTTTCTGCTTCGCGGTCAGCGTTTTCTTGATGGCCGGCGGCGGCATGACCTCTTCCGCGTCGGCGGACAGGATGCGCCGCAGCATCTCGCTCTCGTCCGGCTTCCCCAGCACGATGACCTTCTTGCCGATCGCATCGTCTCGACGATCGAGCCGATAGTCCCCCTTCCGAGCGGCACTGTCCGGCCCGTGACACGGGAAGCACATGTCGGTCAGGATCGGCCGAATGTCGCGGTTGTAAAGAATGGCATCATCGGCCCGACTCGGCAGGACCGCCAACAAAGTCAGAATCAACGCCAGCCAGCCAGTACAACGCATGAGAAGACCCCTCGAACGGCAGGAGTGAAATTCGTTTCGCGAAAGTTTAACGACAGAACGACCAATTGCCCGGCCCTCAGCCGTGAGCCGATGGCCGGACACCATCATTCTTTTCCGAGGCAGGGAAAAGGACAACGGCTGACGGCCATCGGTTTACGGCTGGGCAAGGCTGGCGGCGTGATGCCAACTTCATCAGCATCACCGGCATCGAGGTCACACTCTTCGCCCCACAGGAGCTGCTGCGATGATCCGCCACGTTGGTTTGTTGTTGCTGATCGTTGGCCTGAGTTACCCGGCAAACGCTGCGGAGCGCAGCATCGCCGAGCGACTGAGCCGCGAAGCGTGGATCAAGGACTCGCGACTCATCGCGTCGGCGATCGGAGTCACACGGCGCGAGACGCCGATCCCTTGTCTGATCGACCGAGCGGAGTTGGTTGACGAACCAGATCGACGGAATGTTTGGCTGGTGAGCGGCTTGGATGGGACAGATGCCAGCGTGGATGAGACGTTGAAGCTGCTTCGCTGGTTTCATTCATCGGACGACGCCGGCGAATTGCGGAAGTCGATGGCCCTGTCGGCCGTCGTGATCGCGAACCCGGACGGCTGGGTGAGCCAGCAGGGATCGAAGAACCTCTCCGGCGGCGAACTGACGCGCGGCTACCCGCCGCCAGCGGACGGCTATCTGAGTCCGACGGTCCCGGAAGCTCAGTATCTCTGGCGCTGGTTGGGAACGCAGGCTCCCGATGCCGTAATCGACGTCCGACAGAAGGTCGATGGCCCGACGGCGGACGATGACTTCGCTCGGCAACTCGCGAAGCATTCCGCTGCCGGAGTCTTCAGGTTCCGAGTTCAATCGCTCGCCGTCGCTGCCGCTGGCAAGCTGACATCGGCGAATGCGAAATCGCTGCTCGAATCGGCCGCATCGGAACAAAGTGAGGCCCGCCGCGAGCGATTGCGTCGTCGCAACCGATCACCGATCGAAGTCGCGGAGCAGCTCGCGAAACGATACGGCCACTCGCTGAAGTCGGTGCAGTACATCCCGGCCGTCGCTGTGATCGGTCGCATTCGGCTGAGTGAACTGACCAACGACCCGTCGCATCGGCAAGATGCCGAGCGAATCGTCGAGCCGTATGTCTCTGGAAAACAGAAGGCGATCAGCGACAAACCGAGCGGCAGCGACTTCGCCGGGCATCTCGTCTTCGGCGAGTTGGCTCAACGAACCAAGGACGAGCCAACGAATACCAAGCTGATCGCGCTCGCGAAAGCCGCCGCCGATTTTGGATTCGATGCCGACGGCAAGCCGCGCGAGTCGATGCCGTCGCACGTCGAGATGTCCGACGCCGTCTTCATGTCCTGCCCGATCCTCGCGCAAGTCGGTCGGCTGACCGGGGACGTGAAATACCACGACATGGCCGTGCGGCATCTCGCGTTCATGCGAAAGCTGTGTGCTCGTCCGGACGGGCTGTATCGCAACTCGCCGCTCAACGACGCGGCTTGGGGACGCGGCAATGGGTTTCCGGCGTTGGGTCTCGCGCTGACACTGACCGATCTGCCGGCCGAACATCCCGGCCGAGCCGAAGTCCTCCGCGTGTTTCAGGAACACCTCGCCGCGCTGCGGACGCATCAAGACCCAACCGGAATGTGGCATCAGGTCATCGATCTCGAGGGGAGCTATCGCGAACTGACCGCGACCTGCATGATCACATTCGCAATGCTGCGCGGCATGAAGCAGGGCTGGCTCGACCGAGCCACCTACGCACCCTGCGTCCTCAAATCCTGGCCGGCGATTCTGGCTCGCATCGGCGCGGACGGCTCACTGATCGACGTCTGCGAAGGGACTGGCAAACAGACTTCGCTCCGAGCCTACCTGGACCGCAAAGCGATCCTCGGCCCCGACGATCGTGGCGGAGCGATGGCCTTGCTCGTCGCCACAGAGATGGCGGACTTCATCTTCGCCAAGTGACGGTGCTTCTGTTAGCACGACGCGCCAGCGAGTGGTCGATCGGCGTGGTGTCAACCACTCGCTGGCGCGTCGTGCGGATTCATCAATCGTCTCAACGATTCACCGCACCAACAAGAAATCTCGGCTGTTGAGCAGGCTCCACATCAGGTCTTGAGCGGCATCGGCTCGTTGTTGATCGCCGTAGGTCGCGAAGTGTTTCTTGGCGACTTCGATTTCCGGCGCTGTCGGCCGACGGGTGAGGGACCAGAGGTAAAGTTCTTCGACCAATTGATCGTTGGTGAGCGGCGGAGCCTGCTTCAGCAGTTGAGCGACTCGGCCGTTGGGGTCGGTGACTCGGCGGAGGATCGATTGGCCGTTGATCAGGTGCAGGGCTTGGAGCATGTTGCTGTCGCCGTCACGTTCGCATTCACAGGCGTCGGCTCGTTGAGGTTTGCCGAACAGGGCGAGGAAATCGCTGTTGATCTCGGCATCGGGAAGCTGAGCGGCCGAGAATCCTGCCGGTGCTCCGCCGAAGTTCTCGCGCACTCCTGTCGCCTGGACGAGAGAATCGAGCAACGCTTCCGCTGGGATCCGTCGCGGCAGCGCGTGCGAGAAGTTCAGCGTGTCGTGCCGATTGCTGTCGTTCGCGAGGCTGCTGCGTTGATACGTCTGCGACGTGACGATGCGGCGCATCAGGTGCCGCACGTCAAAGCGATGCTCGATGAAATCCTTGGTCAACGCTTCAAGCAGTTCCGGATTGATCGGCGGGTTCGTCGTGCGCAAGTCATCGACCGGATCGACGATGCCGCGTGAGAAGAAGTAGCTCCAGAAACGATTGGCGAGACTCCGAGCGAACATCGGATTGTCGGAAGCGGCCAGCCACGTCGCGAATTGAACTCGGCGATCGGTGCCGGTCGAGACGGGTGGTTGAATCCCGCCGAGGAACCGCGGCGGCTGTGCTTGGCCGGAGCGTGGATTCGTGGCGAAACCGGTGGCGAGGTTCAGACTCACCGCGCGGGCGTTCGGGACGCCGACCATCCGTGGATCATTCTTCGCTGTCACTTGATTGAAGAAGCTATTCAGACCGAAGTAATCCTCCTGCGTCCAATTCTCGAACGGATGCGTGTGGCAGCGAGCACACAACATGCGGACGCCGCAGAACACCTCGGCAACTCGTTCAAGCGTGTCGTTCGTGTCCTTGCTGATGAGGAAATATGCCCCAGCCGGGTTGTCGGCGGCTCCCCCTTTGCTGGTGAGCAGTTGCCGAGTCATCTCGTCCAGCGGCATGTTCGACGCGACCGCACTCCGAATCCATTCGCGGAAGCTGTACATCGCCGGCTCGCTGACTCGCACGCGCGAGTTCTGCAACAAGTCCCCCCACTTCAGAGACCAGTGATCGACAAACTCCGGCCGAGCAAAGAGCGCGTCAATCGCCTTCGTCCGCTTGGCCGGATCGGCATCGGCGAGAAATTTTCGGACATCTTCCGCCGTCGGCTGCAAACCGATCAGGTCGAGCGACACGCGCCGCAGGAACTCTTCGTCGCTCGCCAATTCCGACGGAGTGATCTTCAAGTCGTTGAGCTTCGCGACAACATGCTGATCGACGAAGTGTTCAGTCGGCACCGGAGTCGGTTTGAAGTCCGGCTTGCGTTGCAGCACGATCAACCGCGCGGCGGCGAACTTTCTCTCAAAGCGAGCAACCACCGCCGACTCGCCCACCTCGCGAGCTGTCACATGACCGACGTCGGTGACGTCCGCAACCCCTTCGGTATTGACGTTGAAGATCGCCAGCTTGGTGACATCGCGCGTCGTGCCGTCGGTGTAATGCGCGACCAACTGCAAGCGATGCGACATGCCCGGTTCGAGCACGAATCGCTCCGGGAAGACGCGGACGAATTCGACCTCGGCCTTGTCATCGAGATCGCTCTTCGCCCCTTGCTCGATCCACGTTTGCAGAATCTTCTGCGACAACGAACCTTTCGCGATCCGAATCCCTCCGCGATGTGGCACGTCGCCGATCGGCTTGCTCAGCAAGAGGCTCTCGCTCGGCTTGAGCAGATTGACGCGGCGTCCAAACTGATCGCCGAAGACCGCCTGATAATCCTGAGTCGCCTCGCCCCCGCGCAGCGACAGCTTGAATCCATTCTTGCCAAGCGAATACCCGTGGCACGCCCCCATGTTGCAGCCACCCTTGGACAACACCGGCATGACTTCATGTCGAAAGCTGTACGGCTTCTCGGCTGCCGGCAGCTCGACGTTGACCGGCACTTGCACTGTCTGTCCCGCCGCTTGCACGGTGATCTGCGTCTGCCCCGACTTCAACGGCTTCACCCAACCGTTCTCGACGACCGCGATTGTTGGATCGGCACTGGTCAGCGTGGCTTGCTGAGTCAGATCAACTGCAAAGCCGTCCGCCGTTCGGCCGCTGACCGTCAACGAGTGCTCGTGGCGGTGATGAATCAGTTTCAGTGTGGACGGGACGGCTTGAATGTTCCCTGAAATTGGCAACTGATCCGCTTGGGTTTGCGGTGACGAGAGAACAGCGATGACCGTCGCGCACAACACGACCAGCATTTGAGACATTTGTAACGCCATCAGGAGTCTCACAGGAAAAGCGGGGAGTCTTTGTGGAATCGACTTTCCAGCCATCCTACCAAGGCATCGAACAATCAGTCACCCATTCATTCACTTTTTGGACACAAAGAAGTCTCAATCAAGTACCCATGACATTGGTATCGAGTTGCCACCACTTGTAGCCTTCGAGCAGACCTTCATCGGAGACATCATTTCACGCTGTGACGCGAGTTGGACTGCCGGGGCTGCGGCCGTATTGACGTGCCAGATTCTTCGACCCAACGATGAACCGTCAGTCCCTTGAGGTCTCGCACGAAGACTTCACCATCGCAGACCGCCAGATGCGCCCACGTCATCCAATCGCTGACGTGTCTCTGGCCGAGCAGATCAAACTTTTCGGGCTTTGCTTTCATCATCAGCAAGTCACCCCGTTCGTCGAGCGCCAAAACCTTTCGGCCCTGCGCGACGAGGCTCCAGTTCGTTCTCCGTCAACCGCCTCCTTGAAAATTGGAGTGATTGCCATCGCTCATTCTGCACCGCGCGATTGAATAGCGGGTGAGTTGCTCGGCGGCCACGGGAAGAATGAACTGGTTCGGGCTTGATACGCGGCGTAATCGGGGCGGCGACTCGTGATGGTCTTTTCCAGCAGCGTCACGCCGGAGACTTTGAGCAACAGGAATGACATCAGCAATGGACTGAACATGGTCCACGCGGCTCCGGCCCCGGCGGCGATCAGGAACAGGCCCCACCAGACGCAAAAGTCTCCGAAATAATTGGGATGCCGAGTATATCGCCACAAGCCTCGGTCCATGACTTGGCCCACGTTGACGGGATTGGCCTGGAAACGCGACATCTGGAAATCGCCGAACGACTCGAACAGGAAGCCGATTAGCCAGATGCTTGTGCCGATGACATCGAGCCAGCCGAGCGGCAGTCCCGACGATTGAACAAGCACGGCATTGGTTGGATCAGCGAGCATCGCGGCCTGAATCGGCAGCGACACGATCCACAGAATGACGGCTTGCAGCCAGAAGACAGTCAGCAGGCTGACCCACCAGAAGCGCGGGCCGTGATGATCGCGCATCGCTCGATAGCGGCGGTCCTCGCCGTGACCGCTGTTTCGCCACAATAAATACAGTGACAGACGCAAGCCCCACGCTGTCACCAGCGCCGCGAGCAACCATGACCGAGCGACTGACCACGCCGGCGGCGTACTCGCGACCGTCAGCCACGTCACGAGGATGAAGCCCGTCCCCCAAAACGGATCGACGATGCTGGCGTTTCGCATCGCGAGGCTCAGCATCCACAACGCCGTCATCGTGGCGAGCACGACCAGCAGCGAAGTCAGCAGCATTGTGGCAAGCGGTGTCATTGGATGTGATCTGACGATTGAGGACTGAGTATTGTTTGATGTAGCACACGTTACGAATTGTGGGCGACCTATCAGCCGGAACGCGCTAGCGTCCGGTTCGAGTGTCATTTGACCTTCCGAACCGGACGCTAGCGCGTTCCGGCTGATTTATCGACGCACCAACAACGAATGCGACACGAACCATTCGTTGCCGTTCGCGTAGCCGAACAGTTCGGCCACGGCGAGGAAAAACATCCGCCAGCGGTGAAACCAGCGGCGAGCTTCGGTCGGGCCGTAGGTCGCTTCCAGAATCGGCATCACCTCGCGGCGGCGAGCATCCAGATTCGCGAGCCACGCTTCGGACGTCCGTTGATAATGCGTGCCGTCCCAGCGCCATTGCCGAGTCACCGTCATGTGCCGATCGAAGTGCTTCAGCATGTGTTCGGTCGGCATCAAGCCGCCGGTGAAGAAGTAGCGGCCCATCCAGTTCGCGTCGCCGACCGTTTCAAACGGGTACGCGAAATGACGATGACAGAAATGATGCACGAAGAGTTTGCCGTCCGGCTTCAGCCACGACGCGATTAGTTCCAGCAGCCGTTCGTAGTTCCGCATGTGCTCAAACATCTCGACCGA
>SYJG01000236.1 GCA_005798445.1 Planctomyces sp.
CGTTGCTCTCCACCCCGTCTCACGACGACGCAGTTACGTTCGGATACAAAGTTCAAACCAACTTCGACGAGGACTTACACCTCACTGATTCAATCCACTTGCAAACGCACTAGCCCTGTCGCTCCGCGACAGGAAAGCCGAATGTCAGTGCGACATCGCTCTTGCAAACGACGCTCAACAGCGATTCCACACGGATTGCACGTTCGGCAGTCCTGTCACGGAGCGACAGGGCTACTTCACGTCATCGTTTCTTGCGCCGCAATTCGCTGAATAGCCGACCGTAGGCCCGTTGAATGACATCCGGCTGAGCCGATTGTGGCTCGCTTGTGCGATCCAGGCGTTCTTCGAATCCTGGCTCTGACGGGGATTCCTCTGCCGGTTCCTCCTGTGAACTCATCGGTCGGCCGGCAGCGATCTGGCGGTCGATCAGCGACTGTTGCACGTCGAGGTACATGTCGAGCACATCGACTCCGATTTGCTCTTCGATGCCGTCGTCTTCAAACGTGGCGTGCAACAACTCGGTCGGCAGATGCCAGTCCCGTTTCTCGTGGGGCACGATTTCATCGTGCCCACTCGTTTCCGGCGCAACATCGTCTTGTGGCCGGGTGGGCACGTTGGAAACGTGCCCCGCGTTTCGCGGCTTGCGCGAGTAGCTCTCGACGATTCCCGAATCGAGATCGCTGTTGGTCTCCGGTTCTAACGGCAGCGAATCGTTCGGCTCGTCCGTCGCACCTGCAGCCGCCATCACCAGTCGCGTCGTCTTGACGGCAGTCACCGTCCGTTTCGCCGCCGCGCGAGTGTGTGGCGTGTGATGATTCCACACCGTCCCTTCGCCACCCTCGATGCGAACGTAGCGGTCGATGACTGGCTCTTCCTCGAATTCCACGTCAGTGCTGTCGCTACCCGACCACGAACGTTCCGGCAGATTCCACACCGGCTGAGCGTCGTCCCCCTCAGAGAACGACCAACGATCAGAGGCGGATTCGTCGCGGAACTCGCTGTCAGGATCGGTCTCGCCAAGCTCTCTCTCGTCGGCGAACTGTTCCACCGCGAACGACTCCGGCGACGGAGCACCGAACTCAAAGTTCCGCGCCGCGAAGGTTTGCCCCAGCGGACGCGACTCACGGTCGCCGTCGAGCGACTCCGCAAGTTCGGCAACGTCTTCCAGCAATTCTTCCTCCGATGTTTGACAAGCAATCGTTTGCCAGCCCTCTTTGAGGCATGTGAATTGTTCGGCCGAGGCGGCTTCCGTCTCCTGCGGTTCCGTCGTTGCTTCGTCGAGTTCCCCGCCAATTTCGATCGCCGCGCTCGAATCGCCGAATGCGGACTCGTTCCAAGAACTGTTCTCTCGCGGTGCGTCCTCAGACGTCTCGGCGTGCTGTGGCCACAGATCGACCGCCGAGTCTTCCATCGGGGGACGCTGCGACAAGCCTCGATAAATCTCGCCGCCGCTGATTGGATCATTCCACTGCAATGGGAGCTGTTTCAGATCGTCCAACGCCTCACGCACAACGTCGATGGAAACCGGACGACGCTCGGTGACGAATGCCAGCAGCAACGAATGATCGGCGAGATGGTTCAGACACCGAGGCACTCCATCGGCCGCTTTGGCCAGGAACGTCAGCGCTTCCTCGGTGAAGATTTCCTCGACCTCGCCACCTGCGAACTCCAAGTTCGCACTCAGATATTCCAGCGACTCAACCTGCGTCAGTGACGCGAGATCAACTTGGCAGCAGACTCGCTGATTGAACGCCGCCAGTTCCGGATCGGCCAGCCGCTCCTCCAGTTCGCGATTGCCGATCAACACGACTCGCGCGAGCGGCTCACCGCCATCGGCAAGCAACGTCAGCAACCGAACCTCGTCGAGCAGCGGCACGCTCAGCCGATGGGCTTCGTCCACGATCAAAACAAAACCTTGCCTCTCCGACCGCAGTGACTTCAGCGCCGACATGAGTTCCAGCCGCAGTTCTTGCTCGCCCATGCGGTCGTAGGGCCGATTCAACTCGAACAGGATCGCCTGCAACAACGCTCGCCGAGTCGCATAGGCCGAGTGTCCCAGGAACGCCGTCGCGAACGTCGGCTGAAGTTCAAAAGCCAACCGCAAACCAACCAACGACTTGCCAAGTCCCGCCTCTCCCGTCAGCACGCCAATCCCCTGCCCTCGCTCACACGAAACAGCCAGAGCGTCGAGGACTCCCTGGTGCGTCTCCAACGGCACAAAACAATTGGCATCCGGCGTCGCTGAGAACGGTCGGCGATGCAGACCGAAAAACTCTTCGTACATGGCAAAGTCCCTTCGTGGGTGTGCGCTCGGCGCGGGTCTCCCGACCCCGCCGCAACTCGCGACCGCAGGACTCCACTGTCCGCAATGAATGAGAGGAGACCTGCGGTCAGCCAAAGCGGCAGGGTCGGGAGACCCGCGCCGAGCACAACTCGATGAGCGCAATCTGTGCGGCAGCCAGTTGATCGAACTCCGGTTGTGCCGCGCTTGAGGCTCACTCCGGTCGTGCCGAGCACGCGGCGACATTCGCGTTCAAACCTCTGGCTGCGTGAGGAGTTCGCGTTGTCGGCGATTGGCAAACCAGGCGGAGTTTGCGGATCGCATCAGGTTCCGAATCGGAATGGCTGCTTTCGCTGGCGACATTCGCGACCTAGAATCCTGCCAACGCTCGCGGACGTCGCGGGCTTCCCGACGGCCCGTGGTACAACCAGGCATGTCTGAAGCGACCATCAACTTCGAGAATCAAGACCTCATCCGCACGCTCTTTGGAGAACGAGACCGGCACCTGCGAAAAGTTCGCGACTCCGTCGGGATCGAGGTCGTGATTCGAGGCGAGGAACTTCACCTCTTCGGCACGGATGCCCAAGTCGAACGGGGCCGGGAAATCTTCGCCGAGCTGCAATCGCTCATCGAAAAACAGGGAATGCTGCGCGACGGCGAAGTCGTCCGAGTCATCGAGGCCCACCTGACCGGCGGCGGGGTCGGGAGACCCGCGCCGAGCGCGCTTGGCGCGGGTCTCCCCGCGCTCGGCGCGGGTCTCCCCGCGTTCGGCGCGGATCTCCCGACCCCGCCGCTCGATGCCGACGACGCCGTGATCGTGCGCGGAACCGCGCGAACCAAGCCGAACGGCAACGGCACCAAAACAAGCCCCACGGACGGTGGCATCAACCTGTTCGACCGAGCGGCCAAGATTCATCCGCGAACCGCCGGGCAATTTCAGTACGTCGAGGCGATTCGCCAGAACGACATCACCCTCTCGATCGGCCCGGCCGGATCGGGCAAGACGTACCTCGCCGTGGCGATGGCCGTGAATGCTCTGCGGCAGGATCAGGTCCGCAAGATCGTCCTCGTCCGCCCGGCGGTCGAAGCCGGTGAACGCCTCGGATTCCTGCCCGGCGACATGCACGCAAAACTCAACCCGTACCTGCGACCGCTGCTGGATTCCCTCAACGACATCCTGAGCTTCGAGCAGGTCAAGCGCTACCTCGAAAGCGATGTGATCGAGATCGTCCCGCTGGCGTACATGCGCGGCCGGACGCTCAACAGCACGTTCATGATCCTCGACGAGGGTCAGAACACGACGATCACCCAAATGAAAATGTTCCTGACCCGCATGGGACACGACTCAAAGATTGTCGTGACCGGC
>SYJG01000237.1 GCA_005798445.1 Planctomyces sp.
CAATTTCAGTAGGCTACTGAAAATCGAAGCATCAAAACCGCTCGTCCGAACGTCGGACGGTAAGCGTAACTGCTTTCGGCTCAACAGGTCACAAAAGTCGGGATGACAGGATTTTAACCTGCGACCTCTACGTCCCGAACGTAGCGCTCTAGCCAAGCTGAGCTACATCCCGATGGGCGGGCGGATTCTAGCGGGGGGCGGGAATGCGTCAACGATGACTTGTTGGCTCGAAAAGTGACTGCGAATCGGTGGCGGTGAGCCGCGTTAGCGTTTGCAAAAAACGGGCGGCGGGAGCTCCGTCGAGCACACGGTGATCGAAGGTCAGGCTCAACGTCATCACCTGCGGATTGGGTGTATGTGGCGGTGTAGCGGAGCTGTCGAGTGCGATGGGCGATCGCGTTTGAATTCGGCCGAGGCCGAGAATCGCCGTCTCTGGAAAGTTGATGATCGGTGTGAATGCGTCGATGCCGAGCGAGCCGAGACTCGTGATCGTGAACGTGCCTCCTTGATAGCCGCTGGAGGCGAGCGTTCGTGAGCGGACTTGCTCGATCAACGAACGACTCTGCTCAGCAATATCGAGCAACGAACGATCGTTGGCTCGGCGCAACACGGGGACGAACAGCCCAGCCTCGGTATCCACGGCGATGCCGATGTGGACTTCGTCGAAGAGTTCCAAGGCGTCGTCTCGCCAGCGAGCGTTCAGCAGCGGATGCTCGCGCAGGGCGGTCGCAACGAGCTTGATGAAGCAGTCGGTGATCGACGGGATCAGCGAGTTGCCTGAGCATTTGAGTTCGTCGCGAAACTTCACGACGGACGTGACGTCGATCTCGGTGGTGAGCGTGACCGGAGCGGTCTGCTGCAAGCTGGCGACCATGCGGTTGGCGATGGTGCGACGCATGGAAGTGATCGGGATCGTGTGCGAGAGGACTGCTGGATTCGATGATGGGCTTGTTCGTGTCGGCGAATCGGCAACGCCGTGAAGCCTGACCGACGGCAGAACATCGCATTCGCGGATGCGGCCACTCGAACCGGTTCCGGTGAGTTGCGTCCAGTCAACTCCGTGACGAGCGGCGAGTCGGGCGGCTCGTGGCGAAATGGCGGGAAGGCCACGACGACGTCGCGGGACATCTGAAGGAGGCAACGCGGAGGGAATACCGCTTCGTGGGGCGGCGGTGCCGGACACGACATCGTGATTCGTCGCGACAACGCTCGGTGACAGTTCTCCTCGCGACTGCAAATAGCGGCGACAGACGTCGGCTTCAGAGATCCGACCAGCGGTCGTGAGCGGCGTCAGGTCAACTCCGAGTTGTCGTGCAAGACGTCGCACAGCGGGTGATGCGGGTGGAGCCAACGTATCTGTACCGTCTGCCACAGGCGGATCAGGGTGCGGCCGAGGATGCCTCTGCTGCGGGCCACTTCCTAATCCGCCAGTGGCGGACGGTGCGGATTTCGTTGACGGCTGAGGCGCGGATGGAGCCGGACGCGGTGGTATCGATGGAGCAGTTTCACCAACAGCGAGCAGATAACCGATGACCGCACCGACGGCGACGATGTCACCTTCGCTGGGATTCGTTGCCTCGAAGTGCAGCAGTCCCGCATCGACGGCTTCGATTTCCTGGATTGCCTTCTCCCCTTCGAGCGTGAAGAGCGGCTCGCCGGGTTGGACGTTGTCGCCGTTCTGCTTTAGCCAACCGACGAACGTGCCTTGTTCCATGGACCAGCCGAGGCGAGGGATTTGGATGGGGTGAGGCATTCATTGCTCGCGAGAGTTTGGCGTTCAAAGATTGGCTATTGGTCATTGGCTATTGGTCATTGGCTATTTTCAAATCACAAATTGCCAATAGCCAATTCTCAATCACCAATTCATTCGGACATCAACGATCTCACAGCATCTGCAATCTGCTTCGGCTGCGGGACCATGACCGCTTCGAGCGGTGGGCTGTATGGAGTCGGACAGAAGGCTCCGGTGAGGCGACGGATTGGGGCATCGAGCGAATCGAAACCTTCGGCGACGATGCGGGCGGCGATCTCGGCCGCGAAGCCGCAGGGGGCGGGAGGTTCATCGACGATCAGCAGTCGGCCGGTCTTCGCAACCGATTGCAGAATCGTTTCGGTGTCGAGCGGACTGACCGTGCGCGGATCGACGATCTCGACCGAGATCCCTTCGCGTTCGAGTTCGTCGCAGACGGAGAGTGTCAGGTGAACCATGCGAGCGAGCGCGACGACGGTCACATCGCGGCCTTCGCGCACGACGGACGCTTTTCCGAATTCGATTTCGTAGTCACCTTCGGGGACCGGACCTTTGACCTGCAGGATCTCGCGGTGTTCGAGGAACAGAACTGGGTCGTCGCAGTTCAACGCTCGCTTGAGCAGCCCTTTCGCATCGGTGGGCATCGAGGGGACGACGACTCGTAGGCCGGGAACTTGAGCGTACATCGCGTAGTAGCTGCCGGAGTGATGCGTGGCTGCCGAGTGGCCGATGCCGATGCAGCCGCGCAGCAGGACCGGCATCTTGAGCCGACCGCTCGACATGTATTGCATCTTGGCGATTTGGTTGACGATCTCGCCGACGGAGTCCATCACGAAGTCCGCGAACATGAAGTCGATGATCGGTCGCGTGCCTGTCATCGCCGCTCCGCAAGCGAGACCGACGAAGCCGCGTTCGCAGATGGGCGTGTCGCAGAGTCGTTCGGCTCCGTATTTCTGAAACAGACCGTCGGTCGTCTTGAAGTTGCCTCCGCGAACGCCGATGCCTTCGCCCATGACGAAGATGCGCGGGTTCTTGGCCATCTCTTCGGAGAGCGCTTCGTGCGTGGCCTGCGAGTAAGTGATCTCTCGGGAGGGGCGAGGGGCGAGGGACAAGGGGCGAGAAGCCGGAGCGGAGTAGACATGATTGGTCGCCGAGTTCGGATCAGGCCAGGGGCTCTTCTCGGCGAACTCGCGGGACTCCTGCACCATTACTTTGACTTCGCGATCAATTTCGTCGAACTGTTCTGCAATGGGCTTGTCTTCACTCCGCACTCCGCACTCCGCACTCCGCACTCGTGTGATCGGGCACTTCTTCTTCCATGCTTCGACGTCTTCGCGAGTTCGATAGGTGAAGTCGCCCATCCCTTCGGCGTGAGCGCGAGTGCGATACGTTTTGCATTCGATGAGCGTCGGGCCGCCACCGGCTCGTGCTCGTGCGATCGCTTCGCCGGCGACGCGGTGGATTTCGAGCACGTCGTTGCCGTCGAGTTCAAAGCCCGGCATTCCGTAAGACGCTCCGCGACTGCCGACGCTCGGATTGCCGGCAGCGTAGGCGTTGGGAACTTCGGTGGCGAATTGATTGTTCTCGCAGACGAACAGGACCGGCAGCTTCCAGATGGCGGCCATGTTCAGCCCCTCGTGAAACGCGCCGTTGTTGGAGGCTCCGTCGCCAAAGAATGCGACGGCGACGTGCGGCAGCTTCATCAGCTTGAAACTGTAGCCACCGCCGCATGCCTGCAAGATGCAGGGGCCGACGATGCCGCTGGTTCCCATCATGCCGATCTCCGGCGAGAACAAGTGCATCGAGCCGCCACGTCCGCGTGACAGGCCGGTCTCGCGCCCAAACAACTCGGCCATGAGTTCTCGCGGATGAGCTCCCTTCGCCAGCGCGTGCCCGTGTCCGCGATGCGTGCTGAAGACGACATCATGCTCGGAAAGATGAGCACAGACGCCGCTCGCAATCGCTTCCTCACCGACGTAGGTATGACACGCGCCGAGCACGAGTCCGCGTTGATGGCAGCGTGCGAGTTCTTCTTCCGTCTGTCGAATGATCTGCATGGTCCGATAGAGACGCAGCAGTGTTTCGCGTTCCATGTTGTTGCTCATTGTTGTTGGTTATCCACATAGCGCCGCGTGCCGCCCGCATTCATTGCCAGATTGCCTCCATCCATCGGGATGATCGCGCCGGTGATCCAGCTTGAGGCGTCTGAGGCGAGGAACACGGCGAGTCCTTGAATGTCGTTCGGCCGTCCCATCCGACCGCGCGGGATGCCGGACTCGAACCGAGCTTGTAGCGTCGGGTCGGCGGCCATCCGTTTTTCGAGGCTGGGGTTCACGACCTGAGCCGGCAGGATCGAATTCACTCGGACGCCGGCGCTGCTCCATTCGGTGCTCAGTTCGCGGGTCATCTGCACGACGGCTCCCATTGCCATGCTGTAGGCGATGTGGCCTCGGCCGAGCGCCGTTTGGCTGGCGATCGAGCCGATGTTGACGATGCTGCCTCGGCCTTGTTTCAACATCCGACGTCCCGCTTCCTGGCACATGCAGAAGCGGCCGAGCACGAGGTTGCGCCAGCATTGCTCGACATCTGCGAGCGAAATCTCTTCCGGTTTGCCGAGAATCCCTTCACCCGCGACGTTTGCCAGGAAGTCGATGCGGCCGAACTCCCGATCGAGTTGCTCGAACATCGGCAGAATCTGATCTGGTTTGGAGACGTCGCAGCGCACGGGGATCGCTCGGCGTCCCAGCTTGGCGATGGCGGAGGCCGTTTGTTGCAGCCCGCTTTCGTTGAGGTCAGCCAGCAGCAAGTCGGCTCCGTGCTGAGCCAACGCCAGCGACATCGCTCGGCCCATGCCTTGAGCTGCGCCGGAGACGAGAGCCACTCGGTCGGTCAGGTCAAACAGGTTGCTGGACATGGAATGACTTTCTGCGTTTGTTCGGCTGAAGGTTGATGGCCGAAAGCTGATGGCTGTTGTTTCAACTCTTGGCGAATGGAATTGGGATAACGGCCTTCAGCTAACAGCAATCAGCCCACAGCCGGACAAGAAATCAATGAAGCACAATGGCTCGTCCCGGCCCGCCGTGGCAGTCGCGGATACGGAGTGCGGCGAACAGGAAGTAGCCACCTTGCGGAATCTTGGCGGTGTTGTGCAGGAACTCAACGCCGACCATCTCGCGGCTGCCGAGTGCCCAGTAGGTCATCAACGCTCGTTTGGGATTCACTCCGCCGAGATCGGGAGCATCCGTCGCGACGCAGCGAATGCCTTTGTTCTTGAGAACGACAACCGCATCGGGGCCAAGCGCGGGCCAGCCTTCGCTCTTGCCGCTCAGCGGATCGAGCCACACGCCCGTGTCGTTCGGCTGTGCTTTGAAGTGATGACCGAGATGGCCAGTGCGGAACAGCACGACTTCGCCCGGCTTGAGTTCACCAGACTTCTTTTCGAACGCTTGGATCAAAGCCGGCGTGATTTCGGGCGACGCGGGCCAGGACTTCTTGTCGGTACTGCCGACGAGCGATGTCACATCAATGACTCGCACGGGGCCGCACGTCCAATCGAGCGGCACTTTCTCGGTCGTCATCGAGCTTGTTCCGCGTGGGCCGTATTTTGTTTCGTACTCGGCCAACCAGCCGCGGACCTCGGGCGAGTACGCGGGTTTCGCGTCGGCCGGAGGCAACGCGAACGACGGCGGGACGAGATGTGTGCCGGCCATCGAGTCCATCCAGTGCGTGTGATGCCAGAGGTCGAGGTACTCGGAGTAGAGGAAATCCACTTTCAGATAGACCTGACGATGCTGACCGGTGCCGGCTCCCGGCGACGTGACTGGCAGATTCGGAGCCAACGTCGGTGAGAGGTCGATCGCTCGTTTGGCCTTCGCCGATTCGATCAGCCGTTTCGGCAACTCGCCGCCGACGATCGAGAACGCGCGGCCTTCGCCGTACGGAGCGCCTTGATGCTTCGGCCCGATCATGCAGTAGAACGCTCCCGTCGCCGGCAGTGCGACGAGGTTCGTGGCGCTCTCGGTCCAGATCATGCCGTGCTTGAGTCCCGCGTAGTGTGTCGGCTCGGCGAGGTCCGGAAGCGGTCCCATGCTTGCGCTGTCGGTGCCGAGCGTCATCACGCCGCGCGTGGCCAGGAACTCCATGCAGTCGGGATCGGGGTCGGGAAAACCGGGAGCCTTGCGATCGAGCGCATCGGCGATGAAGCGGCTCCCTTCAGGATACGGACGGTAATACTTGTCCGAGTAGTCGCTGCGGAATAACACGACGTCGCCGAACCGCAGCTTGCGATGCTGCTTTTCGAAGCGTTCAACATGCTCGCGCTTCACGAGCGGACTGACTCCCTTCGGTGCCTGATCGAGCAAGTCGCGCACATCGACGACACACGCCTCGCCGCCGAACTGCCACGCCTCGATCTTGTCCGTGTACGCGAGGCCGAGCGGTCCCGACTTCTCCCGCTTCAAGTCCGGCCGAGCCACCGAGTGTGGCGGGACATCGAGTTGCGTCCCGGTATTGCCGTCGATCAGCAGCACATCAATGTTGTACGCCGAGTCCGGCCCGATCACTCGCGAGTGCGTGATTTGAAACCTCGGAAACGGACTCGCTGGCCAGGTGCAGGGAAACTCCGGGGCGATCAGCAGCGAGTGATCGACGAACTTCGGAGTGTCCGATTTCGCATCGGTCGTCTGAGCGGGTAACGACGAACTGGCCGTGACGAGAAACACGACGCTCACGGTCAACAGGTGCAACTTCCCAAGTCGTTTCGGCATGTGGTGACCTCTTCGGTGGAATCAATTTGTTCGCAGGAGAGACTCTAACGAATACTCCTTCGCCACACCTTCCAGCTTGGCGAGCACGTCGGCGGGAAGTGCGATCCCCTGCGCCTGAGCTTGGCGAAACAACGCTCCTTCGCGTTCGCCGGGGAGCAGGACTCGTTCAATGCCCTCAGCCGTTGGGGCGGCGTGGATTTCGTCGATGAGCTTTCGCAGACGAGCTTCAAACTGATCGGGCGGCGCGATGGTGGCGACGTCGATCGCGATGAACGAAGCATTGTGCCACGACGGTTTCGACGGCTCGTCGAAGATCCAACTTCCGATCTCCCAAGTGATGCGGCCTCCCGGCAAGATTCCGGAAAGAATCTCGCACCACAGACCGAAGCCGTAGCCCTTGTGGCCGGCCATCGGAGCCAGCGACGCATGATGCGGGTAGAGGCTGCCATCGGTCGTCGGCTGGCCCTCGCTGTCGATCAACCATGTCGGTGGGATCGACTCGCCCCGTTGATGAGCCGCATAGACTTTGCCTCCGGCCACGGCGGCGGTGGCCATGTCGAGCAGAATCGGATCGCCGTTGCCAACCGGCACGCCATACGCGATCGGGTTGCTACCGAGCACCGCTCCCCGCGACCCCGGAGCCGCGACGCTGGGCATGTCGTTGCCGGTGACCATCCCGATGAAGCCCTCACGAGCCGCCATCACCGCGTAGTAACCGGCCGCTCCGATGTGCCCCGTGTTTCGCAGTCCGACATACGCGATGCCCACATTGCGAGCCTTCGTCATCGCCGTCCGCATGGCGAACACGCTGCCGACCTGTCCCAGCGCCGAGTCACCATCAATAACCGCCCACGCCGGACCTTCCCGTTCGACACGCGGCCGGCCCGCCGCTCGATAGCCTCCACCCTTCAACCGGTGCAGGTATCCGGCGAGCAACTTCGTTCCATGCGTGAAGACCCCCATCGCGTCGGCGGTCACAAGCGCATCGGCGGTGGTCGTGGCGTCTGTGATCGAGAGACCTTCGCGCGTCAGTGCTTGAACGCAGAAATCGGTGAGATTGGCGATGGAGATCGGCATGGATCGCAAATTTCCAAATTGTCGTGGGTAGACGTCTGATGGATTACCGTTGGACTTGGTCGAGTAATTCAAGATGAGAACTTCAGGCCATGGACTCAGACGGAAGAGTCTCAGCAAGACCGAATGCGGCGGCGGTGAATGGCTGAAGCGTCGGCTTCTTCTTTGTTCCTGTTTTCGCTTTCGTTGAACGATTTCCTTTAGCTTTCTTCAATCCGTGGACATCCGCGAAATCCGTGGCTGCTTCCTCAAACAGCAGCGACTTCATCCCTCGGTTGGCGAGTTCGCCGGGTTGGAAGACTCGGATCACGCCGTACTCGCCGTCATAGCCGGCGTCGCGGATGACCCTGCCCTCACGCATCCGTTCGATAGCGTCGGCCAGCACGGGCGAGCCGAGCCGCCGCAACTCTTCAGGCGGGGCTTGGTCGAGGATGAACAGTTCGCTGCCGACTTTCGCGAGAGCTTGCTCGTAGGCCGCTTGCACGGCCTTGCTCGATTCGCCCATGACCGTGACCCCCTTCTTCCGACCCCACAGAGCCATGTGCTCCAGGTCCGCATCCTTGCCGGTCGCTCGCGAGAACTTCGAGTGAATGTGTAAATCCGCAAAGAACATCTCGGCTCCCTCCGTCGCGAATCCTGAAGTGCGGCGGATTATCGGAAGCCGTCATCGCAACTGCAACGAGGACGGAAATCGCCCAGCAACGACTCCCGGCACGGTGATGTCTTCGTCAAGCTCCTCCCAACGGAGCGCGAAACCATCGACTTCGAGCGTTACCAGTTGCAACTGCTCGGCCGACGCATTTTTGAGTCGTGGAAAACGATCTGCGGGAAAGCCCACGATGCGACCGTCGGTGAGTTCCAAAAAGATCATGCGTCCCTCGACCCACGCACGCAGCGCCGCGCATTCGGATGCCATCACAGGCTCAACGACGGTGGTACTCATGGAACTTCTCCGTCAAAAAATGTTCGTGCTCAATGACCAACCGTTCGATTTCACGGAGTCGATGAGCCGCCACGCCCCGGTTTCCTGCCAAGCACACAGGTTCCAACCAGAATTTGCATTCGCCATCCGCCGATCGAACGTGAATATGAGCCGGCTCATGCGTTTCGTCGGAATAAAACATGGAATCGAAAGGAACCAATCCGCAATACGGGCGACAACGCGGCCCGCCGTTGCGGGGTTTTGCCATGACCTATAATCTCCGCCCGGAATCACTGTCTCAAGACGAATGATCAACTTCGGCGGTCGGATACCGCCATTTCTGGAAGGATTGGGGATCGTGCTGCGGACTCATACATGTGGCGAGCTTCGGATTGGCGATGTTGGCAAAGAAGTCACGGTCAGTGGCTGGGTCGATTCGCGGCGGGATCATGGCGGATTGGTCTTCATCGACTTGCGGGATCGCTACGGCATCACGCAGATTGTCATCGAGCCGGATCAGGCGGCGGCATTCGAGACCGCTCAGACGTTGCGTTCCGAATTCGTCATTGGGGCGACCGGCAAAGTCTCACCGCGTGGTGAGGGGCTCGAAAACCCGAAGCACGCGACCGGTCAAATCGAAGTCGAGGCGAAGTCGATCGAGCTCTTCAACAGGTCAAAAGTCCCACCGTTCGAGCCGGGGTCCTCGACGCTGCCGAACGAAGAGTTGCGGCTGAAGTACCGCTACATCGACTTGCGACGTCCGCAGCTTCAGAAGGCGATGATTCTGCGGCACAAGCTGACCAAGGCGGTGCGCGACTACTTCGATCAGCACGGGTTCCTCGAAATCGAAACCCCGATGCTCGGCAAGAGTACGCCGGAAGGTGCCCGCGATTACCTCGTTCCCAGCCGCGTCCATCCGGGACAGTTTTATGCGTTGCCACAGTCGCCACAGCTTTACAAGCAGTTGCTGATGATGGCGGGCTACGACCGCTACATGCAGATCGCTCGCTGCTTCCGAGATGAAGACCTGCGAGCCGACCGGCAGCCGGAGTTCACGCAAATCGACATCGAGATGGCGTTCGTCGAGCAGGAAGATATTTTGTCGACGATCGACGGCTTGATGGCGCATCTCTTCCAGGAAATTCGCGGCGAGGTCCTGCCGTTGCCGCTGACTCGGCTGACGCATCGCGAAGCACTCGAGCGCTTCGGCAACGACAAACCCGATCTGCGGTTCGGCATGGAACTGCAAGACCTCGGCGAGATCGTGAAGGACTCAACCTTCGGAGTCTTCAAAGAGACGATCGCCAGCGGCGGCCGAGTCCGCGGTCTGTGCGCAAAGGGTGCGGCCGACAAGTACAGCCGCAAGGGGATCGACGAACTGACCGAGTTCGTCAAGATCTACGGTGCGAAAGGACTGGCGTTCTTCAAGATGAAGGATGGCAAACTGGAATCGTCGATCACGAAGTTTTTCACCGACGAGCAACTCAACGCGATCATCGCCAAGTTTGGAACTGAGAACGGCGATCTGATTCTGTGTGTCGCTGACAGCAACAAAGTCACGTCTGCCGCCCTCGCCGCGCTGCGCATCCGGCTGGGCAAAGAGTTGAACCTTTACGAGCCGACCGCCATGAAGGTCGCGTGGATTCTCGAATTTCCGCTCTTCGGTTGGAACGAAGACGAACAAAAGTGGGACGCCGAACATCACCCTTTTTGCGATCCGGTCAAAGAAGACTTGCCGTACCTCAAGACCGACCCCGGCCGAGTGCGTGCTCAATCGTATGACCTCGTCTGCAACGGCTACGAGGCAGCCAGCGGCAGCGTCCGAATTCACAATCCCGAAGTGCAGCAGCAGGTCTTTGACTTCATCGGCGTCACGCCGGAAGTCGCTCAAGAACGGTTCGGGTTCCTGCTTGAAGCACTCGCTCACGGAGCACCGCCGCACGCCGGCATCGCGCTCGGCCTGGACCGCTGGGTGATGATGTTCCTCGGCAACGACAATATCCGCGAAGTCATTGCGTTCCCGAAGACTCAGAAGGCCGCTGACCAAATGACCGGTGCGCCGTCTGACGTGGATGACAAGCAGCTTCGCGATCTGCACATCAAGACGGACGTGCCAAAGCCGTAAAGAAACCGGATTGCAATTGGTTCCGATGTCACGCCAGCACGCCGCCGCCAGCGAGTGGTCTCGGTGCGTACCACGCGTCGTGCTAATTGCCTCCCATGAATCAGGTGAGCGAGCACCCTGCGGCAGATAGGCTCACCCCGAATTCTTCGCTGCGACGCAGTGCTAGGGGGACCGGGAAAAATGAATTCGTGTTTTGCCTCGCCGAACCTCTGCGCTCTTCGCTCCTCTGCGGTAGAAAATGAACCCACGTTTCACCGCAGAGGAGCGAAGAGCGCAGAGAATTCAAACCGCAGCGAATTTCAAAACACGAAGTTGTTGGTCCTCGCCTCCTAGTCACGCAACTTGAAATCTTTTTCCGGATCGAGATTGAGCTGCTTCCGCTCAGCTTCGTTGGGCACGCGCAGCGGACGGACGATGCGGAAGCCGACTTGCAGAGCGTCGGTGAAGTACCAAATGCTTTTGGGAATCTGCGGGTCTTGCTGCTTCCAATCGGGCGTCGAGGAAATGCGAGCCGCGCACCGCAGTTGTTCCGGGTCATCGTCCCACGAGCCCCCGCGAGCGACCGTCGGATACAGCTTCGTCACCGCGAGCAGCGGACTGGCTCCCATGCCTTGCTTGAGAATGTTCGCGTAGCGTTGCTCGTCGTATTGATCGAGACACAGTTCCGAAACATTGCCGTGGATGTCGAACAAGCCCCACGGATTCGGCTTTTTCTTGCCAATCGGGTGATACTTCTCGTCGCTGTTGCCGAAGTGCCAGGCGTATTCGTCGAGCTTCTCCGGATCGTCACCGAAGAAGTACGCGGACTTCGAGCCGGCTCGACAGGCGTATTCCCATTCGGCTTCTGTCGGCAGCCGGTAGTACTGGCCGGTCTTCTCGCTGAGCCACGCACAGTAGGTTTTTGCGGCGTGCTGAGTCATGCAGATGGCCGGATAGCCGTCGTGTCCCATTCCGAACGTCATGTCGGTGTACGGCTTCGTTGGCCGAGTCACCGCATCGGCCTTCGGGTCGAGAGCGGTCGGTTGTTGGTTCAGCACCTTGCGGCGTTGAATGTCGAGATTGAAACTCCAGATGTCGTACTCGTTCCATGTGACTTCGTGCTTGCCCATCCAGAATGGCTCGATCTTGACCTTCACCTGCGGACCTTCGTCTGGATTGCGTTTCGCTTCCGAATCGGGACTGCCGAGCAGAAACTCACCGCCGGGGATTGCGACCATTTCAAACGAGACTTCGGTTCCGGGGATCGTTTGCTTGTACGGCTTCATTTCTTTTTCGGACTTGGCCTCGACGGCGGGATTTTTTTCCTCCGCGATGCTGACCGAGCCAAGACTCGTGCCAAGGATTGCCGCCACGCCCCACAAAGCCGCGCGGCCATCTTGCACGAGCCATCGCCACACTCTTAGTCTGCCACCACACATGAAAGTCTCTCCGATATTATTGATGCTGTTGTGGCTCATCGCCCCTTGTCAGGCCGAGCCGCCAGCGAGCCAACTGCGACGCTTCGAGTTCCAACGCACGCTGATGGGAGTCCCGTTCGCGGTGGCATTCTATGCCCCTGACGAAGCCTCAGCAAACAAAGCCATTGCCGCCGTCTGGACACGTATCGAACACCTCAATTCGCTGATGAGCGACTACGACTCGACCAGCGAACTGATGCGGCTCTGCCGAGACTCAGGACCCGGCAAACCAATCGTCGTCTCGTCCGAGTTGTTTCGAGTCCTCAGCAAATCCGTCGAGGTTTCCGAACTCTCCGACGGGGCCTTTGATGTCTCCGTCGGCCCATTGATCAAGCTCTGGCGACGCGCCCGCCGACAAAAGGAGCTTCCTGATCCGAAGTTGCTGCAGGAGGCTCGCGAACTCGTCGGCTGGAAGTACATCAAACTCACGACTCATCAGGCGAGCCGGGAGGCGTCAGCCCCCGGGCAACGCCCGAACTCCGAAAAATGTCCGGGGGTTGACGCCCTCCGGCTCGCCAGTGATTGTTCTTCAGGCTCGGTCGAACTGCTCAAACCCGGCATGAAGCTCGATCTCGGAGGCATCGCGGTCGGCGACGCGGCGGATGAAGCGATTCGCATCCTGAAACAACACGGAATCTCCCGCGCGATGATCGACGGTAGCGGAGACATTGTCGTCAGCGATCCACCGCCCGGCGCGACCGGCTGGCGCATCGGCATCGCGTCTCTGCGCGAACCGGATGCTGCACCAACACAATTCGCGACGCTGGCAAATTGCTCGATCTCGACTTCTGGCGACGCGTACCAGTTCGTCGATGTCGATGGCAAACGGTACTCGCACATCGTCGATCCCAAAACCGGCCTCGGTCTGACCGATCGTTGCAGCGTCACGATCATCGCTCCCGACGGCATCACCGCCGACGCGCTGGCCACGGCAGTCAGTGTGCTTGGTCCACAGCGAGGTCTGAAGCTGATCGAATCACAAACCAGGGTCGCTGCGCTGTTCGCAACTCTCGATGGCGACAAACTTGTGACACGGCAATCGTCGAATTGGAGTTCCACATCCAGAAAGTAGGGTGGGACCAGCGCAGCGCCGGCCCACCATTTCTCGACGACCACGGTGGGCCGGCGCTGCGCTGGTCCCGCCCTACGAATCCAAAACCAAATTCCGAGCGGGCCAACCTCATGACACGAAAGACTTGTTTTCCATGACTTCGCCAAACCCGCTGAAGAAGAAATTCGCCGCGAGAAAACCGACGAGCGGCCTGTGGGTCACGCTTGAGTCGCCGACGATCACCGAGATTGCCGTGACGCTTGGCCTCGACTTCGTCGTGATTGACGCCGAACATGGGCATCTCGATTTCAAGGAGATTCTGGAACACATTCGAGCGACGCGGAACTCGAACACCGTGCCGCTGGTCCGCATCCAGGAAATCGAGCAAGGGCTCATCAAGCGTGTGCTTGATCTGGGAGCAGGCGGCATTCTGATCCCGCAGGTGCATTCGGCGGAGGAGGTTCAGCGTGCGGTTCGTTTCGCCAAGTACCCGCCGTGGGGCCAGCGCGGCGTTGGCTCGGAGCGAGCCACACATTGGGGCATGGGTCTGAAGTCTGACACGTTGCTCGCGAACTCGGAAACGCTGGTGATCCCGCTAATGGAAACGGTCTCGGCCGGGAAGTGCATCGAACAGATTTGCGACATCCCCGGCGTGGATGCGATTCAGTTCGGACCCGCCGATTATTCCGCCAGCGCGGGGTCGCTCGGCGATTGGGAGGGATCGGGTGTTGCCGCGCAGTTGCTGGACATCAAGGACCGCATCCGTTCTCGCGGCCTCCCGTGCGGCATTCTGTGCCGCGACTCGGCCGAGCTGCTCAAGCGACGCGATCAGGGATTTCAAATGCTCGGCTTGAACTCCGACACGGGCCTGCTGATTCGCGGTCTGCAACATGCGCTGAAATCGCTGACGGCTCCGCGACAAACTCTCGCAGAAGCGCCTGCGCCGCGCCGAGAATCTTCGCGCGACCGCGCCGTGCGCCGCCCCAAACACGATCGCCGACCTCGACGATAGTCCGGACGGTTATGGCCTCGAATCGGACTCTTCCGCGATGCAATAAAGGCATCGCTCTCCACGCAGAAACAATTCGCGGCCGACGATCGCGGCGGATGCGGCGAAGACGTCGTTCAAGTGGTTGAGGGCCAGCTCGCGCGCTTTGCCGTCGTGGCTCAGAACGATCGTGTTGCCGTCGAGGTCCGTGACGTACACGCGACGACCGCCACCGACGGGCGAAGCGTAAATGTTGCCAATGCCAGCCAGCCGAATCGCACCGGGCTGGTCTTCGCCGGTTTGAGCGCTGACTCGCGAGAGGATGCCTTGATAGTGCGTCAGAAAATACAGCGAGTCCCCGTAAAGTAGCGGTGAAGGAACGTACGGCGTCCCTCGCGAACGACTCCAGGCCACACGGTCGGTGCCGGTGATGTCCCCTTTGGCTCGGTCCAAACGGATCGCCAACAACGATCGCTTCTCGTAGCTGCTCCCCACGAACAGCATCCCTTCGGCGGCGACCGGCGTGGCCACGATGTTGGACGACAAGCCGCCGCATTCCCAAAGCACTCGACCGGTGCCCAGCTCATAGCCGCGCACGCGATTCGTTCCGGCGACGATCAGCAGCGGCTGATCGTTGTGCTCGATCACGAGGGGCGAGGACCACGAGGTCTCTTCATCCCGATTCACTTTCCAAAGCTGCCGGCCGGTCCGTTTGTCAAACGCAGCAACGAAACATGGACCGTCGTGATCCCAATTGATGACGACCGTGTCGCCGTACAGAGCCGGCGAGGCACTCTCGCCATGCCCGTGCTTGGTCTGCATCTCGCTGAATGGCTTCTGCCACTTCACCTCGCCGTTCATGTCGAGGCAATACAGTCCGTGCGAACCGAAAAACGCGAAGACATGCTCGCCGTCCGTCACCACTGAGTTCGACGCGAGACTGCCGGTGATGTGCCCACCTTCATGAGGCAACTTCTTGTAAACGGTCTTTTGCCACAGAATCTTGCCGCTGCGCCGATCGACCGCCAGCACCGCAAACTCATGTCGCTGAGTCACCGGGACTCCGTCGTGAGTTCCCGGAGCCGTGCTGTGCTTCGGCGGCAACTTCTCGCCATACGGAATCGCCGTCGTGAGAAAGATTCGGTCTCCCCAAACGATCGGCGTCGAATGCCCTTTCCCAGGCAGCGGGACTTTCCAGCGGATGTTTTTCGTCTCGCTCCACTCAACCGGCGGATCGGCATTCGGAGCCACTCCGGTCCCCAACGGCCCACGCCACTGCTGCCATTCACCCAGTTCATCCGCCGCGTCAGTACCCTGATCCGCCACCGAGAACACCACAAGGCAAAGAACGAGCAGATGCTTCATCGTGGCGTTCCCAGATGAGTTAGCAGAATCAAGGCAAGGCAAAATCATAGACGACAAGAATCGCAATTCAGTTGGATGATTCTGCCAATTGCCACCAATGAGGTGTTGGAATACTCCAATGAACGTCATGAAACGCTTTTCAAATCGATCGAAAACTGGCCGTGTAAGAGGCTCATCTTGATCAAACTCATCGATTGGAATTAGCAGTACCGGTCGCTGGCCGAAATTCCGTGACGAAAGCAAACTGAATGCGATCAAACTCACTGCGGTTCTTGCTTGTCGTCTGCTGCCTAACCTCAACAGGCTGTGTGTCCGGTTTCATGGATCATTATTCCGGAAAGTACCGCACGCTTTTGAACGAGGACGTCTCCCAAGAGCAAGTGCGGAGAAGGATTGGCACACCGTCAGAAACGGCCGAAAGTGGATCGACTCAACCGACATCGTACGAGCTCAAGAACGACCACGCTTATGATGCCTTTCGAATTGTTGGCAAAGTCCACAAGGAAGGCGATGGTTCTGCACAAGCCATGCTCTGTGCTGTCACGCTGGGGGCCGGCGAGCTGTTCTCCATTCCGCAGACGATTCTTAAGCTGTCGTATGAATCGTTTCAGAGACACACTCTTGTCGTCTATTACGACGAATCGCTGAAGTACTCGCGCCACGAACTTTATGATGCCAAGAACAAGCCGGAAGACACCTCCGGCTATTGAGGCCCAGCGTCGAGCGGAAAGCAGATTCCAGGAGCCGTCTCATGACTTCACAACTCAATCGACGAGACCTCATCAAGACCGCAGTCGGCACGTTGGCCGCCGGGACGGTTGCCGTTGGAGCGGCGACGAGCATCGCTGCTGACCGGAAGGTCGAACCCGACTTCAAGATTCGCAACGGTCGCATTCGGCAATCGGTGATGGGCTGGTGCTTCAATCCGATGCCCGCCGAGGAACTGGCTCGGCATTGCCGCGAGATCGGCTTGGAGGCGATCGAAGGGATCAGCGCGGAACACTATCCGGCCGTGCGAAAGTTGGGTTTGAAGATTTCGTTGGTCAGCAGTCACGGGTTCGCTCGCGGCCCGTTCAACCGCGACAACCACGAATTCTGCCTGACGAAACTGCGAGCCAGCATCGACTTGGCTGTCGAGCATCAGTGCGAGAACGTCATCACGTTCACCGGCATGCGTGAGAAAGGGATCTCCGACGAGCAAGGAGCGAAGAACTGCGTCGAGTGCTGGAAGCAGGCCATCGCCTACGCCGAGGAAAAGAAGATCAACCTCTGCCTGGAGCATCTCAACTCGCGCGACAGCAGCCATCCGATGAAAGGCCATCCCGGCTACTTCGGCGACGACGTGGACTTC
The DNA here is from genome assembly GCA_005798445.1 of Planctomyces sp. Lineage (GTDB taxonomy): Bacteria > Planctomycetota > Planctomycetia > Planctomycetales > Planctomycetaceae > SXKJ01. The sequence goes on from SYJG01000237.1 coordinate 16,850, forward strand.
TGCGTCGAGCTGATTCGCCGAGTGGACTCGCCGCGCATGAAGCTGCTGTTCGACATCTACCATGTGCAGATCATGAACGGCGACGTGATCCGCCGC
>SYJG01000022.1 GCA_005798445.1 Planctomyces sp.
GACGACCGCCCATGCTCTGGCCGTTCAATCCTCTCGCAGGTAAGACCATCAACCGGAGAGCCGGATGCGGGAAACCCGCCCGTCCGGTTCGGAGGGAGGGGCGACTGAACTCAATCAGTCGTTCCTACCCCTATCGTTCGATCGCCACGTTCGATCGCCAGCAACTTTTGCCACACCCGCTGCGTCTGGCGACGGCGTGACGATTTCATGCGCACCGGTGTCGCGGCTACATTCTGCCGCACGATTCACAGAGTCATCCCCCTTGGGAGCAGTTCGCATGTCCGAGTTTTCGTTGCCTCTCGGTTTTCAAACATCTGGCGTCGCCTGCGGAGTTCGCGGCGATGTCGGGCGGCTCGACTTGGCGTTGTTTGTTTCCGATCGTCCAGCCGCGACGGCGGGAGTCTTCACGACAAATCTCGTCTGCGGAGCGCCCGTGAAAGTTTGTCGTGAGCGTGTGCCTCGGACGACCGGCCGCGCGGTGGTCATCAACGCTGGCAACGCGAACGCGGCCACGGGAGATCGAGGACTCGCGGACGCTCGTCGCATGACGGAGGCCGTTGCGAAATCGCTGGGCTGCGCGGCGGACGATGTGCTGGTTTGCTCGACGGGAGTCATCGGTCGGTTCCTGCCGATGGAGAAAATCGAAGCGGGCATTCCGCAGGCAGCGGCGGCGCTCGCGAGTACTCCAGCGGCGTTTGATCTGGCCGCGCGAGCGATCATAACGACCGACACGGTGCCGAAGCAGGCAACACGTTCGGCCGAACTGCGCGGCACGAACGGAACGAAAACCGTTCGAATCAGCGGAGCCTGCAAAGGAGCGGCGATGATCGCTCCGAACATGGCGACGATGCTCTGCACGATTATGACGGATGCCGAATTGACTCCGACCGAAGCCGATGCCGCGCTACGTGCGTCGGTCAATCAAAGCTTCAATTGCATCAGCGTCGAAGGGCACACTAGCACCAGCGACACCGTGCTCCTGTTAGCCAACGGAGCCTCCGGTACCGGGCCGCTCGACGCCGATAGCCGGGCGAAGTTTCAGGCAATGCTCGATGAAGTCTGCACGGACCTCTCGACCGCAATCATTCGTGACGCAGAAGGGGCGACGCACTTCATTACGATTGACGTCATCGGCGCACGGACACGCGACGAGGCGTTCCGTATCGCCAAGACGATCGCCGACAGTCCGCTCAACAAAACGGCGATCCACGGGGCCGATCCAAATTGGGGCCGCATCGTTTCGTCCGCTGGGTACGCCGGAGTGCCATTACGTGAAGAAGATCTCTCGCTACGAATCAACGGATTCGACGTCTATCGCGACGGAGCACCGCTCCCCTTCGACCCCAAAACGGTCAGCGACAGCATCCGCAACAACCGCGACACGCACGTCGAGATGACACTGAAGCTCGGCACCGCGCGCGTCCGCTATTGGACCAGCGATCTCACCGCCGAGTACGTCCGACTGAACGCGGACTACACGACTTGAGTTCGTTGAGCCGCCCCTTCACGCCCGGCGTGGATCGGTTGCCGAGATGATCTCGTTGATTCCGCGCTGGTTGAAGCCTTTGTAGCCGTCGTCCCTCTGCAAAATTTCCAAGTGTGAGCCGATCGCGCCGTTGCTCAAGAACTGCTGAGCTTGCTCCGGTGTGATACGTTTCGCCGCCAGCAATCGCTCAACCCGTTGCGGGTTCACCGGCCAGATATCGCCCTTCGTGAAGGCCTGCCGTAGATACGGCAAGTCGGTGAACGGAGGCATGGTCATGATTTCGACTGCGTCCAGTTGATCGCGAGTGGCGTTGAAATCGAACTGGCACTCGAGGTGGTGCATGCCCGCCTGCAAGAACGCCTCGCCGTGCAGTTCGCACCACAAGCCGACGGTGCCGAGCTCCTCACGCGGCGGCAGCGGTTCGTGCGAGAAGTCCTGCGAGACTTCGTCTGGCGACATATCCACATCCGCGAAGATCGTCACACCCGTCACCGGATGCTCGATGACCTGCGCACCCCAACCCGCCTCTCGGCCCGCGTAAAATCGCTCGCGAAGTTGAAAGCCCAGCTTTTCGAGGAACGCGATCAGCCGAGTGAACTGCGCGCGGCTCGACCGATAGGTGTGATGATCGTGATTCGCCCAGCCGAGGCCGAGCTTCTCTTGTCGTGCTCGCTGAATTTTCCCCGCTCGATTGCGCCGCTGCCAGTAGTCTCGCTCGGCGGCGAAGAACAACTCGCAGGTGCGGTCACGGCCAAGCTCGGCAATCGCCGCGTTCGCAAGTTGGCCGGCGAACGAGAAGCCGTCGGCCGCATCATCGAACTCACGTCGCCGCTGCTGAAACGCTTCCGAGTGCTTCGCGATCGCGTCGAGCGGAACCACTTTGTCGAGAGCCGGCTCAAAGGCCAGTGAACCGTGCCGCTCCAATGCCCACACCTCGATGCCGTTTTCGTGAGCAACTCGCGCCCGGCGAACATTCGCAAGATCAGCGCCTTGAATGGCTGCGTTTCTAAGATTCTGTGCCGCAAGAAAATCGGCGACCGCTTCCACCTTCAGAAACACCTGCCGACTTTTGCCCACATGGACTCGGACTCGCGGAAACAGACCAAGCGAATGTTTCCAGGCTCGGACCTTCGGGACGGCCGTATCCAGCTCGTAGCCAACCTGGTTCAACTCCGCCAAGGCCACGTCATTCACAGGCAAAGCAAAGTGATCGATCCAATCGAGCAGCCTCGTTCCCGTTTGTTCGAACATCCGGCGGCGGAGGCTCGCGAGAAAAGAATTCTTCTGCACAGCGTCTTCGAGGACACCATGCACCCACTTCGCGGGCGCAGGCTGCGGACTCCAAGTGTGAGCGGTGAGCGCGGAGATCCGTTCGTCAGTCGATTGTGATGCGGCAGCCATGAGCAACTCCCTTCAGCGTGAAACCGACGGAAGTTTAGCGGTCATCTCGCGGCAGGGAATCGGGCAGCGACGTTCGGCCGAAAGCCGCGATCCTTCATGATTTGAAAAGGAAAAAACGGCATAACGGCTGTCGGCCATCGGCTCACGGCTTTCGGCCGAGCACAGAATCCGGCGCAACAAAAAACTCGGCCGTTGCCGGCCGAGTTCATTCGCTTTCGCGCTGATCAGGCTACTTTGTCTGGGAACCGACTGCCGCGGAGCCTTCCTTGGCGCCTAACACTTAGCTCCGGCGGTGGGTTCCTCTGACATCTGCGAAGTTATTAAGCGAGTTGCTTCTTGCGACCCACCAGAGTCCGAACGCGCTCCGCCAACAAGGCCACGTCAAATGGCTTGCGGAATGTTTCGTTGAAGATCGTGCGGTCAAAACCGCTGGCGTTGTCTTCATCGCTGAGCAGGCCAATCAAGACCGTCTCGGCGTACTCGGGATTCTTCCGCAAGTTGCCAGCGATCATCAAGGCGTCGCTGCGGCCCATTGCGAAGTCAATGACGACGCAATCAGGATGCAGGCTTTCCGCCTGGATGCCGGCCTCGAATCCACTTTGAGCCGTTTCGAGTTTGAACTCATCTGAGCCCATCATCTCGTTCAGGCTGCCGCGGATCACGGGGTCGGTGCCGACAATCAGAACCTTGCCCATCGCTTCATCTTCCAGCTCTCCCAAAGGCATACCATGCTCTTTGAGGAAGCGAATCAGATGTTCGCGAGGAATGCGTCGGTCCTGGGAGCCGGGAATTCGGTAGCCGCGAAGGCGTCCCGAATCAAACCACTTGCTCACCGTGCGGGGTGCTACTTTGCAGATCTTTGCTACCTGACCAGTAGTGAAGATCGTCTTCATCGCGGGCTCCAATCACATACTCTGTACCGAGTGGAATTCGATCTCTTCCACGCCGGCACCCCCCGATGCAATGGCTTCTCTCGTTGTCTTCGGGACCTACTTGAGGACCATTGCCAGTTTGGGTTGGGGCTGTCTCAGGGTTTTGTTCCAGTGGAGATGGCTCCGCCACCGCCAGTACGACTGAACGCAGAATCCGGTTCTGACTCCGTTCCGATCCTGCTGAAAACTCCCTTACGACATCGAGGGGGATAAGCAGCTCGCGCCACCAGTCCGTAATCGCCTACGGCTGGTCGCGGTGGGATTATGAGGCTCGCGTTTGCACGCAAGCACAATATCCCAAAGCGACTAGCCCCCCTTGTGTCGGCGTTTGTTTCAGGAACCGCAGGACAATCGCTTCCCGCGGCTCAGTGAATCGTTCCGTCGCCAACTGTCTGGACATCATTTTCGGCATACCGAGGCGATGTCCTTTAAGTCCTTTGATTTCTTCGATCAGCGAATCGCTGCGAGTGGTGTGTTCGCTGGACACCGTGCCATGCGACCGAGTCAATCCACCCTCCAACGTGGCAAGCTGCGTAGAACGATCAGCATCTTTACAGTCAATACAATCAGAACCCTGGCAAGCCCGGTTGAACGGAAAAGCTGCGGCAACTGTACGGCTCGTACCAGTGAACGCAGAAATTTGGTCACAGGGAACAGGTCAGACAAATCGGATAGATGCGATTCAAAGGACGCATTTGTCTCATCGTTGCTGGTTGTCTTGTGCCGGACTGGTCGTTGACCGCCCGACTGTAGGCTGCCAGCCTACGGCCAACTGTTGGCCATCATTCTTGAAAGCCGCCTTGTGAACGCCGTCGTTTCCCAACCTCAACCTGATGGCGATCCGCGCGAGCAACCGATCACGCGCAACGAACTCTGGACCGTTGTCGCCATCACGCTTCTCGGGGCCGCCGTCCGATTTGCGTTCCCCTCGGCAATGGCCATCGAGCACTTCGACGAAGGAGTGTACGCCTCCAACCTGTTGTTCCCCGATCAAGGCAACGAATATCCCGACCGCCACCTCTACGCGCCGTCGCTGGTTCCTTGGCTGATCGAATGGTCGATCATCTTCTTCGGAGACAAAGGGATCGCCCCGATGCTGCCGTCGCTGCTGTTCGGCACGCTGACGATCCCGCTGATCTGGTGGGTTGGCCGACAATGGTTCGGCCCGCTTTCCGGAATCGCCGCCGCGACACTGCTCAGCCTCAGCGACTTCCACATCGCCTTCAGCCGCAGCGCGCTGACCGACGTTCCGCTCTGCTTCTGGCTGCTGCTCGCCGTGTATTTTTTTGAGCGAGCGTTTCGCTACCTCTCCTGGGCGTTTGCCGTCGCTGCCGGAATCACTACCGGTCTCGCCTGGTGGACCAAGTACAACGGCTGGCTCCCGCTTGCAATCAGCTTCAGCGGTGTTTCGGCATGGTTGCTATTCCAAGGAAAAGTCAAACGGTACTTCTGGCGGCGCATTGCGATCTGGGGACTTAGCGCGGTGACAGCAGTGTTGGTGTGGAGTCGCTTTTGGTACTCGCTGCCTAACGGCTATGGAGAAGTCACTGCCAACCATCGCAATTATGTCGGTGGCTTTGACGGCTGGATGGACAGGGCGATGCAGCAGGCAGAAGCACTCGATACGTTCGACAGTCGATTCCTTGCTTTTGTACTCATTTTCTTGTGGCTTTCATTCCTCTCAACTCCCAGGTCGCATTTGGCTTGGTGGGTCAGGAAGCGCATCGAATCCGGGGCAGGACTTGATTGTGCGGAGTTGCCGGCGCTCGGCCCAGAATTCGTTGCGTATTTTTCGACAGGTGTTTCGACCGGGTTATTCCTAGTGGCTATTCTCGCGTTTCCATTTGGGATCAACGTGATTTTGGTGACGATTGCTGCCCTTCAGATACTCGTCGGTGGATTCCGAACCGTTCGATATCACCGATCGCTGACAGATTCCCGTTCAGAGTTTGCGGTCGAATTTGCAAGTCGTTTGCGTAGCAGCTTCTTCCCGCCTTTCTCTCAAGCCGACTGGCTGGTCACAGCTTGGACGATTGGATTGACACTCAGCATCCCGATGTACCGCGCTTATCCGAGACTCACGTTGCCCTGGTTTCTCGCAATTATTCTCTTGGCGACTCGGCCTGGTGAGTTTGTCAGGGCGTCTCGCTTAAAGCCTCAAACTGTGTGGCTGTTTCCACGGATCATTTTGTTTGTAATTGGCGTTGTCTACGTCGGGTCAATTTTGCCGAACGTCGCGATTCACACTCCGGCATTGCAACCTCGAACCGGATTCCGCGAGCTGTCTGCTCGTCTTCGAGACGACGTTTTTGTCAGGTCGAATCTGCCCCAGCGTGCCGCTGGCACCGATATTCGAGCCGTGCTCTACGTTTATGCTGAGCCGGGCCTCTTCTTTCATCTGCCGGCCGACAGCTTGGCCGTGCAGCCGGCCGGGAATCTCAGCTTCGTGGACATCGAGGCGACTCGGAGGCTGCCGACATTTTTGGTGACCGGGCCGCACGCTCATCGCAGCCAAGCGTTCGCGGACGAGTTCGCCAAACGAGCCGATCAGTTTGAGTTGCTCGCCAGCTACCCGTATGACGCGAGCGACTTCGTCCGGCTGGATGACGTCAGCGCGACGCAGTTGCGTACCCACCGCGAGCCGCTCGAAGTCCGGCTCTACCGCGTGCGGGTTCCAGAGTGACCGCGTTGAGTTTCACGTGGAACACGTCTTGCCTCACTCTGCCGAAGCCGGGTAACAATCCCGCCCGCGATCAATCGGCAAGTCTTTGGCGAGCGGAGGGTGTTAACCCTCCGAGTTCAGAAAGCCTTGTGATCTCGCACAACTCGGAGGGTTAACACCCTCCGCTCGCCTGAGACATCACAAAAAGGAACCAGCCATGGACGGCATGGATGAACGAGTACAGATTCGGCGACGACTCGGACGCGGATTGAATGCGTTGCTCGGTGACGATGTCGCCGCGACCGACATGCCCGTCTCAACGGGCAACAGCGAGCCAACCGCTCCGCAAGGCGAACTACGCCAGATTCCGGTCAACGCCATCGAGCGAAACCCGTATCAACCGCGCACCGAGTTTGAAGCCTCCTCCCTCCGCGAACTTAGTGACAGCATCCAGCAACACGGAGTGCTTCAGCCATTGCTGGTCCGAGCGTTGCCTAACGGCGGCTGGCAACTCATCGCGGGCGAGCGGCGGTTGATGGCCGCCAAGCAAGCAGGGTTGGCAACCGCCCCGTGCCGAGTCCTTGAACTCGAAGAGCAGCAAGTCTGCGAAGTCGCGCTGGAAGAGAACCTCAAGCGAAAAGACTTGAACGTCCTGGAAAAAGCCCAGGCGTTCGCCAACTACCTCCAGCAGTTCGGCCGAACGATCGAAGAGTTGTCGAAGCAACTCAGCCTCGACCGCTCGACGGTTTCGAACCTGCTCCGCCTGCTCGACCTCGCAGAACCGGTCAAACAATCGCTCCGCTCCGACAAGATCAGCGGCGGCCACGCGCGAGCACTCCTGTCACTACCGGCTGACAAGCAAATCACTCTCTGTCAGCGGATCGAATCAGAATCGTTGTCTGTTCGCGCAGTTGAGACTGTCGTGCGCGAGTTGCTTGCCGAATCGAAATCCGCCAACGAGACCGTTGCCTTCGACCCACATCACAAGCCAAAACCCACCGCCACTCAGCATGTCTTGTCCTTGCAAGGCCAACTGCGCGACCTGCTGGGCGTCCCGGTCGAGATCAAACTGCGGGGCAAAGAGTCCGGTCAGATCCTGATCACGTTCGGCTCGAACGACGACTTCGAGCGTGTGCTGCGCATCCTGCGTCGAGCCGCCTGACGAGGATCGTTTCACATGAAACCGCTCGTTGACGGTCTCGCGCGACCCACCTAGACTCCGCCCCCTCGTTCACGGGATGTAGCTCAGCCTGGCTAGAGCGCCTGGTTTGGGACCAGGAAGTCGCAGGTTCAAATCCTGTCATCCCGACTTTCGTGACCTGTTGAACCGAAAGCAGTTGCGCTTACCGTCCGACGTTCGGACGAGCGGTTTTGATGCTTCGATTTTCAGTAGCCTACTGAAATTGCGAAGGGAACCGCTCTGATGATCCGAACAAACGCGCGAGTGCCGAAGCTCGGTCGGCACGCCTCCGGGCAAGCTGTGGTGCGGCTCGGTGGCAAAGATTTCTACCTTGGCCGCTTTGGAACGCCTGACGCTCAGGCTCAGTACGACACGCTGATTGCCGAGTGGCTGTCCCGTGGTCGGACGCTTCCGCAGGCTGAGGATGCCGAACTCTCGGTCAACGAATTGGTGCTCGCCTACCTGCGGCAGCATGTCGAAACGCACTACCGGAAGAACGGCAAGGCTACGTCCGAGCAAAGTCTCATCAAGTCCGCGCTCCGGGTTCTGAAGGACGCCTACGGCCTGGCCCCCGTGTCGCAGTTTGGCCCGCTGGCCCTCAAGGTCGTTCGACAGCGGATGGTGGAATCCAAGCTGTGCCGCCGGGTCGTCAACAAGCAAATCGCGAGGGTGAAAGGTTGCTTCAAGTGGGGGACCGAGAACGAACTCGTCCCGCCGAGCGTGTTTCATGGCCTGCAATCCGTCGCCGGGTTGAAAGCCGGCCGGAGCGAGGCTCGCGAGACTGATCCGGTGAAGCCGGTGCCGGACGCTTTTGTCGATGCGGTGCTGCCGTTCGTTTCTCCGCAGGTCAAAGCGATGATCGAACTGCAACGGCTGACCGGGATGCGACCGGGCGAGGTTTGCCTGATGCGGACCTGCGACATCGACGTGACCGGCAAGGTTTGGATTTACCGGCCGCAGGCTCACAAGACCGAGCATCACGGCAAGGCTCGCGAAATCTATCTCGGCCCGTGATCACAAGCGGTGCTGCGGCCGTGGCTCAAGCCGGACCTGCAAGCCTGTTTGTTCTCGCCGGCCGAAGCGATCGCCGCTCGCGCCGCGCAACGTCGTCAGGAACGCCAGACGCCGTTGTATCCGAGCCACGTCAAACACCAACAGCAGAAGCGCAAGCCGAATCCCCAACGGACGCCGCAGGACCACTACTCGACCGTGACCTACCGCCGAGCGATCGAATACGGCCTGACGAAAGCCAACGCGAAGATCGACGACGACGACCAGAAAATCCCCGGCTGGCATCCGAACCAGCTTCGTCACAATGCGGCGACGGTGCTGCGGAAAGAGTACGGCATCGAACTGGCGAGGATCGTGCTCGGTCACAGCACCGCGTTCACGACGGAGATTTACGCCGAAGCCGACCGCGACCAAGCCCTCGTGGCCATCGCCAAGATCGGATGAACGCACTGAATCAAGAAAGGGAACCAAATATGACAACGACTCCCGAAAGTGATTGGCGGCAGAAGCGATGGCCGATCCCGCCCGAAGTCTTGCAGGAAATCCAAGTGCGATTATGGGACAGTCTAAAGCAGACTCGCATGTCCGCACGGAGACGGAAGGGGGCTTTGAAGCTCCTGAGCGACATCAACAAACTCAGGCGTGAACCATCATGATTCAACCGACAGAATGTGACGATTTGCTACGGCTGACGCCACGACAAGAGACGGCGGTCGAACTGCTCTTGTCGGGGAAGAGTGACGCGGCGACGGCGGACGCGCTCGGCATTCACCGGACGACCATCGCCCGCTGGCGAGCAGTTCACCCTGCGTTCCAAGCTGAACTCGCCCGTCGCCGTGCCGAACTGTACGGGGCTGCGGCTGAACGACTGCGGGCACTGGTTCCGAAGGCGCTCGACGTATTGGAGAACGGATTGGACGGGGACGACCGCCTGCCAACCGCTCACGCGGTTCTCAAGATGGCGGGATTCGACAAGCTCGCCGCGCCGCCGATTGAAACGGAGGATGCGGACACGATCATCGTCGGGTTGATCCGTCGCCGGATGGACGAGAAGCAAACCGAGCGAGCACAGCGAATGTCGCTTGATGAGAAACTGCGGGCGATGCACGCGCCTGCCAGCAAAGAAGAGCAATTCGCACTGGCACACGAATCACTTGCCGAAGTGAAGGCCGAACTTCGGGAGCGGCTGTCCGAAGTATGAAACTTCGCGCCGCAGTTCATCGGTAGTCGATCGGCGATAACGAAGCCATCACAGAACTGGTCAAGGATGGCCGGACGCGGGTTTCCTTCCCGCGAACGGCAGAGAGAGCCAGTGCCCGATAGCATGAAAGTCATTCGAGGCGTGAACCCCGACGCAATTTGAAGCAAACGATTCCGAGATGTGGAGAGGATCGCTCATGGGATACTCCGTGGTGATTGGTGGCAAGAAAACCGTTCCGCTCGCGACGATTCGCGGCTGGGCAGACGCGAAACGGTGGATCGACAAGCTGGATGTTGAGCGATTCGAGTCGCTGATTCATCTTGCCGAGTACGCTTGGACCCAGGGATTGCCAACGCTGCGTTCGCAGATTCTCGCGGCGTTGAAAGAACATCCTCCGAAGGATGACAGCGTGAGAGTGACGATGGCCGGTCTGGCCAAAGAACTCCGAGGGGCGAAAGGCGAATCCATTTTCGTGAGTGATGGTCTCAGCGAGGATGACGGCGAAGACATCGCCGACGAATGGCACGTCGGGGACTATGACCCGGACCCGGACCAACCGACAAAGTTTCCGGCATTGCGAGGCAAAGACCCGTTGTTCTCCAACACGAGTTCAACGGCTCGTCCGCGAAAACCACCGCAACAAAAACCGAAGCGGAAGCCGAAGCGCAAGCGTTAGGCTTTGTTCGCAGGCGTAACACAAAAATCGGGTGTCTGTCGTTGTTGCAACGGCGACAGGCTGAAACGAACCGGGTGGCATGGCGAACGCCTCTTGCTCGCCATCCACCCGGCTCGGCCCGGTCAAGCAAGAGGCCAATTCGATGCGTGATCTGACTGGCAAGCCAGAGTCTTGGACGCCGCGCGAGCAAGCGGCGGTTGTGTTGAACGCCCTCTACTTTGCGAGAGAGGCACTGTGGAATTGCAAAGGGAGCGACGCGGGCGACGTTCTCAACGATCCCCTTGGCGGAATGTGTTCCCCGACGATTTGGTTCGACGATGACGGCTGTCCGGTGGCGACACCGATCAACAAAGCGTTTTGCCGTCCGATTCAAGACCGACTGGAAATTCTGAGAAGCCCGATGTTCGCGCGGTGGCTGGAAAGTCGCGGGGCGTCGAACGTCCGCGAATTGTTGTCGCGGATTCAGGTTGAACTTGAGAAGTCTGATCGACTGTTCGACGCTCTCCGCGAGTCGGGGCAGGTAGACGAGGGATACGAAGACGAACTACTTCAACGACGCGCTCAACGGGGAAAATGGCCAGACTGGTTCCTGGCCCAATATCGCGAGGAGTTGGCCAAGTCCAAGCCGAGCACAGAGGCACTCCGTGAGGACGGATGGCTTGGTGGCCCCGTCCCCGAACAGCAGTTGCTCGACCAAATTCGAGAGCTGTCATCGTTGAGCCTGCAACTTGAGACGTTCGTTGCTGGTGAAGATGTCTCGCCGCCGCCGACAGTGCCGTACCTTGATCTAACCGTCGATGTCGAACGCCAAGAGGTTACTGGCCAAGTGTCAGTCAAAGGTAGTCACCCGCGGCGTTGCGTGGTGACAAAGTGTCAGTCAAAGGTAGTCACTGTTTGCGGTGCTTGTTTTTTGGCTTGTAGTCGATGGTTTTGATCTTGGGGTGGTCATGTGGTTCAC
>SYJG01000238.1 GCA_005798445.1 Planctomyces sp.
AACTTAATCTGCGCACACATCGCTGGGACTCCATTCCCAAAGGGCCTTTCCAAAACACACCCAATGAGAACGTCCCAGCGATCTTTTCCTCTACTTCTGCTTTGTTCAGAACCGTTGCGTTTGAGATGAGCGAGCGCCAGCCTTGAATTGATTGATTCACACTAACTCTTGGCTAATCCTCGATCGGACAGCCTTTGTCGCGGAGTTTCAGTGAACCAGACAGCCTACAGTGCTATCCGGCGTTGGTCATTCCACTTTGATCACGACGGTGCCGCCGCTACTGAGGAGATCGAGGCCGGAGGTGCGAGCTTCGCCGGCAAGGGCTTGTGCCGTGCGTTCCATGCAGGTCATGAACCCTCGGAACGAGTCATCGCCGGATTTCGTGTGGAAGCCGCGCCAGCCGGGATGGTCTTGGAGTCGGTGGTCCGTCGAAAAGAAGTTGACGTCGTCGAGCGTTTCGCGTGTCGTATTCGTGCTGACCTTGCCGTGGCTGGACATCGCCATGATCGGGAGGTCGCCGAGCGCAGATTTGGCGAACATCGCTTCGACACGGCCCGATTCGGAGAACAGAAGATGCGGTTTTGAGGCAAGCGGCTGAGCCACGACGAGCGTCGTATTGCCAAAGGCATTGCGAACGTCAACCTGCCCGGTGACTTCTTCCAACCGCAGATCAAATCGGCCAATCCGAGCGGAGACGTCACCCGTGATCTGCTTGCACACGCAGCCGTCCGCAGGCGGGACATAGGCGGTGCGCCAGTCATTGCGATGGCTCGTGCCGTAGTTCCCAAACTCTTTGGTCAGCAGCAGCGAGACATTGCCGGTCACGTTTTCGAGGCGTTGAATCGGCACTTGCTCGACACGCACGTCCCCTTGATGGTCACGAATCTCGAAGCGGCCACCGAATGCCTGCTCGTCGGAGTCGCCGTGACCGATCCTCAGCTTCGATTTCAATCCTTTCACGTTCAGTTCGACTCCGCAGCCTCGCAGCGCCACGACTTTGCAGGTAGGGACGAACACGGTCAGCGTCGCGTGACGCTGCCAATCGCTCCCCCAAGTGCCGTTGCCTCCTTTCGATTCGGTTCGCACCTGGAGCTGTCGATTTCCATGCTCGTGCCGGAGACCTTCGATCGTCAGCGAATCGAACTCCCGGCCCTGAAAGTCCTCGTAACCCTGATAACTCTTGGAGAATTGTTGATGCCACCGGCGACGCATGTCGCGCTGCTCTGCGGTGAGCTTCTGTCCGTCGGGAGTGGCCAGAAACTCTTTTTCATCCGCTTCAAATTCGGCGTCGGTACGGCCGACCAATCCTGAGTTGCGTGCATGCCGATGGATCAAACGCATTTCTTTGAAGTGTTCATCGACTGGCTTGTCGTCCGTCGTGAGGACCGTCTTTTCCAGAACGCACTTGACCCCGGGACCATCCCAGCCGACGACCGTCAGGTGATCCGCCGCGATCGCCAGCAGCCGTTCCGGGCCAAGCTCAATCGTGATCGTTTCTTTCTGCGTGTGAGTCTTGGCCGGAGAGACCAGGACGCGCTTCTCTAAAATTTGCTTTTGCAGTTGCTCTAATTCCTGCTTCAACGTTTGAAGCTGCTTGAGAGCCTCATCCGCGGGAATGTCGGCCCCATCGACTTGATCTCTCAGCGATTTGAGCTGCTGAATGAGCTTGTCGTGTTGTTCCTTGAGATCCTTCGCGACGTAATAAACGCCGCCGCGTGTGTGCTTCAAGACAGCATGGTTCGGCGGAGCTTGCGCGATCGGGGGCTGAGGAGCAGCGTCCTGAGCACCTCGCGCCGCTCCCGTGCAAAGCAGCAGTAGAGCGATTATTGGCCAACAGCGCAACAATCTTGAGAAGTCGATTGGTCGAATCATGGCGAACTCCTTGAGAAAGGGTCATTGTCGTTCGTATTTCGTCAGCAGCGTTTCCAACTGATCGCTGGCTTGTCGGAGCCTGATGTGCTCGGCCAGTTCGTTGATCTCCGTCTTGGATCGTGAGATGTCCTCCAGCAACTGGTCGAGTTCCTCAGACACGTCCAGCGATCTCACTTGCACCTCCGAGACCTCCACAGTGGTCATGGCTGGCACGTTGGAAATCGGAGGGATCGGCACCTGCATCGCGCGATCCGGCCGAAGCACAACCGCCAGCGCGATGCTGGCCGCGGTAACCGTCACGGCGATTGCGATTCGATGGCGGGTCACTCGCTGCGGTCGAACGACCGTCGAGTCCGCCGCTGACAGCCATCGTTCTCGCAGTTCCGGCGGCAGCGGCTTCGTCACAGCCATCTGTTGCCGGACCTCTTCCAAACGCTGGACCGCTTCGGTACACGAGGTGCAACGTCGGACATGCCGCTTTGCACTCCATCGCTGCCAGCGACCGCCGGTCTCAAGGTTCGGCCAAACGTCTTCGCACTTCATTTCAGTCGTCTCCGTAATTGATGCAGCCCCGTGTTGAGCCGGCTCTTGACGGTTCCGATATGGATTCCCATGGCCTCGGCGGTCTCGCGCAAGCTCAGTCCGCCCGTGTAGTGCAAGAGGACGACTTCGCGCACTCCGTCCGGCAACTCGGCGATCGCACGATTAACTCGGTCGGCGTCTTCGTTGATTTCTGCTCGCGATCCGGGTTGCGGATCGCGGTCGTCGGCTTTGTCGGTGAACTCTTCCGCCGGTGGGTTTCGACTTCGGAAGTCCAAAAACACTCGATACGCGATCGTCATCAGCCACGCTCGTGGATTGGACAGCAATGGTTGACGGTCGATCTGCTTCCAAACTCGGATGGCGGTCTCCTGAAACAAATCCTCCGCGTCATGTACTCCGCCACACAGCCGACGCAGCAACGCCAACACCGCCGCTCCATGCTCATCCACCAGTGCGGCAAAATGCTGTTGCAGGGAGCGTGGTGTCACTCAGGTTGCCTTTGGCATGCAGAGTCACGGTGACTCCAGGTCCTACGATTTGTCCCGTCAATTCAATAGACGGCCGGAAGTTGTCTAGGTGTTCGGAGAAATGCGCGATGATTCTCAGAATCACCAGATTCTAACCCGATCGGTACCACCCCTCGCTTCAGATCAGAGTTTCGGGCTGGGGAACACCCAGGCAATCGTCCGGTCACACCAAGATTGCCGTTGCTGGGATTGCGAGTACTTGTTCGCAATGATGTCTGCGTGCGAATCGACGTTAAGCAGTGTGAACTCACTGTCGTGTGACAGCGAACGGCCCTGCCACATTTTCCGCCACGAGCACGACTGAAGAACCCAGAACGATGGACCGCCGAATTCTTGGACGCACGGGGCTGGCTGTCACACAACTTGGTTATGGCAGCATGGGGTTGCGTGGGCCGCGGACTTGGGGCGTGCGCGTGGTGAGCGACGACGATGCCGAGCGGTTTCTCAATGCCGTGTTGGATGCGGGCATCAACTTCATCGACACGTCTCCCGATTATGGGGCCAGCGAAGAACGTATCGGGCGTTTCATCGGGTCACGCCGCAGTGAGTTTTATCTCGCGACCAAATGCGGGTGTGTTTACACGCAACGGGAGGACCATCTGGAACTCGATCACGTCTGGAAGCCCGATGTCATTCGGCGAAATCTGGAAACGAGCCTCCAGCGTCTGCGCACTGATTATGTCGATCTTCTGCAATTCCACGGTGGTGATGCCGAAACGCTGCAACGCGAAGGGCTGATTGATGTCCTGACCAGTCTTCGGGACCAGGGTTTGGTCCGGTTCATCGGCATCTCCAGTTCGCTGCCGAATCTCTCGGCCTTGATCGACTTGGGTGTGTTCGACACGTTTCAGATTCCGTATTCCTGTCTGGCCCCGCAGCATCACGACCTCATCTGTCGAGCCGCAGAGTCGGGTGCGGGCATTATTCTGCGGGGTGGGATCGCTCAAGGTGGCCCGGATGCGGAAATCCAACGACCCGCGCTCAATGAGGTCTGGGATCAGGCCAAGCTCGAAGAACTCTGTCCGAGCGACATGACACGCGCGGAACTCATCCTGCGGTACACGCTCTCGCACCCGCACTGCCAGACGACGATCATTGGAACCTGCAATCTCAATCATTTGGCCGAGAACCTGGAGGCTGCCGCTCGCGGGTCGTTGCCGATAGAACTCTCTTCGGAAATCACCGCGCGAGTTGCCAAGGTGATGTAAATTCGACACCAGCACGACGCGCCACCGAGTGGTTGTTTCATCGGAGCTTTAACCACCTGCTTGCGCTGCGTGCTAATTAGGAGTTCATTTTGATGACTTCCGAATCCAAAGACGTTCCGTTTCCCGAGCTGCCCAAAGGGGCGGGACGAATTGACCAAGACGCTGCGAAAGAATTCACGGAGACGAAGTCGGGGCTGAGTTACCGCCTACTTCGCCAGGGTGCGGGAGCCGCTCCCAAGGCGACAAGCACGGTGCGGGTCCACTACCACGGTTGGCTGGACAACGGGAAGGTCTTTGACAGTTCCTACCGGCGCAACGAAGACATTTCTTTTGGTCTGAACCAGGTCATCAAAGGTTGGACGGAAGGAATGCAGCTCGTCGGTGCCGGCGGCATGATCGAGTTGCAGATCCCGTCGGAGCTCGGATACGGCAACCGTGGAGCACCGCCCGATATTCCTCCGAAAGCGACGCTGCATTTTCTGGTCGAACTGATTGAAGTGAGGTGAGAGGCTCTGAACATCGAACCGAATGGAATCTCCGTCGCGGGAGCGACTGAGGTACTAAGGTGAGTCGCTCCCGCGACTCGCATTCGGATCGTTCAACGGGGTTCATTCTGATCGTCGTTCTCAAGGAGAGTACCGTTGGCTGGCCGTTGGCGATTCGTACCGTTCGTCGTGCTTCTACTGGTCCATACTTGGACCAGTCGCGCTGATGATTCGGACGACTTTCAACAGCGAGTCCAGCCATTACTTGAACGTCGCTGCTATGAATGCCACAGCCATCGGGCGAAAGATCTCCAAGGAGGCTTGTCGCTTGATTCGCGCAGTGGTTGGGCAAAGGGTGGCGATTCGGGAACAGCGGTCGTGCCCAGCAAGCCGGATGAGAGTCTGCTCATCAAGGCTGTGCGGCGGACGAGCAAAGACTTGCAGATGCCGCCCAACGAGAAGCTCTCGGACGACGAGATCACGGTGCTCGTTGAGTGGGTTCGTCGCGGAGCCGTTGACCCGCGCGAATCGCCGGACACCGAACGGAACGTCGGATCGTGGCCCGAAAAACTCGCCGAGCGGCGGAAGCATTGGTGCTGGCAGCCGATCGTGAAGCCGCCGATTCCCAACGTCAAACAACGCGATTGGCCGACGAAGCCGATCGACCGATTTGTCCTCGCGCGACTGGAGGCCGAAGGCTTGTCCCCGTCACGCGACGCCGATGCGTGGTCACTCGCACGACGACTGTCATTCGCCGTGACGGGACTGCCGCCGGACGTGACCGTACCGCGACCGTCAGGGAGCGGCCCGGCGGTGGAGGATCGGCCGCTCCCTAACGGTCGCGGTGCGGATTCTGTCCCACTCGCACTCGAACCCCTCGTCGATCGCACGCTCGCGTCGCCGCACTTCGGCGAGCACTGGGCGCGGCACTGGATGGACCTCGTCCGCTACAGCGACACGCACGGTTCCGAACACGATCCGCTGATCCCACACGCTTGGCGATATCGCGACTATTTGGTCAGGGCACTCAACGGAGACGTTCCGTATGACCGCTTCGTGCGCGAGCACCTCACTGGCGACTTGTTGCCGCCGCGTTGGAATCCGACGCTCGGCATCAACGAGTCTCCGATCGGCACCGGCTGGTTTCGATTCGTCGAGTTCTACCCGACTCCGATCGACGTGAAGAACGAAGAGATCGTCGTCATCGACGCGCAGATCGACTCGTTCAGCAAGACGTTTCAGGGATTGACGATTGCCTGTGCTCGCTGTCACGACCACAAGTTCGACGCGATCTCGGCTCAGGATTTCGCCGCGTTGTACGGCATCTTCGCGAGCACTCGCACGACGATGCACCGAGTCAACGACCCGGCCGCGCAGCATGCACTCGATCCGTCGCTGACCGAGTTGAAGCCGGCAATTCGCCGCTCGCTGGCCGAGTTGTGGCGCGAGCAGCTCACTCACTGGCCGACCGCGATCCTGGCTGCTCGCGACAAGTTGTTGGAGCCAGAGCCGCCCAAGCCGACGGACAAGGACAAGCCTGCCGCCCCGTTGCCTCCGCCATTCGCGCCGGGAACCCGTTCGCTCGAAGCAGAATCGTTTCGCTGGGCCGCTGCCTTGCGAGCCGCGAAATCAAAACCCACCGAGCCGCTGAACGTACTCGCGCGACTCGCCGTGGGGCACGTTTCCAACGTGCCACCTTCCGATGCCATCGACGCGAAGACATGGACCGACCTCGCCAAAGAACGCGAAGCGTCCGACCAACGACGCGCGGCCGCCGCAGATCGCGTCCGCTGGTTCGCCGACTTTGAACCACAAAATGCCAGTTCCACGTCGGATCGCGATGGCTGGTTCGCGACCGACAATTTTCTGACCACTCATGTCGCGGGCGAGTTCGCGATCGCGCCGAGCGGCGGCTTGCTGACATCCATTCTGCCGAGCGCTCGCAGTTCGCATCTCGTCAGCAATAAGCACGGCGGGACCTTGCGGTCGCCGAATTTCACGCTCGACATGAAATTCATCAGCGTGCTGGCAGGCGGGACGAACAACGCTCGCGTGCGGTTGGTCATCGAGAACTTCGTCGCCGACGGTGTGCTCTTCACGCAGGTGATGCCGATGCTCAACGACCCTCGGCTGAAGTGGGTCACGCTCGGCATCCGCGAGGCCTGGGCCGGGCGGCGAGCGTACCTCGAAATCATCCCACGCGACGAGATGCCGTATCCCGGCAAGCACCCCGACGCGCGAGTCCTCCACACCGACGGCCGCAGCGGCGTCAGCGTTCGAGCCGTCGCGTTTCACGACATCCCCGGAGCACCGGAGTTATCGTCGCCACTGCCGGAGGACTTGTGGCAGGCCGAGCCGAATTGGCTGGCACTCGCGAAGCAGATAACGAAGCTGGCAAGCGAGGCCATCAACGCTTGGGCCGACGCACGCTGCACCGACGAGCAAGCTCGATTCGTCGATGAACTGCTGCGATCAGGCGTGCTGTTGAATGACGCTCCGGCCGACAGCGAGTTGGCTCGACAACTCGCGCAGTTTCGAGAACTCGAATCGAGAATCCCCGTGCCAATCCGAGTCGCCGGAGTCACCGACGAAGAGGGCTTCGACGAACGCCTCTTCCCCCGCGGCAACCACCGCCGCGCCGGAGCGATCGTGCCGCGGCGTTTTTTAGAGGCAATCAGTATTCCTCCCCTCGCCCCTTCGGGGAGAGGGGCCGGGGGTGAGGGGAATTTAACGACCGAGCCGAGTGCATCATCGCCCCTCTCCCCTAACCCCTCTCCCCGAAGGGGTGAGGGGGACATGCGGTGGCGAGGCAGCGGCCGACGCGAACTCGCCGACGCGATACTCGACCCGCGCAACCCGCTGACCGCGCGGGTCATGGTCAATCGGTTGTGGCAGCATGTCTTCGGCGTGGGCCTCGTGAAGACCGTGGACAACTTCGGAGTCCTCGGCGAATCACCGAGCCATCCCGAATTGCTCGACTGGCTGGCCGCCGAGTTCGTCGAGTCGGGCTGGTCGATCAAACACCTGCTGCGACTGATGCTGACCAGCCGCACGTTTCAACTTTCGTCCGAGGCATCTCCCGCCGCTCGCGAACGCGACCCGAACAACCGACTCCTCTCGCACGCAAATGTCCGGCGGTTGGAAGCCGAATCGCTGCGCGATTCGTTGCTGTTCGTTTCCGGACGGCTCGACCGACGCCACGAAGGTCCGAACGTCCCGTTGCCGCTGCGAGCGGGAATCAAGGACTTCGAGAATCCGCTCTCCGGCCCTCCCGACGGCAACGGGCGACGCAGCCTGTATTTGGAGGCTCGGCGAAATTATCCGCAGCACTTGCTGATCGCGTTCGACCAACCGAAGCCCGTGCTGACCGTCGGCGAGCGAAATGTCACGAACGTCCCAGCTCAAAGTTTGGCGCTGCTCAACGACCCGTTCGTCGGAGCACAATCAGGTCTGCTGGCCGAACGTATTCGCTCGTTGCCAACACCGGAAGCTCGCCTGCAAACGCTCTGGCGGATTCTGTTCGCTCGACCGGCGACCGACTCCGAAGTGGACCGCACCGTCACCTTTTTGAAGTCTCAAGCTGCCCTGCTGGGAATCGCCGACGACCGCTGGCAGACCGATCAATACCTCTGGCACGAGTTGGCTCACACCTTAATCAACACGAAAGAGTTTTTGTACCTGCGATGAAAAAAGGATTGCCACCCCCACTGGGCTTGCCCCAGTGGTTTATTGGCTTCTGCACTACTCGATGGGAGTTCGACACGAAGTAGTGCAAAGGCCAATGAACCACCGGGGCAAGCCCGGTGGGGGACGGATCGAATTAAGCCATCAGCCGGAGACGACATGTCACAGCGTCATCACAATCCGACATCGCTGACTCGCCGCGAGCTGCTGCGCCGCTCGCGATTCGGCTTCGGCTCGCTCGCTTTGGCTGGGATGTTGAACAACGCCGCGAAGGCCAACGCTCCGCACTTCGCCCCGAAGGCCAAGCGGATCGTGATGCTCTTCATGGACGGCGGCGTGTCGCAGGTCGATTCGTTCGATCCGAAACCTCGGCTCACCGCCGAGCACGGCCAGCCATTCAAAATGAAAATCGAGACGACGCAGTTCGAGAACAACGGCTCGACTTTCGGCTCGCCGTTCAAGTTCGAGCGGCACGGCGATTCAGGCATTCCGGTCAGCAGTTTGTTTCCGCACGTCGCTCAGCACGTCGATGACCTGTGCGTGATCCGCTCAATGCAGACGCCGTTCGGCGAGCACGCTCAGTCCTGTTACATGCTGCACACCGGGCATCCGCTGACCGGACATCCCAGCATGGGAGCGTGGATCTCGTACGGACTTGGCAGCGAGTCGGCCAACTTGCCAAGCTACGTCGTCGTCAACGGCGGACAATTGCCGCTCGGCGGGATCGCGAATTATTCAAGCGGCTTCCTGCCGGCGGTTCACGAGGCATCGCTGTTTCACGTCGGCCTGAACACGCCGGTCGTGGACAACATCCAACCCGACGAGCCGAAGCCGGGCCAGCAGCTCAACAAGCTACGATTCATCGCCGACACCGACCGTGACTTCGCCGGCCGAATCGGAAGCGGCGAGGAACAAATCGAATCGGCGATCCGAAATTACGAACTCGCGTTCGCCATGCAACGCTCGGTCCCCGAAGTCGCCGACTTCAAGGACGAATCACCCGCGACACTTGAAGCCTACGGCCTCACTTCAGCGAACACGTTTGAAGCTCGGTACGCGAGACAGTGCTTGCTCGCTCGGCGACTGCTGGAACGAGGCGTGAGGTTCGTCGAGCTGACCTGCGTCGGAGGCATCCGTTTCGTCTCGCCGTGGGACTCACACGACAACATCAAAGGGGATCATCAGAAGAACGCCGAGATCGTCGATCGACCGATCGCCGCGCTGCTGGCCGATCTCAAACAGCGCGGATTGCTCGACGACACGATCGTCGTCTGGACGGGTGAGTTCGGCCGCACTCCGTTCGCCCAAGGGAGCACCGGCCGCGATCACAACCCGCAAGGCTTTTCGCTGTGGCTGGCTGGCGGCGGCATTCGCGGTGGCATGACCTACGGAGCGACCGACGAGTACGGCTATCACGCCGTCGAAAACATCGTCACGCCCTACGACTTGCAAGCCACGCTGCTGCATCAGCTCGGCATCGACCACGAGCGCCTCACCTTCCGCTTCGGCGGCCGAGATTTTCGCCTGACCGACGTGCATGGAAATGTCGTTCGCGAGATACTGGCCTCATAACCCGAAGCGTCAGCGAGGGCGAACGCTCCAAAACGCTTCGCTCCATCACATGTCGATGAAGCGCTTGCCCTCGCTGACGCTTCGGGTTACGAAAAGGAGATTCCCATGAGTGTCCCGATTCAAACCTGCGACCAACTCCGCAGCAAGAAATGCGTCCCCTGTGAAGGGGGCGTTCCGAAGCTGACCTCCGCCGAGGCCGAGGCTCAGATCAAGCATCTGACCGGCTGGAAGCTGACCGCCAACCACGATCGCATTCGCAAAACCTGGGTCGTGAAGAACTACATGGCCGCGATGAATTTCCTGAACCATGTCGCCTGCATGGCCGAGTGCGAAGGCCATCATCCCGACGTCCACATCACGAGCTATCGCAATGTGACCATCAAAATCTACACGCACGCCATCGGCGGCCTCTCCGAAAACGATTTCATCCTCGCCGCCAAGATCGACGCCCTGCCGGTGTCGTTGAAACAATAAATGCCGCGCTCCCCCACCGGGCTTGCCCCGGTGGTTCATTGGATTCTGCACTACTCATCTCATCACGGTTGCCGTGAATCCAGTAGTGCAAAATCCAATGAACCACCCCGGCAAGCGGGGTGGGGGTAATTTCAAAACACCCAACCACTCACCCCATCGAAGACCCGCCATGCAACCAGTCGTCCAATATCTGCAAGCTCATCAATTCGACGCCCTCGAAACTCTGAAGTCGCTGCTGCGCATCCCCAGCGTCAGCGCAATCACCGTTCACAAGCCGGACGTACGGCGCGCGGCCGAGTTCGTGCGCGATCAACTCGCGTCCGCCGGTTTGACGACCGAACTGGTCGAGACCGCCGGGCATCCGATCGTCTACGCCGAATGGCTCAAGGCTGAGAAGCCGAACGCTCCGACCGTGCTGATCTACGGCCACTACGACGTGCAACCGCCCGACCCGCTCGACAAGTGGATCACGCCAGCGTTTGAGCCAGACGTCCGCGACGGTTGCATCTACGCTCGCGGAGCGACCGACGACAAAGGCCAAATGCTGACGCATGTGCTCTCCGTCGCCGCATGGCTGAAGTCGGTCGGCAAACTTCCCATCAACGTGAAGTTCGTTATCGAGGGCGAAGAGGAGGTCGGCAGCAACAATCTCGACATCTTCCTCGCCGCCAATCGCGAGAAGCTGCGTTCCGACATCGCCGTCATCAGCGACACCAGCCAGTACGCGCCGAACATCCCGGCGATTACCTACGGCCTGCGAGGCATTCTCGCCTGCGAGGTTCGTGTGATCGGCCCGAAGCAGGACTTGCACAGCGGCATCTTCGGCGGAGCAATCACGAATCCCGCCACCGCGCTTGCCCGCTTGATCGCCTCGCTGCACGACGCGAATGGCCGAGTCCAAATCCCTGGCTTCTACGACGACGTCAAACCGTTGACCGACACCGAACGATCAGGCTTCGCAGCCCTTCCCTTCAACGAACGAGACTTCCTGGCCAGCGTCGGCGTCGAAAACAGTTGGGGCGAGACCGGCTTCACCTCGACCGAGCGGCGCTGGGCGCGACCGACCTGCGAGATCAACGGTCTCACCTCTGGCTATCAAGGGGAGGGACCGAAGACGATCATCCCGTCGTGGGCTTCCGCGAAGATCACCTGCCGACTGGTCCCCAATCAAGACCCGCACAAGCTGACCAAGTCACTCGGCCAATTCTTGCAGCAGCAGTTGTTGCCTGGTTGCCGATTGGAGTTCATCGAATCCCACGGCTGCCCCGGCTTCATCGCCGACGCGAACAGCCCGTTCATGGACGCCGCCAAGAGCGCGATCCAAGAAGCCTTCGGCACAAAGCCCGTGATGATCCGCGAGGGAGGCTCGATCCCGGTCGTCGGCACGCTAAAGGAATTGCTCGGCGTAGACACGCTGCTGCTCGGCTGGGGCCAGAACACCGACAACCTGCACAGCCCCAACGAACATTTCGCCGTCACCGATTTCCACCGCGGCACGCTCGCCAGCGCGCTGCTCTGGCAACGGATCGCGGATCGCTGCGCGTCGTAATGACGAATTACGAGTCAGGGCACCGAATGAATATTCGTCATTCGTAATTCCCAATTTGTCATTCCACTCACAGCCACTTCGGCTCGAAGCCTTTGCGATACGGCTTCGTCAGCAGAGCGGTCGCTTTGTCGTTGTTCGCGAACTTCAGATCGGCCGCGTTCCAGCGCAGCGTTTGAGCGGGCAGCCGAATCGCAATCGTGCCGAGCAACACGGTCTCGGTCAGCGGGCCGGAGTAGTCGAACAGCGACGTCGTGTACCCTTCACCTCGGCAGGCATCAGCCCAACTGACGTAGTGGTCGCGAGCCGGAACCATCTCGATCTTGAAGTCCGCGAACTTTTCTTCCGGGAAGAGCTTCGGCGGCGCAACGTGCGGGATCAGCAGCGAACCTTTCTCACCGACAATCACCGAACCGGAACCGGGCAACTGGAAGCCTGCCGGAACGCCGACGAGATCGTTGGCCGGTTTGTGCCCGTCTCCGTCGAACCAGGTCACGGTGATCGGCTTGCCGCCGGTCATCTCGGTGCCGGGGAACTCGTAAATAACCTTCGACCACTTGTGCCAGATTTCCTTGTTGAGCTTCGGAGCATCGGCAAACACGCTGGTCGGTGACGTCAGCTTCACCGCCATGAAAACCGGATCGAGAATATGACAGCCGAAGTCCCCAAGCTGACCATTGGAGAAATCCTGCCACGCTCGCCAATTGAACGAGTGATAGATTTTGTTCTTGAACGGCCGAGGCGGAGCGACTCCGAGCCACTCGTCCCAATGCACGGTCGATGGCAGCGGGTCTTCGCCAGCCGGACGGTCGTCGGCGAGAATCCAGCCCATCGCGCCGCTCTGCCACGAGTAGACCTCTTTGACTTTGCCGATCGCCCCATCATGCACAAGTTTGACCGCCGTGCGATATTCCGAATACGACTGGATTTGGTTCCCCATCTGCGTGACGACGTTGTACGCCTTCGCCGCCAGCCGCATTTGCCGAGCCTCATGCACCGTGTGCGTCAGCGGCTTCTGACACTGGACGTGCTTGCCAAGCTGCATCGCCGGCAGCGAAATCGGAGCGTGCATGTGATCCGGCGTCGAAACGATGACCGCGTCGAACGCCTTCGCGTTCGCGTCGTCGAGCAGCTTGCGATAGTCGAAGAACTTTTTGGCGGCCGGGAACTTCTCTGCGGCGCGGCCAAGATGATTGGTCGACTCGTCGATGTCGCACAGTGCGACGACGTTGACATGCGGACTCTTGGCCGTCTCGGTGAGGTCCGACCAACCTTTGCCTCCCGGCCCAACCGACGCAATGTTGAGTTTGTCGTTCGCCCCGTACACCCGGCTCCAACTGGCGGCGGTGAACGCGGCCGAGGCTCCGACAACAGCGCTGTGCTTCAGAAAATCACGACGGGTGGATCGGGCAGTCATCGGAAGGCTCCTGTGTAAAAATGGTGGAACGAACAATGGTGCAGAGTCAGGCGAAAAATGAAGGGCAAAAAATGGAACAAACAACAATCGGCGTTTCCTGTCCCGATTTTTCGCCCTTCATTTTCCGCCGCCTTTTTCCGAGTCCGCAGTCGTTACCGGGGACTCGGCTTTGAACTCGCAGACGGCGATCTTGTGGTGGCCGACGGCGAATAACGTATCGTTCGCTTCGTTCAACGCCAACTGGTGGACGTGCATCGGCAGCTTGTCTTGATGAATCGGTTTGCCGGTTTCGACGTCCGTGAACGTCACGAATCCGTCCCCCGCGCCGCCGGAACTCAGCAGCCACTTGCCCGATGGATCAAACGCGAAGTCCTCGACCAACGCCTTGAACTTGTCGTTGTTGAGCTCGTGCTTTCGCTCCCCCTTCTGCCAGTCGAAGATTTCGATCCGAGCGGGCGCGTCGAGATGGTCGATGTTTCCAATCTGGCCGATGCCGCCAACCGTGATCAGCTTGCTGTCGGGCGAGAACGCAAGTGCTCGGATGCCGCCGATCGAATGGCGTCGTTGCTTGGGATCCCAGGTGTAAAGCCCCGGAGCTTCGACCGTCGCGACTTTCGAACCGCTGGTCGTTTCCCAGATCGCGACGTGTCCGACTTTGTCGCCGGTCGCGATGAACTTGCCGTCGGCCGAGAACGTCACCGCGTGCAACATGCTGGGAAAATCGTGCGGAGTGATCGGCTTGTGGTCGCTGAACTGCCGCAGCATTTCACCGGTCTCGGCGTTCCAGAGTTTGCACTGCATGTCGTCGGCAACGCTGGCGATCGTCTTGCCATCCGGACTGATGACGAGCCGCCGAATCCACAACTCGTGAGCCTTCACCTTGCGAGTTGGCTCGCGTTTCTCGACATCCCACCAAATCAACTGGCCGTCGTAGCTGCCGGAGACCGCGATGTTCGGCGTCGGCAACACAACGCCGGTGACGTAGCTTTGATGTCCCTCGCCGCCGAACGGCATCGGCTGCGGCTTCTCGGCGAAGACGTCGATCTCGTGCAGCTTGAAGTCGGAGCTACCGAAGATCAGCCGCCCGGAGTTCGGCACGCGCGCGACGCACATTGCGATCGACGGGATGCCGATGTCTTTCGTCTTCTGCAACTTGGTTGGATCAGAGGCCATCACGAACTCCTCAATTGTCCGACTGAACGCTGTGGGCCGATGGCTGTCGGCTGTTGTCACAATTCATTGCCAACTGATTTGGAATAACAGCCATCAGCTTCCAGCTAACAGCCTACAGCAAGACATCTTTGATCGGCTTCGCACCAAAGTCGGACAGCGGCACGGGCCGAGCACCGACGTGGTATTCCTTGTTCGGGTCGATGCCGAGCGCAGTCAAAATCGTCGCGAACAAATCACCTGCCCCAACTTCGCCGTCGGCAACTTTGTGGCCGTCTTCGTCGGTCTTTCCGAAGCAAGCTCCGCCACGCACACCGCAGCCAGAGAGCGTCGCGCTCCAAGCGGCGGCGAAGTGATCGCGGCCGAGGCTCGCGTTGATGCTCGGTGTCCGACCGAATTCGCCGAAGGTCAGAACCAGCGTGTGTTCCAGCAGACCGCGATCCTTCAGGTCGTCGAGCAGCACCGACATCGAGTGGTCGAGGTCCGTGCAGAGTTCGCGATGCGTCTCGAAATTCTCGCCGTGGCTGTCCCACCAGGCGCGGGCCACTTTGACGAACGGTACGCCCGCTTCGACCAGTCGCCGAGCGATCAAGCATTGCTGGCCAAACTGCGTCGGGCCGTACTTCGCTCGCATCTCGGCCGACTCTTGTTCAATGTCGAACAGCTTCTCGCTGGCCATCAACCCGCGGACTCGCTGATACGCCTGCGTGTGACTGCCGAGCGAATCGCTGTGCCGGTTCTGAGTGAACTTCTTCGCGAGCAGGTCGCGTAGAGCCAACCGGTCTTGATGGTCGATGTCGCTGACCGATTCGAGCCTGCGGATGTTCTCCGGCTGCATCGATTCGGACAGGAACATCGGAGCGTATCGCGAGCCGAGAAACCCGCTGGTCCCTTTGCGGCGACCTTCGGTGGACGTGTACATCGAGACGTAATCGGGAACCGCACTGTCGAGCCGGCCGAGTTCCTTCGCGCAGATCGCTCCGAGGTCGGGGTACTCGATGCCGGGATCTTTGATGCGGCCGGTCTCCATGATCGTCGCGCCGCCGCCGTGATCCGCATTCTTCGTGTTGAGCGACCGGACGATCGCCGTTGTCTGCTGAATTCGAGCGGCCATCTTCGGCAGCAACTCGCTGATGTGGACTCCGGTGGCCGAAGTCGGGATCGCTCGATACGGCCCGCCGGTGGGACGTCCCGGTTTTGGATCGAACGTCTCCAATTGGCTAGCCCCTCCGGCCAGCCAGAGGAGGATGACTCGCTTCCCCTGCTTCTTGACCTCATCGGCCCACGAGGTCTGCCGCAGCGAGTCGAGCCGCGTCATGTCGGAGGCGAATGTTCCGGCGGTGCCGAGCGCGGCGGCGTTCAAGAATCCGCGTCGAGAAAGTGTCATGGCATCTCCTTTGGACTGCGGCGACCAGAGTCGCCACTTTTCAAATCACTCTGCTTCCCACGGCCGATTGGTTTCCGCAAAAACGACACGTTGTGAAAAGCGGTGACTCAGGTCACCGCACTCCAAATCAATAACTGAATCTCATTTCCGGTCCCGTGAGCAGTACCCAGACCAACTGTCGGAGCGCCGTCGCTTGGTCGGAGCGACTTTTCAAGAACTCATCGAGCGTGGCTCGTTCCTCGTCGCGCGGCGCTCGCGAGCAGATCGCTTGAATCGCCGTTTCAATCACCGCCTGATTGTCGCTGAGCGTCTTCAAGTGCCCAAGCAGGCGGTCGCCTGAGTCACGCAAGAACTCGTCTTCGATCCGCTTGTTGTTGCTGAAGAGAAGTGCCTCATCGACGGCGACATGAAAGCTCTCGCCGGGCATCTCAAAGTTCCCGGCCCAGCCATTCGACGAATTCTCCAACTGTTCACGGCGAGTCACCCATTGCTCGGCTTGATCGAGAGCCGGCCATTGCGTCGGGTTGTTCGCGGCGATCAACAGCGAAAGAGAATACTGACGCGGTGTCAGCGGCTTGACCTTCGCGACCGCGAACAGCGCGGCATCGGGAGGCTGTGAACCGGCGGTCCATTCGCTCGAACGGGAGTACGCCTGGCTGAGCACGATGCCGCGAATCAATCGCTTGAGGTCGTAGTTGTGAGCGACCATGTCGCGCGTCAGCCAATCGAGCAACTCTGGATGCGACGGCGCATTGGCGGCGTGCAACTGATCGACCGGATGCACGAGGCCGCGTCCGAAGAACCGGTCCCACACGCGATTGACGATGTTGCGAGCAAAAAAGCGGTTGTCCTCCGCTCGCAGCGCGACCTCGACCAATTTTTCGCGAGGGCTGAAGGCCGGTTTCTCCGGCGGCGGAGCATCGTCCTTCTGCATTGCCGCCTTGATGACCTCTTCAATTTTCTTCTTGTCGTCTTCCGAGCGTTCGACGAGCGGCTCGTCGATGACAGACCCGGTGAGGAACTCAAACTTCGCGGTCTGTTCCCCCTTTGTGTCGTCCTTGCGCTTCGATTTGAACTTCACCTCGCCGAACGGCCGCTCGGCCAGCAGATTCTTTTTCGTGACGTACGTCCGGCTGAAGAATGTGGCCATGCCGAAGTAGTGATGCTGTTTCCAATCGGGAGTCAGCGGGTGATCGTGACACTTCGCGCAAGTCACGTTGACCCCGAAGAAAATGATCGCCGAGTCGTTGAGCATGTCGTCGAGATCGCGTACCCGCGACTTGATGAACGTCAGAGCCGGCTTGCGATTCTCGTCCGCTTCGTCACCGACGAGCATGTCGCGGAACATGGCTTCCCACGAGCGATTCTCTTTGACCGCCCACAGCAGGTACTTCCGAAAATCACCATCGTTGGGCTGATTCGGCAGCAGCATCCGGTCGAGTTCATTTCGCTGATGCCACACGAAATCGGGACTTGCCAGCAAGCGGTCCACCAGTTCGACTCGCTTGGTTGCAGCTCCGTTGGCGACAAACACCTTCGCCTCGTCGGATGTGGGAATGCGTCCGGCCACGTCGAGCATCGTCCGCCGCAAGAGATTCGCGTCATCCGCTTGCGGAGCCGCCACGATTTTCTCGGCATCCAATCGTTGTTGAACGAACTGGTCGATGACTTGCTGAATCGGCAAATCCGCAGAAGGGAGGTCAGCACCGCCGCAGTCAACGACAGTCACCAGCAGGCACAGTGCGGCCAAGTGGATGCGGAACAGCAATCGCATCGGCAGGTCTCGTCAGGAGGGCGGAATTCCGGCGGGAGTTGGCCGAGGGCTGTCGATCCTGATCGGCCGGATCTTCGAGGAAGGACAAGCTACCGTAACACCGAGGAGGCATCAAGCAGTTCTGATGGTATCGGCAGATCTCGACCAGGACATCGCTTGGATTGACACGGCCACTTTCACCGGCGGAATTGCTCGTACCGTGAGGCGACCATAGGCTGAGAGCATGTCGTCCGACATCTCAACGCTGTTGATTGCCCTCGAACACGGCGAGTCGGTCGCTGCGGAGGCGTTATTGCCGCTGGTTTATGACCAACTACGCGAGCTGGCCCGCGCCAAGTTGGCTCACGAGACGGCGGGGCAAACGTTGCAGGCTACCGCGCTGGTGCATGAGGCGTATCTCCGGCTGGTCGATGCGCCGCTGGCTCAGAAGTGGCAGAGCCGCAAACATTTTTTCGCGGCGGCGGCCGAGGCGATGCGGCGGATTCTGATTGAGAACGCGCGACGCAAGCAAGCTCTGAAACGGGGCGGTGAGTGGGACCGGGTCGAAGTCTCGCTGAACGATCTGCCGGAAGTTGGGGCGGACGTGGACTTGCTGGAGTTGGATGAGGCGTTGACTCGATTGGTCGTGGAAGACGCTCAGGCGGCCGAGATGGTCAAGCTGCGATATTTCACGGGGCTGTCTCTGACTGAAACCGCTGAGATGATGGAGATCTCCGAAAGCTCGGCGCGGCGGCTGTGGCTGTATGCGCGGTCGTTTTTGCTGGAAGAACTCTCGCCAGGAACGTAGCAAAGTCGTCATGCACGAACGAGACCTCCTCAATGCCGCCTTTGAAATCGTCGACCCGACAGCGCGACGGGAGTATCTCGACCAGGCGTGTGCGGGGAACTCCGCTCTGCGAGTTCGAGTCGAGCGTCTGCTGACCCGCGCTGATCAGGCGACAGGCTTCCTCGAAAAACCGGCGAGCGACTTGTGTTCGGACTTCGCCGCCGGCTTACTCGCGGATGCAAGCAAGCCGCCTCTCGCGTCCCCTGCGCCGGTCGGAAGGGATGACGTGGCATCAGAAGTGGGGACATTGTTCGACCGGTATCGGGTCGAGCGTGAATTGGGATCGGGGGGCATGGGGGTCGTCTATCTGGCCGAAGATATCCGGCTGGGACGGCGCGTCGCATTGAAGATTCCCAAGTTTGATGCTGACGGCGAACTCCATTTGACCGAGCGGTTTCGTCGAGAAGCGCGGACGATGGCTTCGGTGCAACATCGCAATCTCTGTCCGATCTTTGATGTCGATGAGCAGGACGGCACGCATTTCTTGACGATGAGCTTCATCGACGGCGAGTCGTTGTCGCAGATCATCAAGCGTGGTCATGAGCAAACAGCCGGAAGCAACGTTTCCACAGGCGAGCCGGAGGGCGTTAGCCCCCGGACGATCACGACTTCGCCAGTTCGGGGGCTAACGCCCTCC
>SYJG01000239.1 GCA_005798445.1 Planctomyces sp.
CATCAACTACGACCTGCCAATGGAGATCGACAACTACGTCCACCGCATCGGCCGCACGGCCCGCGCGGGAGCGAGTGGCATCGCGATCTCGTTCTGCTCACCGGAAGAGCGCGGCCTGTTGACGTCAATCGAGCGATTGATTCGTCAGCGCCTGGAACAGCGTCACGATCTACCCGCGTTCGCCTCCGAGCCACCTCGCCAAGCTCACAGCACCGGCCACACCGATGACCGCCGAGCAACACGAGGCAACGACTCGCTGCCGCAAACCAGCGCCGCTGTCCAACCGCGTCGAGCCTTCAGCGACAACGCGCCTCCTGCGAATCAGTCTGCTCGCCGACCAAACAACGCACCGCGTCGTCCGGAAACCCCCAACGGCGAATTCAGCGGCCCACCAGGTCGCGGCCCGAAACGGCCCCGCCGCTTCGGAAAGCCCAATCGCTTCGCCTCATCGGGACGATAGCCCTTTCGTTACCAGCACGACGCATCAGCGAGTGATTTGAAACTGAACCACTTGCTGGCGCGTCGTGCTATTTGTCATTACCATCGCGTGGGGAAAACAATCGCCGAAGTGAGCATGGCCATGAAGCAGCTTTCCGTGATTCTCCTGGTCCTGTTGCTCTCCACCGGTGTGGTGATGGCTCAGGAGTCAGATGCCGCCAAGGTTGAACGCGGCTCGAAGACAGCAAAGGGCGGCTTCCAGAACGAGAATGAAATCCGGGACAAGTTCAACAACTGGAAGACCGACACGGACGCTCGCGCTTGGCTGGAGGCGATGAATCATCAGCTCACCGAGATCAACAGCGTCTCGGCGTCGAAACCGCATGGCGAAAAAGCGGACGTCGAAGTGACGGTCAAAACGAAGTCCGGCGAACGAGTCGAGCGGATCTCGATCAAGCTCGTCAGCAGCACAAACGGTTTCAACCAGATCGACAAACGCTGGCTGAAGACGTACGCGACGATGTGGAAGATGCCGCCCGACGTCGTGGACGCTTTGAAGTTGTTCGCCGGTGAGACACCACCGCGCGAATCCAGCCGAGACAATCGGCGGATGTATCTGGACGAACTGGACGAGAACGCTCAGCAAGCCGTTCTGGACTTCTTCAAGAAGAACAAAGACGAGATCGTCTCCGACCTGCTCACCGGCGATGGCCCCCACGCAGCGAACTGGATGATGGTTACCTACAAAGCGACCGACAAACCCAAGTGGGTGATCCGATCGTCCGAAGATGCGGTCAAGTTCTATCGCGACGGCCCGGTGGAACTCACCAAAGCCGGCAACCTGAAAATCGGCCGCATCACCATGCAACGCAAAGGGGGAGACAACGGCCGAGAAACTGCCAAGATGCTGCAATTCAAAATCAACCCAGTGCAACTTTTCGACGCCAAGTCGTCGGACTGAACGATTCGGCCTTACGCCGAATAGAACTCGCTCACCATCGCTTCAAATTCATCGAGCACCGGAGCGTTCGCAGCGGTCAGTTGTGAGATTTCGCGTCGGACCCAATCGAGGTCCAATTGACCGGCGTGTTTGGCCAAGAGGCCGCGCACGTCTTCCTGATCTTGCGGTCGCCACGCCGTGAGCTTCAACAGAATCAGTCCCTCGACATCCACGACTCGGACTCGCTGGTTGTTGAGCGGCACTTCGGTCGCGCGGTCCAGCACATGTTGGAACTGCACGACGACCGGCTTGAGCCAATCCACTCGGATGCGTCCTCGCCAGGTGAGCTGCGTGATGCCGTGCGTCCATTCGCTCAGCAGAGATCGCAGGTCGAACTCGAAGCCGCGTTGTTGCAGGTCGTCCAACAGCCGTGGCAACTCCAGTTGCGGAACGTCGAGCAACAGGTCGATGAGACGAGTGCTTCGCAAATGCCCGCGAGCTGACACGGCCAACCCGCCGATCAAGGCATAATTGGTCTTGTGTGTCCGCAGGACATCGACCAACTCTGACAAGACGCGGGAGAGACTGTCAGACTCGACGGGCTTCGGCGGTGTCTCGTTGCCGTTGGAAAAGCTCACGCATGCACCTTTGCCATTCGGCCTCTCGACGAAGCCACAGCGGGTCTTGCGACCCAAAGACATCTTCCACAGGGTTCATGGCCGACGCCGTGGCCAGCAGATCGCAAACCGCTTGCACCCGCTCATCGGGCGTCAAATCCTGCTCGTCAGCAAGCTGCCGCCGCAGCAATTCGACGCTCGATGGAAATTTCACAGGAAGCATGACTCGACCTCTCCGCAACACGAACACTCTAGTGGTCCCGTCTGGACGAACTCAATAAGCAAGTTGTGCGTGGCGCAGGGGGATACGCCCTGAATCATCGAAGGGCGTGGCTCGAAAGACGTGTGTGGAACATGGACTGAGTCAGCCACGCCCTTCCCGATGGTCAGAGCGTGCCACCCGTCCGCAATTTGTTTGAAGCAGCCATCATCGCATATCGCGTCAGATCTTCATTTCGGCGAATTCGTGATCATCATGCTCCGGCAGCACCACGGTAGCCTCTCGGTGCCTCGAACATGCGAAGCTGTGAGTCAACATGCCCCTTACGACGAGCCACTCCAGACAAGCTATTTTCCTCGACATCTTCATTTCCCCACTGATCCCATCCGTCACGTCGGAAGCAAGCGAATAATTCGAGGTAAGGACCGGGAGAGCATGATTCGATGATATCAAACAACTCGTCCGGTTTACGGGAATGTTCATGTTTGCGTGTTGCCAACAGATTGACCTGTGTTCGCCCCGGTTGAAGCGTCCTCATGCTTCCACGCAATTTCAGTCGCCTCACGCACCAATGCTTCGCTCTGTCTTATCGGTACGAATTCTCGTTGGCAGGCACTGCCGCTGCCCTCGTTGTCGTAATCGACGATCATCACTTCGAGTTCGCCGTGATCTGCGACAACGTCTTGAACGTTACCGCCATTCACTGTAGTGCCCTTTTCGAAAATGGAGCGTCCTTGAAACTGGCGTGTTGTAGAGTCACACCAGAAAGGACGCATGATGAAGAAACCACGACGTCAGTTTTCAGCGGCGGACAAAGTCGCGATCGTCAAAGCTCACGTGGTC
>SYJG01000240.1 GCA_005798445.1 Planctomyces sp.
CCTCCGAGTGATTCGATCCGGATTGACTTGACTCGGAGGGCTGACGCCCTGCCGCTCGCCGAATCTCTCATCACATCCCGCGAGAGGGATAACCACTTGCTGGCGCGTCGTGCTGGTTTTGAAACTGCCACTACCCTGTCTGCGGCAGGTCCATCAGCGTTGCGAAGCGGTCGAGCACTCGCAGTTTGAGTGGAGCGTATTCCGCCGTGTCGATTGAGCCGCTGTCGATCGCATCGCCGGCGGCGTGGCGAGCTTCAACCAGCAGTTCTTGGTCTCGCAAAATGTTCGCGAAGCGGAGCGGCAATTCGCCGTGTTGCCGAGTGCCCAGGACGTCTCCAGGACCGCGTAGTTCGAAATCCGCCTCGGCGATTTGAAAACCGTTCGTGCTGGTCTCAACCGCGTGCAACCGACGCAATGCGACGGGGTCGTCGGCATCAGAAAACAGGAAGCAATAGCCTTGGAACTTGCCACGACCGACGCGCCCTCGCAGTTGATGAAGCTGTGACAGTCCGAAGCGTTCGGCGTGGAAGATGGCCATGAGTGTCGCGTTCGAAACATCGACGCCGACTTCGATGACGGTCGTTGAGATCAGCACCTGCAAGTCGCCGTTGCGAAAATGTTCCATCGTCGCCGCCCGTTCGTCGCGCGGCATCCGACCGTGAACCAGTCCGACTCGAAAGCCTTTCAACTCACCAACCGACAGCCTAGCAAACGCTTCTTCAGCAGCGAGCGGCATGTCGGAGGCGGAACGTATCGCACCAGGAGCGAGGTTCCGCAACCATTCAATCACCGAGTCTTCGTCAGCGTCATCACTGGCTCCGACTCGCGGGCAGACGACGTATGCTTGCCGGCCGGCGACAAGTTGTTGGCGGATGAACTCCCAAGCTCGCTGCCGAGTCGGTACCGAAAAAACTCGGTTCGTCACAATCTTTTGCCGCCCCGGCGGGAGGTCCATGATCGACGTGATGTCGAGATCGCCGAATTGCGTCAGGCACAAGCTCCGCGGAATCGGTGTCGCGGTCATCACCAGTACATGCGGCGCGAGTCCGCCCCCGCCGAAGTGCGCGCGCTGTGCGACGCCGAACTTGTGTTGCTCGTCGATCACGACCAGGCCGAGCTTCGCAAAGCGGACGTCCTTTTGGATCAGTGCCTGCGTCCCGACGATTAACTGCGCCGCGCCGGTTTCCATCTCGACGAGTGTTTGCCGTCGCTGCGACTCGGTCAGACTGCCGGTCAGCAGCCGCCGTTCGACGCGGCTTTCGGACAAGAGCGAGTCGATCGTGTTCCAGTGCTGCGTCGCGAGCAACTCGGTGGGAGTCATGATGAGCGTTTGATGTCCATTGGCCACCGCGACCAGCATTGCGTAAATCGCGATCGCGGTTTTGCCGGCCCCGACATCCGCTTGTAGCAACCGGTGCATGGCTTGATCTGAGGCGATGTCTCGGCAGATTTCCGAGACGGCTTGATTTTGTCCCTCGGTGAACTGAAACGGGAACAACCGCCGCGCTCGCGCGTCGATCTTGGCGTTGACCGGCAGCGGCGGAGCAGGGGGGCCGCGCTTCCAAGCTCGGCGTCGCAAAGCCAGGCCGACTTGAAACTCCAACAAGTCCTCGAAGATCAGCCGCCGCTTGGCCGCTTGAAACTCGGCCATCGTCTTGGGCACATGCAACTGTCGGATCGCGTCGCGGCGTCTCGGCAACTTGTGTCTCGTGAGCAATTCGTCCGGCAAGTGTTCAACAATCAACTCCGCGAATCGTTCGGTGGTCGCTCGCGAGATGCGCCGCATCTCGAGCATCCGCAATCCTTCGGTCAGGTGATAGCGCGGCAGCACTTCGCTCGGCGCGTCGCTGTCGTCGATGTCGAGGTATTGAACCTCAGGATTGCCGAACTCCCACCGGCCGGTCTTCCATTTCGGCTTGCCGGAGAAGAGCACCGTCTGCTGATCTACGAACCTCTTGATCATCCACGGTTGATTGAACCACATGCCGCGCACGTACCCGTCGCCGCAATCGAGCAGCACGGCGGTCATCGTCTTGCCGGTGTTGGTGAGCCGAGCATCCCGATCGACGACTTTGCCTTTCACCGACTGCAATGTGTCCGCCTGCAAATCCCGGACGCGCGTGACGCGAGACAAGTCCAGCACGTCACGCGGCACATTGAGCAGCACATCCTCGGCGGTCTTGAGTTCCAACCGTTCCAACAACGATGCCCTCGCCGGTCCAACCCCAGGCAGAAATTGCACCGGAGTCTGGAGCGAGGGAATCTCATCTCGCTCAGCAATGTCGATGGAGTGCTCGTCGTCCATGTTCGGAAACAAACGGGGTTGGGTGGTGATGTGAATCGTTGAGTGATCATGATAATCCGATTGGGAAGCCAAAGGCATTTGATCCTGCAAACCCAGGCAAAGAGGCAGTTGGTTCAAAGATTTCCGTCCCATCCGCTTGAGGAGTGGCATGCGGTGCGCCGCAGTGTTCGCAGGTGTCACGGGTGACGATGCGGAGTCTGCAACAGACTGGGCAGGCAATGCGGGCCGGCCGATCGTGGATGGCCAGCAGCAACAGCAGGCCGACCGGGCCGAACAGAAAACCGCAGCACGACCAACTGAGGCGGCGAGCGGGGGAGAAGGCGTAGCGCCTTGCCAGCCAGTAGCAACTCGCGGCACCCAGCAGCGCATTCAGCAGCATCCCCACAACGTACAACTGAATTCGGCCGTTGTTCAGGCCGGCGTTCAAGTCGAGTGGATAAGGGAAAATCGTGTAGACCATTTCGAGAAGCTCGCTCGAGAGTTTGCTGTATCCGTTGAGTTGGCCCGGAACGGTTCTAAAAAGGACGTTGTATAGGGCGCTGAGCAGTGCGGCGGCCTCGGCGGGCGACGTCACGAAGCCAAACCAGGGTTGATGCCGCGTCGGCTGGCCAAAGGGAATTGCCCGTAACGACGTGCGAGAGAGTTCGTGTCCGGAGGCATCGTATTCGATCATCTGCTGCGGCATCGTGCATCGTTCCACCACTCCCAGGAAATAGGAAGGTTGATACATGACCGCAAACCGCAACGGGTTCTCCAGTCGATGCAATGTTGCGATATGACTCTGGTGATCGTAAGCCAATGGCACTGAAAATTCCGTGGTTCCCTGATGGTCCAAAAGGTAAATCGCCCGGTCAGTTCCCACCACGGTCTGAGTGGACTTGCCAGATTCATTCCGGCGATAGGTCTGGATTCCCGGAATTCCCAGAGTTCCTTGATAGTCAGTCTCCAGGGGTACCCACGACCCATCGCCTCGCCACTCCCGAGCGCTTAGGACGGTCTCCCCCACGGCGGGGGAGAACAGCAACGGCAGGCGGCGCTGCGCAAAGTCCATCGCGTAAACGCCGCCGGGAAAAACCAAATAATCGGGGTTCGCGCGGATGTTCGAGTAATCCAGTCGGCCCTCGAATCGGGAACGAGGCTGCTCGCCGGCGGATACGAATTCTTCAGGGCCGATGCTGCCGATGAGGTGACGGCCTCCGAGATCGTAACCCACCAGCCGTCCTTGGTCGGGAACATAAGCCCAACTCTCGCCGGGAGGCGTCGTGGAATTTCCCAAAGAGACAAGGAATCGACTGAACACTCGATAATTCCTGTGGCCATGGTATGACTCCGAATGGGCACTGGTCAGTGGAGCATACAATCGCCCAAGTTCCGCGCGGACTTCGTGAACTGGCTTTCGTCGCAACTCGTCCAATTCATGGCCGTGGTGATCTTTGACTCGAATCCCCCCACGTCCCAAGTGTTCGACGATCAAGACTCGCCCGCTGTGGTCGAGCACATAGTTCGAATGGAAATAGTCGGAATTTGAATGAAACAGCCTGCTTTCGATGATCGTCTTGCTTTCCACGCTCAAGACGACCAGTCCGGTCAGGAACGTGAAGGCCAGTCCGAACTTGGCGAGCCACGGCTGTGGCTCGTAGTCGCCCGCCGTCAGAAAACTTCCCCAGGCCGCCGCCGCGATCAAACCGCCGAACAGAAAAATGGCGAGCAGCGCCTGCCAGAATTCCGCCACGTTCCAAACCAGGAATCCGCTGAGGTAGGCGGCCAAAAAACCGAGGCTGCGGCTGCCGTACCAGCGCCCGCGACGCAGGGCCATGAGCGCTCCGGCGAAATAATAAACCAGCCCCGTCAAGATCTCAGCGAACCACGGGAACAACAACTGCCAGCGAACTGGAAACCCGAGATGCGGCGCAACATGTCCCGGCAGGAAACTTCTGACGAGATAAACCATCAAAGGGATTCCCAACGCCGCCATGTACAACCCCGCGCCAGTCAGCACCTTCGCCAGAAAGATGCGAGACGAGTTGACCGGCCGGTGTAACAGGATCGCCCGGCGGTCTCCCTGAGATTCAAACGTCATCTGCAAGATGCCCAGCACGCCGCCAAACACAGCACCGAGGAATCTCACAAATAAATAAAACGTGTCGCACAGACATTCCCCGTTGTTCGAAACATAA
Organism: Planctomyces sp.; assembly: GCA_005798445.1. Classification (GTDB taxonomy): domain Bacteria; phylum Planctomycetota; class Planctomycetia; order Planctomycetales; family Planctomycetaceae; genus SXKJ01. The sequence goes on from SYJG01000240.1 coordinate 4,483, forward strand.
AGGCCGTACAGCACCAAAGGGACAGCCACCCATTTGAGGTTCTCGTGAAATTCTTTCCAGATCAGCGATTTCATGGTTCGCCTCCGACGGTGCTAAAGAGACTCTTTTTGCCCTGGCGGCCGACATAGGCGGTCAGCGCGTCTTCCAGACTGAGGGGTTGTTCGTCCACGGATTCCGCTCCGAGTGAGTTGAGGATGCGCTCGATGCGTCCGGTGTCGTTGGCCACGATCAGCGTGAGGTCGTTGTCACTGCGTGTGGCGCGCAACAATCCGGGAATCTCGGGCAGGTCGCTGGGAGGCGGACTCGAAAAATGCCCGCTGATCTGCCGGACTCGGTCGCGGAATGTCTCCATGCTGCACGACGCCCGCAGGACGCTGTAGTCGAGAACCGCGACCTGATCGGCGATTCGCTCCACGTCATCGAGCAGATGCGTTGAGAAGAAGATCGTCCGCTCGCGGTTGCGAGTGAAATAGATCATGGCTTCCAACAACGACCGCCGCGCCGCCGGGTCAAGCCCAGTCGCCGGGTCGTCGAGCATCAAGAGTTCCGGCTCAATGGCCAACGTCGTAGCCAGATGCAGCCCGGCCCGTTGACCGTGCGAAAGATCGCCCGCTTTCGTTTGCGGTAGGATGGCAAAATAGTCGATGACCGCCGCAAACGTGCTCTGTCGCCAGTGCGGATAGCAACTGCTTTGAAATCCGGCATACTGACCGACTCGCATCCAGGGATAGACGGGATGCCCTTCGGCCATATAGCCGATGCGGGCGCGGACTTGGGGAGGCAACTTCACGCTGTCGTGTCCGAGAATCGTCGACTGCCCGCGCGTCGGCGTTAAGAGGCCGAGCAACATGCGGATCGTGGTGGTCTTACCGGCGCCGTTGCGGCCGATGAAGGCCAAGACGCTGCCGCGTGGCACGTTGAGCGAAAGTCCGTTAACGGCGCAATGGCCGCCGAAAAACCGCGTGAGACCGCTCGCCTGAATCGCCCAATCTTGGCGATTCCCGTGCAATGTGCCGTCCTGATCGTCTGTGGAAATCATTGTGAGGTCTCCATGGTTCTGGCGTCCCATTCGAGTGCGGTCAGACTTTTTTCGACGACGCCTTGGATTTCGTCGGCGGCAAAATCGAGGAAGATGGCCTCGCGGACGAATGCGTCTGCCGCGCGCCGCAGCCGCCGGCTGCGTTCGGCCTTGCTGAACATCTGCCGCTTGGGAGCCACGAAATAACCCAGGCTCTGCCGCGATTCCAAGACGCCGTCCCGAACCAGTTCGCTGAACGCTTTGGCGACGGTGTTGACGTTGATCAACAGTCGCTCGGCGAGAGCACGAACGCTGGGAAGGGCATGACCCGGAGGCAAGACCCCGGTCGCCGCCGCCAGCCGTACCTGATCCACGATCTGTCGGTAGATCGGCGTCCGCGTTCCGGTCGAAATGTTGATCTGCCAAGCCGCCACGATTGCACCACTTGTACTATTGGTAGTAGTACAATATGAAGTCGCGGCCCGCGTGGGTCAAGTCATGAGACTTCAGACGATCCGATATCGTTTCGGTCAGTTGAACGAAGCTCCGTCGGGCTTATTCAAGAAAACGCGTCGTCGGCCAATCGAAAGTGCTAAGGGGACCGGGAAAAATGAAATCGTGTTTTGCCTCGTCGAACCTCTGCGCTCTTCGCTCCTCTGCGGTAGAACATGAACCCACGTTTCACCGCAGAGGAGCGAAGAGTGCAGAGAATTCAAACTGTAGCGAATCTCAAAACACGAAGTTGTTTGTCCTCGCCTCCGAAGGAAGGGGGATGCAATAACTTCCCGAACTCCTGTTGGCACGACGCGCAAGTGAGTGGATCCAACCACGACCACTCGCTTGCGCGTCGTGCTATCCTCCCATTGGGATCGGGAAGTTATTGTGCTCCCGTTCCTAAAAACGTCTTGGGATGCCGTGGACCGATTCGGCAATTCCCTCCAACGTCTGGGCGACGGCTCGTAGCCAGCACGTCGGTTTGGTGAATGTCCTGAAATTGGACGGATCGGTGGACTCAATCAGCAACAACATCTCTCAGGAAGTCTGGGCTCGCCAGCATTCGAAGGACAGATTGACTCCATAAACCTTCGGGGGACTCGACGATTGAACCGGTCTATCTGACTGGCGGGCCGATGCGAAGGTTGCGGAATTTCACCTCAGTGCTGTGGTTTTGCAGGCCGAGGAAACCTTGGAGTTGCCGCAGTTTGATGAGCGGGTGCGATTCGCTGTTGATGTCGGTGACGGTGACGCCGTTGTGGCGGGTGATGACTCGGTCGCCATCGCACACGATTTCGAGTGTGTTCCATTCGCCGGGCGGACGGGTATTGCGCGGGTTGGCTCCGGCGATGTCGTAGATCGACGCCGAGTACTGATAGTCCTTGAGCTTGGCGTGCTCTTTGGCGGCATCGTCGAGAACTTGGACCTCGAAGCCAGCGGGAGGCTTCGTGTCGTTCTCACGATGGTGGTTGCCGTCCTGGGGGACTCGGACGTAGACGCCGCTGTTGCCGCCGACGGCCAGCAGGTAATCGAATCGCATTGAGAAATTGTCGTACTCGCGACAGGTCCGCAGCCACGGGCCCTTCTGGCCGGTGCAGACGAGCAGGCCGTTTTCGATTTTCCAGCAAGTCTCGGCCGGTTGGCCGGCTCCTTCCCAGCCGGCGAAGTTCTGGCCGTTGAACATCGACGCGAAACCGAGTTCGGTGATGCAGAGATTGCGCAGCAGGAACTGGCCCCCTTTCGGAACCTCGACTTGAATGCCGACGTGGCCGACCGGTTCTTTGATTCCTGTGACGGAATACGCCAAGCAACCATTGATGACCATCGTGACGCGGTCGCCGACGACGGTGATGTCGAAGGCGTTCCATTCGCCCGGCCGCACGAGGCCTTTGCTCTCGGCTCCGGGCAGGCTGCCGATGTTCCCTTCTTTGCCTTGCAGCAGATTGGCTTGATAGCCCTTCTTCGGGAACGGAGCGCCGTCACGTTGTGCTCGCAAATAGATGCCGGCGTCGTAGGTATCGGCCTTCAAGGCTTTCCATTCGACGTGCAGTTGGAAGTCGGAATAGACGTGATGCGACCTCAACCAGCCGTCACCGTCCTTGAGCAGCAGATTGCCGTCTTGGATTTCGACCTTCGCGCCGTTCTCGACGGCCCAACCGTCGAGCGATTTCCCGTCGAACAGACAGGACGTGTGGCCCACGCGGGCGCTTGCGTCCTGAGCCAACGTCGGATGCGAACTCATGACGAAAAGCCATGTGAGGCAACTGACGGACGCCGAGATCATCGTTCGCATGGTGTTGCTCCAGGTTGGGCACGATTGCCCGACTCCGTGACGGGCAAGAGTGCCCGTCTTACAAAAACTACGCGACAGGTTTGAAGACGCGCTGCAATTCTTCGAGGGTCGTGACTCCCTTGGCGACATGCCGCAGTGCGTCTTTCGAGAACGTGGTCATGCCCTCTTTGCGAGCCACGGTGCGGATCGCGTTCGCATCACCGCCGCCAATGATGCACGCTTTGACGCCATCGGACATCTCGATGTACTCAAAAATGCCGATGCGGCCGAAGTAGCCGGTGTCGTTGCACTTTTCGCAGGGATCCGGTTCTTCGACTTCACCTTTTTCGTTCTCGGTGGCGACCGGTTTGCGGTACAGCGTCTTCGTATCGGAAGGGAGGCCGACCTTGGCGATGAGCTTGGGATTTGGCCGATAGGCTTGTTTGCACTCGGGGCAAATCATGCGGATGAGCTTGGTGTTGATGAGTCCCATCAAGCCATTCGCCACCAGGCTGGCATCGCCGACCCATTGGACCAACTGCGCGATCGCGCTGGCACAGTCTTTGGCGGGCATTTCGGACAACAGCGTGATCTTGTCCTGCATCGCGAACAATGTCTTGGCGTTGTCGGCATTAATGACCGGATCAACGAAGACGCAGTCCGACTCGACGCGGACAATACGCATGAGAGTCTGTTCCACGGAGTCCTCGGCGTTGGCCTGGTACGGTGTGACGTTGACGACTTCCCGCGTTCCCAAGTCGCGAATCGAGTGAACTTGGAACATGTAGCAATCCACACCCCGTAACATGCCGAATGCAGTCGTTGTGACGCCGGTGTTGGGTGCACCGACCGAGAGGCTCAGTCCTTTGTGCTGGCTGGTCCATTCGCGGATTTTCTTTTTCAGATCGTCAGACATGCCCAACTCATCCGGCGTGACAATTTGATTCTTGAGCGGGCGAGCCTTGATCGTGAGCAGTTCGCTGCCGTCTGGTTGTGGCTTGGTGTTGACGACCAATTCATACGGCAGTTCGTTCCATTGAGCCTTCATGCCGCCGGACTGCGGCTGATTGCGGACTTTGATGTCCAAGCCGGCGAGCAGCTTGAGCATCTGCGTGATCGCCAGTCCTTGTGGCTTCGTCAGCTTGCCGCCGGCGTAGGGCATCCCATCGACGAGAAACGCGACTTGGGAGCGTTCTCCTTTTGGCTCGACGCGAATGGTTTCCGCGCGGCGTGTCAGACCATCAGTGACCAGTTCTTTGGCCGGATTCAAGCCCGCCTGAACCAGTCGCTGGTTCTCTTTCATGTTCGGCTCTTTGCCGTTGAGCGCGCCTTGGAAGAGCACCAATTCGACTTCTTCTTCGTCATCATCATCGTCTTCGTCTGCACGACGGCCAAACAATCCCACGATTTGATCTCCTTCTGAAACGTAGGATGGGCACTCTTGCCCGTCCCAAGAACCAACAGACGGGCAAGAGTGCCCGTCTTACGAATTACAGTAACCCATACGTTCTTAACGTGCCGGCCAAACTCTCGCGCTGTTTGGCATCGAGTGGCGTGAGCGGCAATCGGACTTCGCCGGTATCGCGGCCGAGCATCTGCATCGCCGCCTTCACCGGAATTGGATTCGTCGACAGGCCCAACATGTCGCGGCACAGTGGGAACAGTTTGCGGTGCCAGCTTTGAGCCGACGCGATGTCTCCTTGATTCCATGCGGCCAGCATTGCACGGACGTCCTTCGGCACGATGTTACCAACGACCGACACCACGCCGCGACCACCCAACGAAAGTAGCGGCAGCGTCAGGCTGTCGTCGCCGGAGAGGACCGTCAAGTTGCTCAGGGCGATGATTTGCGACGCGGCGTCCATCGAACCGGTTGATTCTTTGACCGCCACGACGCTGGGCAACTCGCCGATGCGGGCGATCGTTTCCGGTTCGATGTTCTTGGCCGTGCGGCCGGGAATGTTGTAGAGGATGATTGGCAAATCGCACGCCTCGGCAATCGCTTTGAAGTGCTGATAAAAGCCCTCCATCGTCGGCTTGTTGTAGTACGGCCCGACGATGAGTGCCCCGTCCGCTCCCGATTTCTTGGCGGCGACCGTCAACTCGATCGCCTCCGCTGTGCTGTTCGATCCAGTGCCGGCGACAACCTTGATGCGCCCGCGAGCCTGCTCGCAGACGACGTCGATCACGCGATGATGCTCGTCGTGCGACAGCGTCGGACTCTCGCCCGTCGTGCCGACGGGACAGACCGTGTCGGTTCCCTGCTCGACATGCCAGTCAACCAGCTTCCGCAGTCCAGCCTCATCAAGCTGTCCATTCTTGAACGGCGTGACCATCGCGACGGTCAGCCCTGCAAACTTCTCACCCTTCGTTGCCATGATTTTCCTTTTTGGACTGCGACGGCCGCAGTCGTCGCTTTTCAACACGCTCGGCTTGGACTTGTTCTTTCAATCATCCCGTTTTGAAAAGCGGCGACTTTGGTCGCCGCACTCCAAAATTATCGGCCCTTCCAATCGACGTCCGACAGTCGCGACAGCGCCAGTTGCAGCGCGTGCGTGCCGAGCCGTCCGCCACCTTGAGCTTTCAGCGACAGATACAACTGGTTCGACAGCGCTAAGCCGGGGAGAGCGAGGTTCATCCGCTTCGCCTCGTCCAGCGCGATCCCCATGTCCTTGATGAAGTGCTCGACGAAGAAGCCGGGATCGAAGTTGTTGGCCATGATCCGCGGGCCGAGGTTCGACAGCGACCAGCTTCCCGCCGCTCCGACGGAGACCGACTTCATCACCGTTTCCAGATCAAGCCCCGACTTGTAGCCGTACAACAACGCCTCACAGACTCCGACCATGTTGCTGGCGATCAGAATTTGATTGACCATTTTCGTGTGCTGCCCGGCTCCAGGGCCACCTTGATGAATGATGGTTTTACCCATCGCGGCGAAACAGGGCTGCAACGCATCGACGACCTCTTTGTCGCCGCCGACCATGATCGAGAGTGCCGCATTCTTGGCTCCGATGTCGCCGCCGGAGACCGGAGCATCAACGCTGACCACCCCCTTCGCCTTCGCCGCGTTGGCAATCTCGACTGCCAGCGACGGCTCGCTGGTGGTCATGTCCACGAGCACGTTACCGGACTTCGATCCCGCCAGTGCTCCGTTCTCGCCGAGCATCACTTCGCGGACATCGCTGGGAAAACCAACGATTGCGAAGATCACGTCGCTCTGCTCTGCGAGAGCTTTCGGCGAATCGGCCCAGCCGGCCCCTTTGCCGAGCAACGTCTCGGACTTGGCCTTCGTTCGCGAGTACACCGAAACCGCAAAGCCGGCCGCCAGCAGATGCCCGGCCATGCTGTTGCCCATCACGCCGGTGCCAATCCAACCAATTTTCGTTTTGCCCGGAGCCATCACCGGAACCGCCATCGTGTCACCTTTGTTGTTCATCTAGATCGTTACCGCGACGAATGAACGTCGCACGGGCGGAGCAGTCTATCGGCGGGACTTCGGCAACTCCACAAAGTCGCCTCACGCGAGAGCCGCTTGCGGCGTACTCTCACCCCGAACACAATCCGGCCCGAAATTGTGATTGAACTCGGCGAGCCGGGGAGCGTCAGCCCCCGGACCTCGCGACACTCCGGGGGCTGACGCACCCCGGCTCGCAGGAATGTTTTTCACACGGAGGCGGCATGTCATTGGTGCTCGACAACCTCAAGAAGAGCTATCGCGAGCCAGGCGGCGGACGGATTCCCGTTCTGAACGTACCACGCTTCGAGTTGCAGACCGCTGAGCAAGTTGCCCTCGTCGGCTCCAGTGGCGGCGGTAAGACCACGCTGCTCAACGTCATTGCCGGCATCACCTCACCTGACAGCGGCCGAGTCGTCATCGACAACATCGACGTCACTGGACTCAACGAACCGAGCCGCGATCGCTTCCGAGCACTCAAGATCGGCTTCGTCTTCCAGACGTTCAACCTGCTGCCAGCGTTCTCCGCGTTGGAAAACGTGTTGCTGGGGATGTGCTTCTCCGGCAAGGGGACCGACTCGCACCGCGCGACTGACCTGCTGACCCGCGTCGGACTCGGCCATCGCCTGCATCACCGTCCGCCGCAGCTTTCCGTCGGCGAACAACAGCGAGTCGCCGTCGCGCGAGCGCTCGCCAATCACCCGTCGCTGCTGCTGGCCGATGAGCCGACCGCCAGCGTCGATATCGCCAACCAAAACACAATCCTCGACCTGATCCGCGACGCCTGTAAAGAGAACAACGTCTCGCTGCTGCTGGTGACGCACTCACCGGATGTCGCATCACGGTTTGGCCGAGTCGAAAAACTCAGCGACTTCAATCGATCCGACGACTTTGGAGTGCGGTGACCAGAGTCACCGCTTTCCAAAGCGGGCAGAATCAACAGTGATCAATGCACGCTCATGGCGTTTTGAAAAGCGACGGCTACGGCCGTCGCAGTCCAAAGTTCGCAGAGAAAGTTACGCATGAACCTCGTTACAATCGCCATTAAAAGCATCAAACAGCGGCTACTATCATCCAGTCTGACCGCACTCAGCGTCGCACTCGGCGTGATGCTGATGGTCGCCGTGCTGGTCATCAACGGCGTCGTCAGCGATCTCTTCAGTCAGCCGAGCTTCGGATTCAATCTCGTCGTCGGACCGAAGGGGAGCGATCTGAGTCTCGCGCTCAGCGCGATTTACCGGTTGGATCGACCGGGCGAACCGTTGCCGTACCTGTTTTACAAAGAGCTGAAGGAGCACCTCGCCGTCGAGAAGGCGGTGCCGATCGCGATTGGTGATGTCACCGAGCAAGGGGCCTTTCCGATCGTCGGCACAATCCCGGAGTTCTTCGATCTCGACTACGCCTACAACAAACCGTTTCGCGTGCGGGGCGAATTTTTGAAGACTCCGTGGGACGCCGTGATCGGTTCGCGAGTCGCCGCCACGAACGGCTGGAACATCGGCAGCGAGTTCAAACTGATTCACGGCGGGGCCGAGAGCGATCATGTTCACGACGAGAAGTTCAAAGTCGTTGGTGTGCTCGCTCCGACGGGGACACCGAATGACCGTTCGGTCTTCGTCAGTCTTTCCGGATTCTGGGCGATCTCCGGCCACGAGAAGCCGCTGAAAGAAGCGGTCGATCGACTGGAGAAATTTCGATATCCCGTGCCGCAGTCGCTGCGTGACAAAGCCGAGAAGCCGAAAAAAGCTCACGATCACGCCGGCCACGATCATGGCCACGACCACGAATTGCTCGACGAGCAAAAGGAAGTCACCGCGATCTTCGTCCGCACCAAGACCACCGTCGGCGCGATCGCCCTTGCCGGTGAGATCAACGAGGACGTCCGAGCGATGGCGGTCAACCCGATCTTTCCGATGAAGCGGCTGATGACCATGATCGTGGACAACATCAAGCTGATGCTGCTGACGCTGACCAGTCTGATCATCGTCGTTTCGGCCGTCAGCATTTTCGTGAGCATCTACAACTCGATGTCCGACCGCCGCCGCGAGATCGGCATCATGCGAGCGCTCGGTGCTCGGCGCGAGACCGTCTTCACGATCATCCTGGCCGAGTCCGCGTTGCTGTGTCTCGGCGGCGGAGTCATCGGCTTGCTGCTGGGCCACGGTTTGGTCGCGGCCGCCAGCCCGATCATTGAGTCCCGCAGCGGCATCCTGGTCAACCCGCTGTCATTCGAGCCGCTGGAACTGGTCCTCTTCCCGGTGCTGCTGATCGTCGGATCGCTGATCGGTTTTCTGCCCGGCCTCGCCGCGTACCGCACCGACGTCGCGGCAGCGCTCAGCGAGTAGTCCGGCCGAATGCCGTGAGCCGACGGCCGATTGCCGTTATCCTTTTTTCGGTCGAATGGAAAACGGTATCACAGCGATCGGCCGTCGGCTCACGGCATTCGGCCGGACAAAACTCTCACTCGGACACAACCACGAGGTTGCGATGCACCCGATTTACGAACATCGCGAACGTCAGACTCGCCGCCATTTTTGTGGACAATCGGGTTCTGCGCTGGGGACAGCGGCAGTCACCGCACTGCTGGCCAAAGAGGGACTCGCGTCGTCCACCGTGCAACCGGGCCGCACGCATTTCGTGCCGACGGCCAAGCGAGTCATCTATCTGTTTCAGTCCGGTGGTCCGAGCCATCTCGATCTGTTGGACTACAAGCCGGAGTTGAAACGGCTGCATGGCTCCGAACTGCCCGATGCGATTCGGCAGGGACAGAGGTTGACCGGGATGACGTCAGGACAAAAGAGCTTTCCGGTCATCGCTCCGAAGTTCGCGTTCCGGCAGTTCGGGCAGAACGGGACGTGGCTCAGCGAGCTATTGCCACACACCGGGCAAGTCATTGACGAACTCTGTTTGATCCGCTCAATGCACACCGAGGCGATCAATCACGACCCAGCGATCACATTCATTCAAACCGGATCACAGCAGCCGGGCCGACCTTCGCTCGGCGCATGGGCGAGCTACGGGCTCGGCAGCGAGGCGGACGATTTGCCGGCGTTTCTCGTGCTGATTTCGCACGGGACCGGAAAGGACGCGAATCAAGGATTGCTCGACCGCTTGTGGGGGAGTGGCTTTTTGCCGACCAGCCATCAAGGAGTGAAGCTCCGCGGCAGCGGTGATCCGGTGCTGTATCTCTCCGACCCACCCGGCATCGATCGCGAGCTCCGCCGCAAGATGCTCGACGGTCTCGCGAAGCTCAACGAGATCGAACACGCGAAGGCGGGCGATCCGGAGATCACGACCCGCATCGCGCAGTACGAGATGGCGTTTCGGATGCAAACCTCCGTGCCGGAACTGATCGACTTCTCGAAGGAGTCCGCCACGACGTTCGATTTGTACGGCGAAGAGTCTCGCAAGCCGGGCACCTTTGCCGCGAACTGTTTGCTGGCCAGGCGGTTGCTCGAACGGGGTGTTCGGTTCGTGCAGCTCTATCATCGCGGCTGGGATAATCACGGTTCGCTGCCGACGAACATCCCGAAACAATGCCACGACGTCGATCAACCGCAGGCCGCGCTGATCCGTGATCTCAAGCAGCGCGGGTTGCTCGAAGACACGCTCATCATTTGGGGCGGCGAGTTCGGCCGCACAGTCTACGGCCAAGGAGGCCTGCAAGCGGATTACGGCCGCGATCATCACGGCCGCTGTTTCTCCATGTGGCTGGCTGGCGGAGGGATCAACCCCGGCGTCGTCCACGGCGAGACAGACGACTATGGCTACAACATCGTCCGCGACCCGGTCCACATCCACGACCTCAACGCGACGATCCTGCACTGCCTCGGCTTCGATCACGAGCGGCTGACATTCCGCTTCCAAGGTCGCGACTACCGTCTGACCGATGTGCATGGGCGAGTCGTTCGCGAAGTACTGGCGTAGGCGTAGGGTGGGTCGAGCATCGCGAGACCCACCATGCCGTTAACAATTCGCGTGGTGGGTCTCGATGACTCCACCCACCCTACGTTACTTTTCTGGAGGTCCACCGAGCGTCACGGGAACATTCGCTTTCTTGCCATCGCGCAGGACCGTGAGGATCACCTGATCGCCGGGATGTTTGGCTTCGACAACACTCAGAAAGTCGTCTTGTGATTTCACCTCTTCCTCATCCACGGCAATGACGAGGTCGGCGGAGGCGTAATCAATTCGCAGACCTCCCAGCAGGCCGGTCTTGCGAGAGACTTTTGGACCCCGCAATCCTGCTTTCTCCGCTGGACCGTTCGGTTGCAGTTGAGCGACCAACAACCCTTTTTCGGTCTTGAGCAGTCGCACACCAATTTCCGGGCGGATCACTTTACCGTGACGAATCAGTTCCGGTACGACGCGAGCGACCAGATTGACCGGTATCGCGAAGCCGACTCCGGCACTCTGTCCGGTCTTGCTTGCGATGGCCGTATTGATACCGATCAACCGGCCATGCGTGTCGAGCAGCGGGCCGCCGGAGTTTCCCGGATTGATCGCCGCGTCGATCTGGATGATCTGCTTGATCGACCGATTGCGAATCTGCAGCGAGCGATCGACGCTCGAAATGCTGCCGGTCGTCAGCGTTCGTTCCAGTCCGAAGGGATTGCCGATCGCGAAGCACTTCATGCCGACTCGCAAATGGCTGGAGTCGCCGAGTGCGACGGGATTCAGCATTTCGGGCGGCGCCTTCACGCGAATGACCGCGACATCGTTGTCCGGGTCTGCACCGATGAACGAGGCGTCGTACTGCTTGCCGTCGTGCAGCGTGACGACAACATCGTTCGCATCGGCGATGACATGGTAGTTCGTGACGATGTGCCCGGCCTTGTCGAGGATAGACCCCGAACCAGTCCCCTCGGCGGTCACTTCGAACGCCAGCAGGGCCGAGTGCGTGCTCTTCGTGTTGATATTCACGACACTCTTGTTGATCGCCTCGTAGACCGCGACATTGATCGCTTCTTCCGGGGTCAGTCCTTCACGATTGAACAAGGCCGGCAGATTCGTCGGCGCGTACGACCGATTCTCGTCCAGCGAAAACGATGTCCGTGTGACTCGCTCGGTGTTCCGATCTTGAGCGTCCACCGGCAGCAGCACTCGCGAATCCTGCAACGCCAATGCCAGCAATGCACCCACAAACGCCGAGAGTCCGCAGCCTAACCAGAATCGCATGATGTCCTCCACTCGCGACGTCTTCCCAATCCGGTCAGATCACCGACGTCGCGGCGAGAGGTATAGGCCCAACCTCCCGTTTGCCTCAAGACGATTCGCTTCGCCAGCACGGTGCCAGAGGCCGGTGGTAAACTGTTTACAAAACTGCTCAGGTGGTCAGTCGAATCCAGTTTGGGTGGCACGCCCTGAGTAATCGAAGGACGTGGTGACGCGATGACGAACATTCACGCCCTTGACAGGGCGTGCCACCCAGTTGGCAACTTTGACTGGCCCAGTACCAAGATTCCCAACTTCGGAGTGTTGGCTGGCAAGCAAGTGCGGCTACACTCGGGAGTGGGAGTTTGACTTTTTTCTGTTTTCAAACCAGCTCCCAAAAAAGACAACATGCAAGGCATCGTTTCCCTTTTGAGCACGACGAGGATGACTCCATGCTGACGATTTCCGGCAATGCGATTCGATTGTGCGATCGACTGCCGCGCCGGGATTTCTTGACGATTGGATCGCTGGCCGTCGGAGGATTGGCGTTGCCGCGGTTGCTGCGAGCGGAAGCTCAGGCCGGCGTCCAGGCGTCGCACAAGGCGATCATCATGGTCTATCTGACCGGTGGTCCGCCTCATCAGGACATGGTGGATTTGAAGCCCGATGCTCCCGCTGAAATCCGTGGCGAGTTCCGGCCGATCGCGACCAATGTTTCGGGGATTCAAATCTCTGAACTCATGCCGCGTGTCGCGGGGATGATGGATAAGTTCGCGATCATTCGCTCGCTGGTCGGGGCCGAGGAGCGGCATTCGTCATTTCAATGTGCGACGGGCCGGTTGTTTCGTTCGCAACCGCAAGGAGGTTGGCCAGAGATCGGATCAATCTTGTCCAAACTTCACGGTCCGGTCGATCCCTCGGTGCCGCCCGCCGTTGACCTGTCGATGAAAATGGAACATCAGCCGTACAACTTGCCGGGGCCGGGGTTCCTCGGCATGGCTCATTCGCCGTTCAAGCCATCGGGCGATGCGATGAACGACATGGTGTTGCAAGGAGTCAGCCTCGATCGGCTGACGGATCGCGGATCGTTGCTAGCGAGCCTCGATCGATTCCGTCGGCAGGCGGACAAGCAAGCCGCATCGCAGTTGGATGCCGATGGCTTCACGGAGCGAGCGCTGGGGATTCTCAGTTCGAGCCGCCTGGTCGAGGCTCTCGATCTGTCGCGCGAAGATCCGCGCATCCGCGAGCGTTACGGGAAGGACGATCCGGAATGCCTACCGTATTCGAAAGCGGGCTATCAAGCTCACATGTCGAAGTTTCTGACCGCACGACGGTTGGTCGAGGCGGGGGCGCGCTGTGTGACGGTGGCGTTTGCGGACTTCGATTGGCACGGTGCCAATTTCACGAACGGTCGCAAAGTGATCCCGCTGCTCGACCAAGGCCTGGCGGCGCTCGTTGCGGATTTGCACGAACGAGGACTCGATCGCGACGTGTCCGTCGTCGTGTGGGGTGAGTTCGGGCGGACTCCCAAAATCAACGCGAACGCCGGGCGCGACCACTGGCCGCGCGTGACGTTTGCCATGCTAGCGGGCGGAGGCATGACCACCGGCCAGGTCATCGGCGAGACGAATCGATTGGCCGAAGAACCGGTTTCGCGGCCGATCCATTTTCAGGATGTGATTGCCACGCTCTATCACAACCTCGGAATCGATACCGCCCACACGACGATCCCCGATCTCAATGGCCGTCCGCAGTACGTCTCTGAAACCCACGAACCGATCCGCGAACTCGCTTGAGCGATACCCTTTCTGTCGCTCGGCCAAGGAACGTATCGCGATGTCCAACGTCTTCGGGTTTGGTGCAGTCGGTGACGGAATCGCGGATGACTCCGCGGCGTTGCAGCACACAATTGATTCTGGCGACGGAGTGCTGCGACTCAATAAAGGGACGTACCGGATCACGAAACCGTTGGTGCTCGATCTGACAAAGACGGGGTTCGGAGCCGTGCGCGGCGAAGGTGGAACGTCGCGAATCGTCATGGCCGGAGCGGGGCCGGCGATTCGCGTGATTGGAGATCATCAAGGGACCGCCTCGCCGAGCAGCGTGCAGGCTCACACCTGGGACAAGGAGCGGTTCCCCACAATCCAAGGCATCGAAATCGTCGGCGAGCATCCCGACGCCGTCGGCGTTGAACTCCGCAAGACGATGAAGTGTGTGGTCTCGCAGGTGCTGATTCGACGCTGCCGAATCGCTGTGCATCTCGTGGAACGCAATCGCGATTTTCTCCTGGCTGACTCGCACTTGTACGACAACCACGAGATCGGCTTGTTCTTTGATCGCTGCAATCTGCACCAAATCATCGTGCATGGCTGCCACATCAGTTGGAACAAAGTCGCCGGCATCAAATCGCTGGGGGGCGACGTTCACAATTTGCAAATCGTCGGTAACGACATCGAATACAACAACGCGACCGCAGGAGGATCGAGCCAGCCGACATCCGACATCACGCAGCATCCGGGTGGCTCTGAGATTTGGTTTGATGCTACGGACGGCGTCATCAGCGAGGTCACGATCAGCGGCAACACGATTCAAGCCACCGTGCAAACTGGCGGAGCCAACATCCGCATCGTCGGCGCGGACGTCGAGCGGCCTCAACCAGCCGACACTCCGAAAACGCGGAAACCCGACACCGCGCATCTCGTCAACATCACGGGTAACGTGCTCGGCAGCCAGTGGCGAGCGGTGGAACTCCGTAACGTTTCGCGTGTCACGATCTCTGGAAATACGATCTACGACTCGGCCGATCTCTCCGTGTTCGCCGCGCACAGCGCCGGCATCGTCGTCAGCGGAAACTCGTTCGCGTGGCGCGGCCTCGATTCCGAACCGACGAAGGACGGCCTTCGCTTTGAAGACTGCGACAACGTGCTGCTGAGCGGCCTTGCGACACAGCGATTCTGTGCTGGCTCGGCCGAGCGCGGCGCGGCGGTGACGTTCATCCGTTGCAGCGACTGCGGCGTCTCCGACTGCCAACTCCTCGACCCGCTGCATCGAGGTCTCGAACTGGAAGACTGCATTCGTTGTCGAGTCGCCAACAACACGATCGTCGATCGCCGCCAGCAGCCGACGATGCGTCACGCAATCCGCCTCCTTGGCCAATGCCGCGACAACCTTATCACTGGCAACATCCTCGGCGGCGCCACCGAGAAGCTGCTCGACGCGATCGGTGATCCTTCGGAGTTGCGCGACAACCTGTTGCTTCGCGGATAGGTCCGACCAAGTCCTTGTGTGTGTGAAGCATCAGGATTTGGGTTCGACGTTGCATCACAACTGCGGCGTCACTGTTGAAAGAAAGCCCCATCCAGATGTCCTGTGCCTGTGGCACCCAGTCCGCCGCAGCGGACTGGATCACCCGGCATCAGGCCACCTCCGTCAGCCGCTTGATGAGGATCGTTGCGTAGGAACCACGAGGCAAGTCGAACGACAGCGTCAGTTTGTTGCGGTCCTCGTATAGCTCATCAGGATCGCACTGGTGCTGGACATTCGCGGGAACGTAGATCGCGGCTCGCTGGCCTTTCGAGAAGAAGGCGTCGCGCGGAAATTTGACACGCATCGCGCGTGGTTCGAGTGCGAACTCGGCAAGCACTCGGTGCAGGCGGTCGAACAGCGGGCCGGCTTCCAATTTGAGCCGAGCGGATGGCAGCGGTAGGCGAAGTTCGAGCAAGTCGCGGCGTTGATCTTCATCGAGCGAGCGAAAGAACGGTGACGGTCGCTCGCCAAACGCGACGTCGAACAATTGCTCCGAGCGGCAAAGGTCACGCAACGATTCGGCGAGCAACCGATTCCAGACCGCGCTTTGAAACGCCGAGAGCCACAGGCCGCGCAGGTCGCTCCGCATCAACGCCAGCGCCCGGCGAAAGTCGGTCGGGTGATCGACCAGAAACGTCACGATGCTCCGCCGGCTACCGCGCGGCATGTCCGTCTTCAGGCCAAGCCAATCGCGCCAACGGTCGCGGAGCAATTGCTTTTCCTTGCGATCGTCCGGCCGATCGTGTTCGTTCGGGTCGGCCAGAGCCAGCCACAACGCTCGCTCGTAGTCACCTCGGCACCACGGCACGGCGATGAACTCGCCCGATTGCCCCAACGAGCCGAAGCGTTGATCGTCGAAATAATTCGGCACGCCGTTGACTGCGACATCGCTCAGAGCCTGCTCAGCGCTTGCAATCTCGGCGTCAGCCATCGACCGCATCACGATCTCGAAACGATTCCCAGTGATGTCCGCCGCGTCGAACGGCCGCTCGGTTTGGCCGAGGTAATTCAGTTCGAGGTTGGTCTGCGACAAGTCATTTCGCGGCCCGTTCTTGATCGTCACGAATTGCTCGGTGACAGCGTGTCGGTCTTTCAAGCCGCCGTAGCTGACCTGTTGCCGAGCCAAGTTCCAGCGTCGCAAGATCGCATCCATCGCCTCCGGCGTGCCGAGTGATTGCTTGGTCAGCCGGTAAATGGCAAACGATCCTCGGCCATGAGTCGGTCGGTCGGTCAACTCGATGACTCGAAAATCGTCCGGCAAGCATTTGAGTTTCATGGATACGTCAGCCTTTCCAGGCTGACCTGGCCGAGGATTGTTGTGGAGTTGCGGATGCGGACAAAGCTGATGCGGAGTATCTTGCCGATGAAGCTCGGTGTCGAACGTGTGGGCGAGAACGAGTTGCCACGAAAGAACCCAAAGATCGCAACGAGTTTCGGCTCGGCGATGTCTGCATTCTGAGAACTTGACTCAAGCTCGTTCGCCTTTCGTGCTCTCTCGTGTTCTTTTGTGGCCAATCGAACTTCTTGAGGAAATGAATTTGCCGTCGAAGTCGCGATCGTCTCCGTCAATTCCGCAGGCCGGCGACCTCGAACACGAGTTCGGCGAGCCGATTCCCGGTCGCATCTTGCCGCCGGAGCAGTGGGCCAAGACCGCTCTCAAGAAAGTGCCGTGCGGTGTGCTCGATTGGGAATCGCTTTTCGGACGCCGGTCTCCCATCGTCATCGACATCGGTTGCGGCAATGGTCGATCGACACTCGGCAGCGCGATCATGAAGCCGGACTGCGATCATCTGGGGGTCGACATTCTGCCGGTCGTGATCCGCTACGCGACTCGTCGAGGCAATCAACGCGGGCTGAGCAACATTCGCTTCGCGGTCATCGGCGGGCGCGAACTGCTCGCCGAGCATGTCGCGGCCGGGTCAGTCGCGGAGATGCACATTTACCACCCGCAGCCGTTCTACGATCCGGCGCAGATTTATCGCCGGCTCATCACGCCGGAGTTCCTGACGCTGGCGCATCGCGCACTCGTACCGGGTGGCAAGTTGTTTTTGCAGACCGATCATCCGGGCTATTGGGCCTACATGAGGTCAGTCGTCCCATGCTTCTTCGATCTGAGCGAGCTCAACGGTCCGTGGCCCGACACGCCGCGAGGTCGGACTCGGCGAGAGATCATCGCTCGCCGTCACGGCTTGCCGATCTTTCGAGGCGAAGCGATCCGTCGCGATGAAATCAGCATCGACGACGCGCTGCGGCTGGCGAACTCGCTGCCGCCACCGACGTTCAACGCGGATCGCCGACTGCGAAAGTTGGACGAGATTGAAGCTCGCTCGTAGCCCTGTCACAGAGCAACAGCGCTGCTTTTACTCCACCAAATCCAAGCAAACGAGATGCGTCTCGCTGCGCAGATAGACTCGCCCGCGCGACAGCACCGGTGCGGCCCAAGCGGGGTACTTGATGCCGGTCACCGACATCCGGCCGAGCTCCTCGTACTTCTCCGAATTGACCTTTGCCAGCGCGAGCGTGCCACGTTCGCCGAGGATTAAGAACCGGTCACCGATCTGAATCTTCGATCCGCGGCCGAGCAGCGGAAATGGAATCGTCTTCCCGTCTCCGTCTTTGATCTCGCCCGTCGTTGGACTTTGGGTAAGCCTCGTGAGATCCCCTTCGTAACCGGTTGTTTGCCAGAGAACTTTGCCAGCCTTCAGGTCGAGGCAGCGCAATTCCCCCTCGTTCTCGTGCCGCCCGCTGAAGCCGTAGAGGTGCCCATCGACGTGAATCGTCGTCGACCAGTGGTTCAGCATGTTGCGTGCGTCCTGCCAAAGAACGGAATAGTTCTCGCCCGACGGACCGACTTGCAACAACGCCGAGCCAGCCTTGTACGCGGCCGAAAGAAAGATCTTGTCGCCAATGACCACCGGCCGAGCCGCGTTGACTGACTCACGCTCTTTCGGCCGGAACCAGAATTTGAAATTCTCCGAGCCATCCTTCGGATCGAGTGACACCAGTCCTTGCCGCATCAAACACAACACATGTCGCTTGCCATGAATCGTCGCGGCGATCGGTGACGAGTAGCTGTAAAGCGACTCGTCCCCGGTCCATTCGTACTTCGGTTTGATCGAGCCGCCGGTCTCGACGCCGTCCCAGGTCTTCTTGCCGACGCTCTGCCATTCGGTGTCACCGGTCTCGGCATTGAATGCGACAACTCCAGAGTTCGGCTGGCCGCCGACCAGCACGATCAGCAAGTTCCCTTCGAGAATCGGCGTACAGCCGACGCCAAAAAAGTTTTCGTCGTCGGGGATGCGAAAGTCTTTGCCGCAGTCGCGTGCCCAGACTTGCTTGCCAGTCACGAGGTCCAAACAGAACAGTTTTCCTTCAGGGTTGAACGTGAAGACACGAGTCTTCGTCAGCAGCGGCGTGCAGCGCGGACCATTGTTGTAGGCGTAGCGATCTTCGTAATCGGTCGCGTACTTGAACTGCCACAGCGGCTCGCCGTTGTCGGCTCGCAGGCAATCGACGATGTCCTCGTTGCCGCGCGGCCGATGAACTACGACCAACCGATTCCCCATTACCGATGGTGCGCTGTAACCCGTGCCAACTCGTTTCGACCAGGCCGTCGTCAATCCTCCTTTGGGCCAGCTCGTCAGCCAGTTCGTTTCTTTGCAAACGCCTGTGCCCAGCGGACCCAAGAAGCAGGGCCAATCCTCTCCTTTGCGATCGGGGGCCGGCACGTCGGTGATCGGCTGTCCGGAGACTTCACCAGTCAGTGGCGCGCGGCCGGTTTTCGGTTTTGGATCGGCGGACATCGCCTTTTCGGCTGCTGTCAAAAGCAGCACACTCATGACGAGGCTCAAAGTCCATCGCGTGAGCATTCGGTTTTCTCCTGGTTGTTGAGTCCCTCATCCGGCCTTCGGCCATCTTCTCCCAAAGGGAGAAGGGTACGATTGGTGCCGTCTCAAATGAAGGTTATCGGCGGTCTGCGGGGTCATCATCGGGCAGACGCAGAATCTTGTAGGTGTCGTTTGAGTACAGCAAGTCTGCGTCGTAGCGAACTCGCGTTCGAGTGATCGCGAATCGGACGCCGGTCTGCCGAACCAACTCGCGCAGTTCGTCGGCCGAGTAGGTTTCGTCACCGGCGAAACTCTTCTCGCTCCATTTGGTGATGAGTCGCATCCTTCGATTCCACTCCACGATGCCGGCTGCGTCCTGCGGACAGTCCTTGAGGTTCACGTACTCCGCTCGCTGGGCGAACCATTTGAATGCCTCGGCCTCGAAGGGTGTGTGAAAGACTGTGTTCTCCGAAGTATTCGACGCGACCCAGCGACAGGCATCCCGCCAGTCGGCTCGCATCGCTGCCGGTAACTGATTCGGCGGAGGCATGAAACGAGTTGCAATCACCGCCCATGCCAATCCGGCTCCGCCTAGCAGCCACCGCCACCGCTGGCGAAACACGCTCGGCAACAGGATCGCCACGGCGACCGGAAGCAGCAGATCGAACAAACGGAACGGATAAAACTTCAACACGACCATCCGCCAATGAGGCTCAGTCAGCAGATTCGCTGGTTGCGGGCGTGGCCCCAATCCCGCGACCAATCCCACTCCGACAAACAGAGCGGCCGCGACGACGTAACCCATCCACCAGCGATCATCCCGTGATCTTGTGTGTCGACGCCGCCAACACCACAGACTCAACCACACCACCCCCAGCGTTCCGTAGGTGACGTAATTCGCGACCGCGAAGTCCATCGGGTCAAGGTGATGCTTCAGCCGGTAGTACACCTGGATGTAGTTGGCAATCACACTGGTGCTAGCATTCGACGCACGCAGCATCTCGAGGGCTGGCCAAAGTCCGGGCAGAGCCACAAGCACCAGCAAAACGGTTGCGATCAACCAACGCCGCCATCGCGAAAGTTCGAAGTCAAACCGAACGAGTTCGGCAAGACCCATCGCAGCCAGATGCCAAAGCCCAACGATCGGATGAAAACTGATTGCCGCTCCGCCGAATACGGCTGCGGTGAGCAATCGTCGATGGAGCATCGCCCCGATCGACCAAAACACCAGCGAGTATGCGACGACCTTCGATTCAAATCCTCCGATCAGCCACTCGCCCGACAAGTTGCCGATCGCTTGCAACCCGAGAAACAACCACGCCGAGAGCAACGTTGATACACGCGGCGACGAAGGCTCCGACTCATCACGTTGTAGACGAGTGGCGAGAGAAGTCCAACTGGCGGCAACCATCGCCAGGCTGATCGCTCGTCCGAGAAACGCGAGCGTTGCGAAGTCGAACCACAGCGTCAGCCAGCCAAAGGTCCAGTAGAAAACTTGGTGCGCTGGGAACGACGACAAGTAGAGATCGTCCGCGCACCAAGCTGGGTTCCAAGAGTGCCTCGCCATCGCGAGGTAGTGTGGCTCATTCACCGCCGGGATCGGCGCAGAGACGAGCGACACAAGCAGGAAGCTAAGCCAGACCGCCGCGACGACGAGCAACTTGGAACGACGCTCGGTCACGATGCGTTCCGCGTAACAGAGTCAATGACGCATGTGTGGCTCTCTGAGCGAGAAACCCCAATCTCCAAAACCCAATGCCCCAAAAAATCCCAAGGTCCAAAACCAAAGGTCTCGCGGCGAAGTCTCTTGGACCTTGAGATTTGGGATTTCATTGGGCATTGGATTTTGGGATTTGGACATTCACGGCCCGGTCGCATTACTTCTTCTTTGCTGCCTTTTTGGCGGACTTCTTTGCTGATTTTTTTGGCGCGGCGGCGGCTTTGGTCGCCTTCTTTTTGGCAGCCTTCGGGGCCGCGGAGGACGTGCTCTTCTTTTTTCCGCCGAAGACCTGATCCCAATTCTTCCAGAATTCCGGGGTCGTACCTGTCCGAACGATCGGTCCGCTCATGCTGTGATTTCTCCTCGACTTGCAACTCGTGAACAATCCCTTGAAACGATGGCCGGCGAACATCGCACAGCCCTCGAGCAGCAGAACTATGCCGCACGAACCGTTTTCTTGTCAAACACCTCGCCAAGGTGTTCCGCTCTGGGCACGGACTTTGCGGCTGACCAGGTCAAACTGCCAAAGGTACGGGCCACCGGATTCTCGGCAGTCACTACGAGAGGGCTTGTCAGATGACGCCAGTCCAACTCAACTATCGCGTGTTGTTGTCGACTCCCGGTGCCCAGTTGGTGCCGCCAGAGATGATGGCTCCCCAACGGAAACAAACAATGTTGTTCAACCCCTTCGACGACGAAGCCCGCTTCATGAGAGCTTGGCATGCGGTCGAGATCGCCCGTCCGGTGCAGCAAGGGCTGTTCACCTTCGACGTCTCCGACTTGCCGTACTTCCTCGTCTGCGGCGGCCGGAAGCCCGGAGCGACCGTCAGCGTCACGAAGGGGGAAGTCAAAGTCAGCCGTCCGCTGATCATCACCCCCGACAACATGCGGCCGGAGTTCGAGGACTTCTTCGAGGAAAACGACGAGGCCGACTTCGTTCAATTTTTGATGGCCCGCACGGCGGCGTTTTCGAATCTCAAGATCCGCAACTCATCCACCGAGAAAAAGCTGGTCAGCGACAGCGTCGAGGAGATTGTCGAGAAGCTCAACAAGCAGCTCGACCAAGAGGACGAAGACCGCGTGGCGATCCTGACTGCCCCACCGAAGCTCGGCGGAGTCGCGCTGCTGAAGTACACGACCGAGCGAGTCATGGCCAGCGCCCCCGACAACGTCCAAGAGCTCCGCGAACGAGGCTTCCTGTCGTCGTAGGTCACTTCGGAACGTTGACTGACTTTGCGATCTCGTACGTCACCGTGCGTGTCTTCGATTTGTGTTCCGGCACTCGCCGCACCAGATGAATTTCGAAGATCTCGTAGCTCGGAAAGTCGAGGTACTGCCGAGCCAGTTCCTCCAAACGAGCAACCACTTCTACGACTTGCTCGTCCGCTTCGCGAGGTTCAGGATCGAAACCGACTTGCATGGTGATCCGCAGAGTCTTCGGCGTGTTGCGGTGCATTCGCCGCTGTCCCCCCTGCACTTGTGGATACGCCTTCGGGAACGCTCGATGGATCGCGGTCTGTAGCGGCTGAAACGGCTTCGCGTGGTAGTACGAGAAAATCCAAACGCTCGCCGAGGCCGCAATCGCGAGCACGAAAATGCCGAGCATCACCTTCGTCCCGGAAAACTCGCGCGGCGAATTTCCGAATCGCTGCGAACCGTCGTCGGATTGATCGGGAACAGACTCGGACATGTCACTTCGTTTCTGAAGAAGAGGATTCTTTCAACGGCGGCAGCAGTCGATCGAGGTCCGCCTCCGGTCGCGGAGATTTGCTCGACCAAGCCACTTGCCCCGCGCGGTCGATCCAGAAGACTCCGGTCTGAGTCTCCATTCGGTCCTCGTCGTAGCGCCCCCAAAGACGGTGAGTGAGAAACTCCGGATCGGACAACAACGGGAAGGGAAACGGACCGCTCCGTTCCATCGCCTGCCGATTGTACTGCGGGATCGCGGCGCTGACTCCCAAAACCTGCACACCGCGACGCTTGAGTTCGGGATACTGCTGTCGTGCTCGCAACAGCACTGGATCCCGATCGGCCCCCGCTTCGCCGTCGAAGAAGATCAACAGCACCTCCTGGCGGCCGAGATATCGTTCGAACTTCAGAAGCTTGTTGTCACTGTCGAGCGCCAAAAACTTGGGAGCCGGCCGCCGCTCATCGAGCGTTCCCGTCGAACGCTGCTGCGGTGGTAGGGAAAGTTTGAAGGCCACCAGCCCCACGATGACCGCCGCCGCCAGCGGCAGCACCAACACACGCGGTCGCCAATTTCTATCGCTCACGCTCAACCTTTCGTGATCAACTCACCTGCTGTCCTTGTCCACAATCTGTGTGGAGATTCTAGCGCAACCTGAGCAAACGCGAACCAACGGCGCAACAAAAAGGGGGGCGTGCAGCCGCCCCCCTTCGGTGAGTCCCTTCACCCGTCGCAGACTCCTTCCGCAACGATTCCTCCGTGTTCACTCCTGTCCGAGAAGGCTCGCCACACGGGCGCGCATTGCGGTTCACAATCAGGTGGGGCACTGCAATTGAACTTCGAGATTCAACGAGGCTGTGCGGTCTCCGTTCTGAAATGTCTGGAGGATCCTGTTCCAGTCCTCACCTTGCAGCTTGCGGCTCGTGCGAAAGACCTGCCACTGTTGCTCGCGTTCAATCACCGCCACATGCGGCAGCGGCTTGTTCTCAAACAGCTTGTGAACCGTCTGGCCATGGCTGGTCGATGTGTCGACCTCGACGACAACAAACCGTTCCAACAACTTGCGACGTTGCGCTGTCTTGCGGACGTCTTTCAAATGCACGGGAACTTCGGCAGAGTCTCCTCCCGGATTCAGCACGACAAGAAGCGGCTTTTTCGACCGCTGAGCCTCACGATACGCCAGCGTGTAACTGGTGAAATGCGAGGGCAGATTTGCAGTCAGTTGTTGCGGCTGCACGCCGACGGCGGGATCCATCAGCAACAACAAGGTCAGGCTAGTGAGCATGAATTCCGTTTCCTTCGTCCTGCCAGCGAGACCGCCGCCGCAAAGCGACGACCGACATGCCGACCATGAAGCGCGCGACGTCTCCGCCAACGACTTCGTATGAGGCGGTGTCGCTCAGGCTGAGTTCCCAGCCAGCCTGCGAGCCACGAAGGCTCTCATCTGCGCGACCACCGACGAATCAAATCCGTTTGCTCGCAACCGACGCCCCGCGAAGCCTGACCCTGTGACTCACGACGGCACGTCGAAGAGGACGGGACTCTTGCGGCTCGCCTTGCGACAGTCAAGTCACTCGGCACTTTGCACTGTCAGTCGTTTGCCGCCAACTTCCACAAGGTCGTTGACCACCAATTTCCGGCGTCTCCGTGTTTCAATCTCACCGTTCACTCGGACTTCCCCGTTCTGAATCATGAACTTGGCGTGTCCTCCAGTGACCGCAATCGAGCTCAGCTTCAGAAATTGATCCAGGCAAAGTTTTTTCAATTCGGAACCAGCCCCTTCTCCGGCCATGTCAGGTCTCACATCGCGTGGGAAATAATTTGTGGTTGCAGACGACACTCATTTTCAGGCAAAGGTCAGGTCCAATGACAGAGTTCCGCACCATGCGATTGCCAGCCAATCCCGATGTGATTGCCCCGGATGGATCGGGAGTGCGCATCTTGCTCGGACTGAGCGGCGGCGGGATGGCTCACTTTGAGTTGTCTCCCGGTCAAACGTCGAAAGCAGTGACTCATCGAACCGTCGAGGAGATCTGGTTCTGCCTGTCCGGTCGCGGTGAAATGTGGCGCAAGCAAGCGGACCGCGAAGAGATCGTCTCCCTGGAACCGGGTGTTTGCCTCACGATCCCGCTGAAGACTCACTTCCAATTCCGCTCCCTGGACGACGAGCCACTCACCGCCGTCGCGATCACCATGCCCCCGTGGCCAGGTGAAGGCGAGGCCATCATTGTGCCAGGAAAATGGGAACCGACCGTCGCGTAATCGGAATAACGGCGTTCGGCGCGGGTCTCCCGACCGAGCACAAGGGGCATTGTGGCGATGAAGATGGTCGTCATATTCATTGAAAGGCTCAGCAGAGCGGCGTTCTTCCATCTTTGACCCAGGATCACTTTCAGGCCACAAGCTTCAAACAGGGTCACGCCGCATTCGATCGGCCAGAAGCTTCCATGCCCAAACGCGATGATCGCCCAGGCCAATGAGTGGCTGACGAGGTTAAGCCCAATAATACACAGCACCCAATCCCGCACCGGCAACCTCAACCCCGTGATCCACAGCCAAAACGCACCGACGATTAACTCGGCTGCAAGTGTCAGCACAAGTGCCGTGACATACAGGCTCACGACGATTCCTTTTTTAGCGAAGTTGCCGCTGTCGCACTGCTGCGGCGTGTCTTCCGATACACATAGATGCAGACGCAACTTCCCATCACAAATGCAACCGCCAAAGGAACCAATTCAAGTATCAAGCTCGACTGGTGTTCGATGTGTTCAACGATTTCGATGACAGGCTCCGCAGAATCGACGCTGACGAGCCTCAATGTCGTGATTGTTGACTCAACTCGACTCGCCATCGGCACGGCATTGATTTCTGTCACTGGTGGCTTCGTGGAGGGCCATGCTCTGTAAAGTTCTCGGTCGAAGTCTGGCAAACCTTCGACTTCGCGAGGTACCACATAGAACCTCGTGCCGTATTTGGTCGAAAAACGAAACGGTTGACCTGGCTCGATTTCGACAGCTCCGCCGAACCCTCGTATCGGTGCCGCAACCAAGCGATGCGATCGAAGTGCCTCCGAGTTTTCAAAAACCAACTGATGCGACACGCCTCTATGGCCCGGCGGAGTGATGTCGGCGTAAGCCGTCGTCATCATGGAGAGCACAATCACAACACAGCTCGCTCGGTAAACAAATCGCATAGACTTTCCAGTGCAGAGCTACTGGCGACGGGCTGGGACACGTTTAGGGATCGCATCATCGAGACCCAACAATGGGATTCGCGGTCGTGGGTCTCGCGATGCTCGACCCACCCAACGTCAGTCGATCTTTTCGATCCCCATCCACTTCCTCAGCACTTCCGGGATGACGATGCTGCCGTCGGATTGTTGGTGGTTTTCGAGCAGGGCGATCATGGCTCGCGTGATCGCGACGGCGGTGCCGTTGAGCGTGTGGACGAACTGCGTCCCCTTCTTGTCCGGCAGCTTGCAGTGACCATCAATTGCTCGAAGGCTGCATCAGATCACCGATGATTTGGCTAACACCTTCGTGGTCAAAGACCACGGGCACTCCGCCAGGGCCAGCATACAGGCCCACTCCATCACGGACGACGATCGCTTCGGGATGATCCACCTCGACGCGGTCACCGTTGACCAGCGCGATCGTAAACGGGCGAAACGGAGTACGGTGTTTGAAGGTGAGTACTGTCTCGTCAAAGGTCTGCAACTGCATTTCGATTCTCCTGAAGGTTGATGGCTGCATCTGACGCAACGCCAACATACCACAGTCCTTGATCCTCAATCAAAGACAGTTTCCCAGCCCCTCATGAATCGCCTACCCGATCCGCTCAATCCCCATCCACTTCCTCAGCACTTCCGGGATGACGATGCTGCCGTCTGCCTGTTGATGGTTTTCGAGCAGGGCGATCATGGCTCGCGTGATCGCGACGGCGGTGCCGTTGAGCGTGTGGACGAACTGCGTTCCCTTCTTGTCCGGCAGCTTGCAGCGGATGCCTAGGCGACGAGCTTGGAAGTCGGTGCAGTTCGAGGCGGAGGTGATCTCGCCCCACTCGCCCGCTTCGCCGCGGCCGGGCATCCAGGCTTCGAGGTCGAATTTTCGATAGGCCGGCCCGCCCAGGTCGCCGCTGGCGATGTCGAGCACTCGGTACGGAATGCCCAAGCCTTGGAAGATCTCTTCCTCGATGCTCAGGATGAGCTGGTGGAACTTGTCGGACTCGGCGACGTCCGGCGCGGTGAAGCCGAACATCTCGACCTTCGTGAATTGATGCACGCGATAGATACCCTTCGTCGCTTTGCCATGCGCACCGGCTTCCGTGCGGAAGCAGTGCGAGATGCCGGCGACCTTCAGCGGCAGCTTGTCAACGTCGAGAATGTGATCCTTCAACATGCCGCCGAGCGTAATCTCGGCGGTCGCGACGAGACTGAGATCGGTTCCCGTGATCGAATAAATCTGCGTCTCCGGGCCGCGTGGCTGGTATCCGGTTCCTTCAAGCACCTCCATGCGAGCGAGGTCGGGTGTCGTGTGCAGCGTGAACCCTGCGGATCGGAGTTTGCTGACGGCGTACTGAATCAACGCCAGTTCGAGCAGCACCGCTTCGTTCTTCAAAAAGTAAAACCCGTGCCCCGTGACGCGAGCACCCGCCTCGAGGTCGATGAGGTCGTGCTTCTCGGCCAGTGCGACGTGATCGAGAGCTTTGAAGTCGAACTTCTTGATCTCTCCGACAACTCGCAGCACCTTGCTGTCCGCTTCCTGGCCGAGCGGAGCATCGGGATGCGTCATGTTCGGGATGCCCATCAGGACATCGCGCAGTTGCGGTTCGACATCGGCGACCTGCTTCTCGTTGGCAGAGATTGCCTCACGCAGTTCCTTGCCCTTCGCGATGAGCTGTTGCTTCTCATCGGCGTCCTTCGTCTTCGGAATCTGTGCCGAGATTTCTTTCTGGTCACGCCGCAGGTTGTCCCCCTCAACGATCAACTTGCTGCGTTGGTCGCGCAGCGCCGTGAGCTGGCTGAGATCAACAGTCACTCCGCGATTGCGGCAGTTCGCTTCGACGGCTTCACGGTTCTCACAGACGAATTGCAGGTCGAGCATGTTTGGTCAGTCCTGTTGAGAATTCACCACAGAGACACAGAGAGCACCGAGTGAAAACGCACTCCTCTGTGCCCTCTGTGTCTCTGTGGTGAACTTCTTTTTCATTTTCAATCCAGAGCAATCGTGTGGTTGCTCAGTCGGCGGTAGCCGGTTTCGGTGATGAGATAATTGTGTTCGATGCGGACTCCGCCGACGCCCTCGACGTACAGGCCGGGTTCAAGCGTCACGACGTCGCCCGCTTCGAGCACGTCGTCGCTTTGCGGCACGAGAATCGGTGGTTCGGGATGCGCGAGTCCGATGCCGTGACCAGCGTGATGGGTGAGGTGGTCGTAGCCCTGCGCTGCGAATGGCGACGATTTGTATTGAGCACTCGCGGCGGCGTAGACATCGGCGGCTCGTGCTCCGGCTTTGAGAACTTTCTCTGCGGCGGCCATCGCAGCTTGACAGACGGCGAAGACTTCTCGCTGCTGAGTGGACGGCTTGCCGATGGCGATGACGTTCGTGAAGTCGCTGCGATAGCCTTCCAACACGGCCGAATAGTCGAGGACGAAAAGCTCGCCCGGTTGCATCGCGTGAGTCGTTGGCAATCCGCCGGACTTCGGCTGGGCTGGGCTGTTCGCGCGAAAGTCGCCGTAGATGAGTCCGACTCGGCCGGCTGCCGCCAGAACCGCAGACTGCACGCCGATGTAGGCGTCCAACTCGGTCATGCCCGGCTTCACGTTTTCGCGAGCCCACGCATGTCCCACGTCAGTGGCGCGCATGCAAGTTTCGAGCAACGCGATCTCGTCCGGCTCTTTTCGTCGGCGCAGATTGCGAATCAACGAACCGACTGCGGCGGGAACCAACTCGGCATCGCCGACTCCGATCGCATCGCGTGCTCCGACTGGCAGCCATTCGGCTTCGATCGCTCCCTTGCGGCCACGCAGCTTGCCGGCGACTTGCAGCAACGCTCGGAACAAAACGTGATCGCGGTTCGCGACCGAGTGCTGATGGTCGTACCACTTCTCGACCACTTCGTCATCGACGAACGCCTCGCCGACTCCCGACTTCAAAGAAAAGTTGTCGCCGAGCAAAGTCGCTTTGCCACCTCGCTCAAGCAGCAACAACGCACGCTCGCCGCCGGAGAAGCTGAACGGCGGAATCCAAAAGTTCGCGAGATATTTGACATGTCTCGGATCGGCGATCAGCAGCCACTCGACGTCGTGCGGGACCACATTCCAAAGTCGGGCACGTCGGGCGAGACAGCCTTCTTTCGTGAGCATGGAGGTCATTCCAAAAAAGTGAGATAACGGCGATCGGTTTTCGGCTCACGGCATTCGGCCGGACATCACTCGAAACCTTTGGCGGCGAGCCAGCGTTCGGCGTCGAGGGCGGCTTGGCATCCGCTGCCGGCAGCGGTGATGGCTTGGCGGTAGTAGTCATCGGCGACGTCGCCAGCGGCGAAGACCCCTTCAACGGTCGTGTAGGTGCGCTGCGGAGTCGTCCAGACGATGTATTTCTTGTCGGTCAACTTGAGCTGGCCTTTCAGGAAGTCGGTGTTCGGAGTGTGGCCGATGGCACAGAAGTAGCCGGAACAATCGAGTTGCTCAGTCTTCGACGGATCGACTGTGCTTTGCAGGCGGACTCCGGTGACTCCGGCCTTGTCGTCGCCGAGGACTTCAGCGACGGTCGAGTTCCATTTCACTTCGATCTTTGGATTCTTGAGGACTCGTTCGGCCATGATCTTGCTGGCTCGGAAGGAGTCACGGCGGTGGACGAGGAAGGTCTTTGAGGCGAACTTCGAGAGATAGCTGGCCTCTTCCATCGCACTGTCACCGCCACCGACCACGACGAGCGGCTTGTTGCGGAAGCGAGGCAGCGCGCCGTCACAGACCGCACAGGCCGAGACGCCGCGATTCTTAAATCGGTCTTCGCTTTCCAGGCCGAGGTAGTTGGCTCGCGCACCGGTCGCGATGATGATCGACAATGCTCGAATGGTCTGGCCTTCGAGCGTCTTCAGAACGAACGGGTGCTGGCTGCAATCGACATCCACGACGTCGTCGGTGATGACTCGTGTGCCGAAGTTCGTGGCTTGCTGCCGCATCAATTCGACGAGGTCCGGGCCGTCGATGCCGTGCGAGGCGTCCGGGTTGAGCATCATCTTGCGGTTGTCGCTGATCGCCGTCTTGAGGTACTCGTTGAGATTGCCGGCCGGGAAACCGGGATAGTTTTCGACCTCGCTGGTCAGCGCGAGTTGGCCTTTTGGGAGCGTCCCTTTGATGCGGTTTTCTTCGGTCATCGCCCCTTCGATGCAGAGCGGATTGAGGCTGGCTCGCGCGGCATAAATGGCGGCGGCCCAGCCGGCGGGGCCGGAGCCGATGATGACGACATGTTCGGGATGATCAGACACTGGAGACTCCTCGTAGGTCAGCCTTTCCAGGCTGACTGGCTGCGCGATGGATGTTGTGGGAAGCGTTCGGGTCAGCCCGGAAAGGCTGACCTACGGGGCGCGAACAATAGGCGAACAGCGCGGGTTGCAGCAAACGAGGCGCGAGTGAATTGCTCCGGCGGATGAAGTCTCCATAATCTGCCCACAGCACTCGGGGTCACTCATTGAAAAAGGCAGCGGATGCGAGACGTCGTGACGTTACTGCTGGCCGGAGGCAAGGGAGAGCGGCTGATGCCGCTGACTCGCGACCGCGCGAAGCCGGCGGTCCCTTTTGGGGGCTGCTATCGCATCGTCGATTTCACGCTGTCGAACTGCGTCAACAGCGGGCTGCGGCGGATTCTGGTGCTGACGCAGTACAAAGCGGCCAGCCTCGACCGGCACATCAATCTGGCGTGGCGATTTCTCTGCCGCGAACTCGATGAGTTCATCGACATCCTGCCGCCTCAGCAGCGAATCGGCGAGCAGTGGTATTCCGGCACCGCCAACGCGGTCTATCAAAACATCTACTCGATCGAGAAAGCCCGCTCGAAGTATGTGCTGATCCTCTCCGGCGATCACATCTACAAGATGGATTATTCGGAGATGCTCCACGATCACATCGACTCAGGAGCCGATCTGACCATCGGCTGCCTGCCAGTGGACCTGAAAGACGGGCACCAATTCGGCGTGATGCAGATCGACTCGGATCGGCGGATCGTCAACTTCCGCGAGAAGCCGGCTGACCCAGATCCGATTCCCGGCGACCCCGGACGCTGTTTGGCGTCGATGGGAATTTACGTCTTCAACACGAAGTTTCTGTTCGAGCAGCTCTGCAACGACGAGACGAATCAGGCCAGCGCCCACGACTTCGGCAAGAGCATCATTCCCAAAGTCGTCTCGACGCATCGTGTGCGAGCGTTTCCCTTCCGTGATCGCGACACCAATCAGGCTCAGTATTGGCGTGACGTCGGCACGCTCGATGCGCTGTTCGAGGCGAACATGGACCTGATCGCCGTCCAGCCGCCGTTCAATTTGTACGACACCTCCTGGCCGATCCGCACCTACCACGCTCCGTTGCCACCACCGAAGTTTGTCTTCGCGGACATGTACGAGAATCAGCCGCGAGCCGGACTCGCACTCGACAGCTTGGTCAGCCAGGGCTGCATCGTGTCCGGCGGCCGGGTCGAGCGTTCGATTCTCTCGCCGAACGTGCGGATCAACAGCTATGCCGACGTCCGCGAATCGATCCTGCTGAGCAACGTCACGATCGGCCGGCACGCTCGCGTTCGTCGAGCAATCCTCGACAAAGGTGTGCAGGTTCCGGAAGGGATGGAGATCGGATTCAACCACGATCAGGATCGCGCTCGCGGCTTCATCGTCACGGAATCGGGACTGGTCGTCATCGCGAAGTCGGACAGCACGAGCCAATTGGCGGACTTGGATTGATGAGGCGAGCGGAGGATGTCAATCCTCCGAGTCACGAAGTTCGCTCGTGAGCTTGACGAACTCGGAGGGTTCACACCCTCCGCTCGCCCAATGCAAAAGAAAAATCCCGGAAGCAGCTGGTCCCAGGGGGGCGAAGGACACTGGCTACTTCCGGGAGGCGATTGCGAATTGTGTTGTCTTTGACGTTCCGTTTTTGTTCGTTCCGTCCAAGGCGGGCGGACAATATGACTTCTCCAAAAACGGGTCAACACGACTTTTCGTGAATCCTGCAATTGTTTTCAGAAGCTCTTTTGAGAGGCAAAAAATGCCGTTGGACTTCGACTCTGCGACTCGTTGTGCGGACTTGTTGTGTGTGGAATCCGAGGGCTTTCTGGCGATTGCAACCACTCGCGCGCGGTTGACCGATGCGACTTGGCAAACGGCGCTGACCACGATGCGTGGGCACGCTGACTCATCAGCCGTGATGATTTCGCAAGCGACCGATTTGCTCGGAGCCAACTTCGCCGAGACTTGGCAACTGCTGCCGAGTCGCTTGGCATCGTTGGCCATTCGACCTCCGATGACGTCCTGTCTCATCACACGTTCGAATGACTCGATTCAACGAGCGTTGCGACTCGCGGACGGCACATCCGAGTTTGCCTTGTGGCACTGTTTGGTCGAACTCGCGAAATCGGGAGCCAGTCTCGCCATTCAACCGGCGTCCGCGAATGACGAGTTTGTCTCGACAGCAACAGGCAACAACGCGGACTGGTTGCCGGAGTTGTTGTCGTCTCCGCCACGCCGCGAATTGGATTGGCTGTTCGGCGAACTGAAGCTGACTCGGCTGAGCGACCTGTGCGACGAGGTGGTTTCGCCGGCCGACGCGACCGCTGTGCTGGCCGGCTTGTGGCTGCTGCACGGCGATGCCGACGCCAGCCATCGACAGTCGCAGTCAATTGAGGATGAAGGCCGTCACCGCTGCGGCAACTTCTGGCACGCGATCATGCACCGCCAGGAGCCAGACTACGGCAACTCGAAGTACTGGTTTCGCCGAGTCGGCCAGCATCCGATTATTCCAGAACTCGCTCAGCGGGCCGACGAATTGATCGCGGCCGATGACTCGGAGTCCGCACGCCGCTGGCGAGTGAAGCTCGGAACGCCAACTGGCTGGAATGTGTCCACATTCGTCGATTGGTGTGAAGCGGCCGCTCGCGAGGCGGATGCTCGGCAGATCAACTTGATCCGACGCATTCAGTTCGTCGAGATGCACCTGCTGTTGCGAGCATCATTCGCCGACGCAACGCAGCCAACGTAGACCGGTCACTCCGTGAGCGGAATGCAATTCGAGTCACGGAGTGACTCGTCTACATTGCGGCTTCGCCTTCCGAAAACTCTTCTTCGTTCTTCAGCAGTCGCCGCAGCTTCTCGCGGAGTTCCAGGCGGCCGCGATGGATGCGGCTACGGACGGTGCCGATCGGGCACTTCAGCAGGTCTGCAATTTCTTCGTACTTCATTTCTTCCATCTCGGCCATGACCAGCGGGATGCGGAACTCTTCGGTCATCTGCGCGAGAGCCTCGCGAACGATGCGTTGGCGTTCGGCTTGTTCCATCGGCTGATCGGGCTGTGTGTCGCGGCGTGGGTCCGTCGGTTCGAGTCCGACTCGCTCCTTCGTTGCGTCGATGGACGCACCCATCGAGCGATTCTTGCGACGAAAGTTGACCGAGGCGTTCATCGCGATGCGGAATAACCACGAGTAGAACTGCGAGTCTCCTCGAAACGACGCCAGCTTTTGGAAGGCCAGCACGAAAGCCTCTTGAGCGACGTCTTTCGCGTCCTCGGCCGAGCCGGTCATGTGGATCAGCGCGCCGTACAGCCGGTTCTGGTAGCGGGAAACCAACTCACCAAACGCGGCCGTGTCGCGTGCCAGCGCGGCGGCGATCAATTCCTGGTCACTGCGTTCGGCGCGAGGTTCGTCCAAGATGAGGCGTGCGTCCTGCTGGCGAAAGGGAGAATTCCGCAGAGCAGGATGCCAACTCCGCGTCCGACGTTCAACCCGGCGAGTGTCTCAGCAGCGGTGGCCGCATGGTTGCCAGCCCGATACCGCCGGCCAACATCGCCAGGCTGATCCACTGCGCGATCGTCAGTGACGTCCCGAATTGGCCCATTTCGTCGCCACGCAGACGCTCGATGAAAAACCGCGTCACGGGATACGTCAGCAACGCGAGCGTGACGACGGAACCATCGCGTGCTCGAATCGGGTAGTACGCCAGCGTCAGCAAACACAGCAGCACGCCGTCGATGACGCTGTAAAGCTGTGTCGGATGAATCGGTAAGCTTGCGGCCGCATCGTCCGGTAAGAATCCCCGCTCCAACTGAGCCTTGAACGGAACACTGTCCACCGGAAACTCGACCGCCCAGGGCAGCTCGCACCGATCTCCGAAGCAGCAGCCGAACAAGAAACAGCCGAACCGCCCAAATGCGATTCCCAGAAAAACCGACGGCACGATCAGATCACCCAGTTTCCACGCCTCCAGATTTCGTGAGCGGCAGAACCTCCAATACACGACCGCTCCGGCAATCAAGCCACCGTACAACACCAGTCCGCCGTCCCACAACGCGATGGCCGCGATCAAATAGTCGGATGCCGACTGACAATTGGCGAAGACTCGGTCGCCATGCTGGATCAGATAAAACAGACGCGCGCCGCCGACTCCAGAGATCAAAAACGGAAACGTCAAATCCCAAATCGTTTCGGGAGGAAAGCCGACCTTGGTCGCTCGACGCGCGGCCAACAGAGTCGCGGAGACGAAGCCCAGGCACATCATCAGCCCGTAACCGAAAATCGGAATTCCCGGATTCGGACCGAACCGCGCCGCGATGGACGGAGCGAGCACGAGTGCTGTGCCAACCAGGCCAAAGGTCACGAGATCGCCGGCCAGCGGAGCTGTGCCTCCGGAGCGGCGTGCTCGAAACCAGAAGAACAATCCGATCGCCAGCCACACGCCGAACAGCAATCCGAAGCCGAACACCGGCAATTTGCCGAGCGGCCCCAGGTCGAGCGATCCATCGAGCGGTATGCGGAACAAAATCGGCCGCATGGTGTCTCCATCCTTGCCCCTACCGGCCTTGTGCTATTGGTATCTACACTACTCAAGATGATCGGCAATTTCGACATCTCTGCGCTCTTCGCTCCTCTGCGGTAAAAGTGACGGAAACTGCCTTATTATCGCAGAGAAGCGAAGAGCGCAGAGGTGAGGCGGACACATTTTTCATGGAGTCCGCAGAGTTGTGTAGATACCAATGGGGCAAGCCCGGTGGGGTGTAATTCAAGTTCACGGGATCAACAGATTGTCGATCAGTCTCGTCGGTCCCACGCGAGCCGCCACCAGCGCGACCATGCGCGATTGCGGTTCGCTCAATTCGACCAACGACTCGGGATCGGCGATCGTCGCGTAATCGACGGCGACGTCGGGAGTCTGTTCCATTTCCGCTCGCATGGCCAGACGAATCGCGGCCAGGTTTTTCTCACCCGCCCGCAGCTTGTCGCGAGCCAAACACAGAGCTCGATACAGCGACAGCCCCGACGCTCGTTCGCTGGGGTTGAGGTAAACATTGCGACTGCTCAGAGCCAGTCCGTCGGAATCACGCACTGTCGGACAAGTGACGATCTCAGTCGGCATGTCGAGATCGCGGCACATGCGACGGATAATCGCTTGCTGCTGAAAATCCTTCTGGCCGAAGTACGCCTTGTCCGGCTGAGTCAGATTCAGGAGCTTTGCGACGACAGTCGTGACCCCTCGAAAATGAGTCGGCCGGACTGCTCCCTCCCACGCAGCCGTCAGCCCATCGACCGCGACGTGTGTCGCGAATTGGACGGGGTACATCGCTCGGACGTCGGGTTGAAACAGCAGATCGACTCCGACCGTGCGGCACTTGTCACCGTCCGCCTCGAAGGGCCGAGGATATTTCTGCAAATCTTCCTGCGGCCCGAACTGCTTCGGATTCACGAACAGCGTCACGATGACGACGTCGCATTCCGCACGAGCCTGTTGCATCAAACTGACGTGTCCGGCGTGCAGCGCGCCCATCGTCGGCACGCAGCCGATGAGCTGGCCGGCATGTCGGGCCGCAGCGACTCGGCGACGCAACTCAGCGAAATCGGCGGTGATCAACATCGCTCGCGGCAAAGAATCTGGGGACACGCGGTGGAACTCCTCTGGCGGGAAATTCAAGTTGTCGGTGGGCAGGATTCTATTGACGTTGCAAACCGCTGAAAGTCCCGCGACTCTGGTGTCCGGCGACCAATCCGTCGCTGCGCGGAGAGCTGAGGGAAATGAACATCAACCCATCACGATTCACCAATTGGTCGCGAACGGCGACGGCTCGTCGATTTCTCACGATGCTTCTGGTGGTCTTGGCAGTCCTCGCTTTGCCGGATTTCGTGTCGGCTCAAACGTCTGCCAAGTCGAACGGCAACAAGTCGAACGGCAAAGAGAAGGGCAAGAAGGCGGACTCCGCTCCGTCGAATGGGCCACGAGACTATCGCTCGTCGAATTTCCTGGTGCATTCCGACTTGCCCGCTGACGAAGCCAACGAATTGCTCAAGCGTTTGGAAGCCATGCTGGTATTGATTTCGAAGTATTGGGGCAAACCAAACAAACAGACGATCGAGATGTTCGTGGTACGGGACTTGGAGGTCTGGCCGCCCAATTCGCTGGAGCGGCCTGGTCGTGACTCGATTGAGCAGCGGGCGGGAATCACCATCACGAGCGGTTCCGTGAATCGGCAGACGGGCAAGTTGCTGGCCGCCAAGTCGCGAGTGTACGCGATCGCCGATCGAGGCGTGCCGCAACATGAAGCGGTCCACGCCTACTGTCATCAGAACTTTGGCCGAGCAGGACCGACGTGGTACTCTGAAGGCATGGCCGAGATGGGGCACTGTTGGCGCGAGGGAGAATCTCGCGTCCATTGCCTGCCCCACATCGTGAAGTACCTGCGAAGTGTCGAACCGAAGTCGCTCCGAGCAATTGTCAACGGTCGCGAGCAAACCGGCGACTCGTGGCAGAACTACGCATGGCGTTGGGCTCTCTGTCATCTGCTTGCGAACAATCCGAATTACTACGACCGCTTCCGACCGCTGGGATTGGGCATCTTGGCCGATCAACCCGACGCCACGTTCGAGCGCGTCTACGGTTCCATGTCGCAGGAGATTGCGTTCGAGTATTTGTTTTTTCTCCAGCACTTCGACTTGGGCTACGAGGTCACGCTGACCGCCTGGGACTGGAAGACAAAATTTCGCTCCGTGACCGCGACATTGCCCGTCACCTGCGTCGTCGAGGCCAAACACGGGTGGCAAGCGTCGCGGTTACAGGTCAAGGCCGGCGACGAGATCGAAGTCACCGCCGAGGGGACTTGGAGTCTGTCGGCCGATGGTCCGGAGTTCACTCCCTTCGGTGCCGAGTTGCCGGCTCCAAAACCGGACCCAGAGAAGCCGGGCAAATCCTCCAAATCCGCGACGCCGAAACGTGCATCGAAAAATGGAACCGAAGGACTCGAAGAATTGCCGAGCGTCATGCGCTATGAATCGCGGTTCAAACCCGGTCAATTGGTTGGGGTGTTGTTCAACGACTATGAACTGAGCGAACCATTCCCGATCCCAGCCGACGAGGTCTTGGTCGCTCCCAGCGAAGGACAACTCTTCTTGCGCTGCGAAGAGGCTTGGAATCGCTTGGCCGACAACCAAGGCAAGGTCAACGTGAAGTTCAAAGTGAAGTCAGACAAATAGTTCAGCACAAATCGCAGCCGCGCTTCGCCAGAACGCAGGCTTGGGTCAAATGCTCACGTTCTGGCGAAACGTAGTGACGAAGGTCCGCCTCATGTCCGACAATCCCGATTCATTGCAAGCGTCTTGGTCTGGCTGGAAGGCGCAGGTCGAGCAGGCATTGGCGAAGAGCCTCACGCCTGAGGGTGGGCTCGGCGACGAGTGTCCTTCACGATTGCGCGAGGCGATGTCGTACAGCTTGCTCGCCGGCGGAAAACGCCTGCGACCGGTGCTGGTGTTGATGGCCTGTGAAGCGTGCGGCGGCAGCTCGGAAGAGGCTCTGCCAGCGGCGTGTGCCATCGAAATGATTCACACATACTCGCTGATTCACGACGACCTGCCAGCAATGGACGACGACGACTACCGCCGGGGACGACGGACCAATCACAAAGTCTTCGGCGAAGCGCTGGCGATTCTGGCGGGTGATGCATTGCTGACGTTGGCGTTCGAGGTCACCGCTCGTGATGTCCGTCCCTCGGCGGTCGCAGCAGCCTGCTGTGCGGACCTCGCGTTCGCCGCCGGAGCTTGTGGCATGGTCGGCGGCCAAGTCGCGGATCTGGAAGCCGAATCACTCACCCGAAGTGTCAGCGAGGATGAAAGGGAATTATCGTCCGATCCGCGAGCAACCCCGTCGGTAACGCTTCGGGCGAATGAGCCGGAGCACCTGACACTCCTCCAGTCGATCCATCGCCGCAAGACCGGCCGCTTGATCCGCAGCGCTCTGACGCTTGGCGGACGGATCGCTCAAGCCGATGTCGCGACGCTCGGCACGCTCGATCACTACGGCACCTGCATCGGATTGGCGTTTCAGATTGCCGACGACGTGCTCGACGTGATCGGCTCGCAGGACAAGCTCGGCAAAGGAGTCGGCAAGGACGCGGGCCTCGGAAAGTTGACGTATCCAGGCCTGATCGGCTTGGAACGCAGCCGGCAGATGGCCCGCGACTTGATCGACGAAGCCTGCCTCGTGATCGCCCCGTGGGGCGAGCGTGGCCGACGCTTGCAAGAGATGGCTCGGTTCGTTCTCGAACGAGACCATTGACGGTCGCGTGGTGAACTGCTTCCAGGAGAATTCGCCTCGTTCCATTCCTACCGAATCCTTCAGTGCACTTTTTCCGCCAATGGGCCAGCCAAATGAGACGCAAGAAACCTCACACCGCCCCCGCCTTGTTGGCTGGCCTGTGGATGCTCATCTCGATGTTCGATGTGCTTCAGGAACACGATCTCAATGCTCTCAAAAGTCTGGTCGCGAAAGTCCAGCTCCCAATCCCAATACTGCCGCAGTCTGGAATTGATTTTCCATCAGAGAGCGAGTTTCGCCAGTGTGATTTTTGAGGGCCGAGGTTGCCGTCGGTGTGACCACAAAACTCTGGCAGACGTTGGTGCTGCTCAGCAAGGAAGTCAGCAAGGAAGTAAGGCAGCCGGTCTGAAATGTTCTACCGGTTATTGCGGGCGGATTGTCAGGCTCCATTTGGGCAAGGTGTCGGAGCGTTGGATGTGAGGAGCGTATTTTTGGAGGGCGGTCTTGGTGAGTGTCACGCCGCGTTCGTAG
>SYJG01000241.1 GCA_005798445.1 Planctomyces sp.
ACCAGTCGATCTATGGCTGGCGCGGAGCGGATATTGCGCACATCCTCGGATTCCCGACGGTCTTTCCCGGAACGAAGGTTGTCCGCCTGCAAGAAAACTATCGCTGCACCGAGCAAATCATCGGTCTCGCCAACAGTCTCGTGAAGCACAACCGCAATCGGCACGAGAAACAACTCTTCGCGTCGCGAACTCTCCCCGGTTCGGTGCGTTATCGCGAGTACGAGAACGAAGAGATGGAAGCCGAAACCGTCGTTCGCGAGATCGACTTCAACCTCCGC
This sequence comes from Planctomyces sp., assembly GCA_005798445.1. Lineage (GTDB taxonomy): Bacteria > Planctomycetota > Planctomycetia > Planctomycetales > Planctomycetaceae > SXKJ01. The sequence continues at coordinate 279 of SYJG01000241.1, forward strand.
CACGAACGCGCAAAGCCCGACGACTTTGCGATCCTGTTCCGCACCAACGAGCAGCCGCGCGTGTTCGAAGTACAGCTCCGCCGCTTCAAAGTCCCGTATGTGCTGCTGGGCCAGCGATCGTTCTTCGACAACAAGGAAGTCCGCGATCTGCTGGCGTATTTGCGGGTCATTTCGCAGCCGCTCGACGAGCAATCGCTCTTGCGGATCATCAACACGCCGGCCCGCAACATCGGCGACACCTCGGTCGAGAAGATCCTCGCGCGAGCCGTCCAAAGTAAAACTCGCTTCTTCGAATCCGTCCCAGAACTTCGCGACGAGAAAGAACTCACCGTCAAAACCGCCGCGGCCGTCGAAGCCTTCGCGGCACTGCTGGCCGACTTTCGTCGCCGATTCGACGATGCCCCCAAGCAAATGGCCGAGACGTTTCACACGTTGCTCGAAACGATCAACTACGACCTCGAAATCCAGCGGCAATACAAAGAACCAACGCAACAACTCGCTCGACAGGGCACTGTCGAACAATTGATGGACACGGTCAAAGAGTACGTCTCCAACACCGACGAACCGTCGTTGAGCGACTTTCTTGACAACATCACGCTCTCGGACCGCGACAGCGAGTCCGACAAAGATGAGCAACTCAAACAACGCGGCGTGCGCTTGATGACGATCCACTCCGCGAAGGGTCTCGAATTCAATCGCGTGTACCTCGTCGGACTCGAAGAAGGCTTGCTGCCTCATCGACGTTCCGTCGACGCCGAAGACGCGACGCCACAAAGCATCGACGAAGAACGCCGCCTCTGCTACGTCGGCGTCACACGAGCCAAAGACTCGCTGACTCTGACTCGCGCGCTGTTCCGGAAGAAGTGGGGCAAGCTCCGCGAGTCAACGCCATCTCGATTCCTGAACGAAATGTTCGACGAACCACCTATCGCCGACATGGAATCGGAAGCCGATTCGGACCCCGAATCCCGACTCCCCACGTTTGAAGAGTAATTGTGCCTCGGTCTTGCGGAGTTCTCATCCGACTGCGGTTTCAGTCTTCTTTCCGAGGCGGAACGCAGTCCAGGGTTTGACGAGACCTCGCATGGCGACACTCGGTCATTCCTGCCGGTTCCGACTCATGACCGAAGTGGCGAATCTGATGTTGCTCGCCTGTCGCGTTCGAGTTAAAAGCCCGCCCCCTTCGCGGCCGGCACTCGTCACTCCAGCACTCGATCCACGAGTACATCGTCGGCAACCCCCTCTCCAGCCTCTCACTTCTCCAACACATCCTCCCCCATGCGCCATCGCCCCTTCACAGACGGCCTCGAGCCCGTTCCGTGCTCCGAGCGCGCCGAGTGGTATCGCGAACTTCCCATCAACGCGGACGGCTGTCCGACCAACGAACTGGCCGCGCAGGTTCTGCAGACGTTCTTTACGTCGCCGCATGTCCGCTTCGGGCTGACCGCACTGGCCGAAGAACTGTTCCTCGATCCGCGCCAACTGCTCGTCATGCTACGGCAGTTGACCGTGCTCAACCTGATCGAGGAAGCGCCACTCAACAGTCTTCGTTTCCGCTTGACCGCCATGCCCTGGAACCAGACGTTGTTCGACCGGGTGTCGGCCAAGATCACCGCACAATCCGTCGATGACTCAACCGCGCGGCGTGAGTTACGATACCGCCACGCTAATCCGAAACGAAATGAACCCAACCGGAGTTGACGAGCCGAGCTTCGCTGCACGCATCCGTGTCACCGAAGCCGTCCGTCGGGCACGCAGAACCGGGTGACGCGTCGTCCGCTAACCAACTGCTCAATCCGCTCATGCGGCGGCTGTGACGGATCAAGCAAACTACAGGCAGTCAGCAATGTGGCCTGCTCGTCCAAACTAGCATCCTTTCCCAACTCCGCGATCACGATCACCTCGCCGCCGTTGCTTTTCACCAGCTCGGCATTGGCTGAGTTTCCGACCGAGGACAGGCACGAGTCGAACCGGCCATCGACTGCCCGCAGCACCGCGCGAGTTCCGACGAGATACGCGACTTGCCTCTTTTGAGCGACCGCTGCCACAACTCGATTCGGCAGTTCCTGGACCGAAACGCCCTCGGGCAACAGTCCGCGGGCTTCGAACCAATTCAGTAGTCGGGCATCTTCACCGGCCTCCGGGGATCGAGCTTCCTGATCCTCCACAAACGCGGCTTCCGGACGCCGCATCAGCGGACTGATCGGCACAAACCAGACAAGGCCGCGAAATCCGGAGGCTGCAATCGCCTCAAACACGTTGCGACTGAAGCCGTAGACGATAATCACGTTGAAGACCTGCAGTTCAGTGCCGAAGACCGCACAGGCACGACAGGCCGTGAGTCGTTCGGTCAGGAACGCCCTGAGCGTCGCTTCGAATTCTCGGACTCGAATCGCATCAACGGGATCAGTCTCCGGCCAGTCCGCAATCAACGTCTCAATCCGGTCCTTCAGGCGAATCGTTAGCAAATTGAACGGCTGCACGGCTCGAGCCACGAGAAGCTTGTTTGTGACACGTTTCTTCAACGAAGGAATAACGCGGCTGTTGTCCCGACAGCCCGTGAGCTCCTTTGCCAGTATTCGCTGCAACATCAGCGCGAAGTAGCAGGCACCTTCGGTAGCGCAAGTCGTGGCGGCCATCTGCAGCGCCCAAACCCGATCGACGAAGCGGAACATTGCCGCCGGGTTGTCTGTTTCCGGATGCTCCGCCAGTTTCAGACGAACACGATTGATCTTTGAGTTCGAGCACTTCCAGAGATACCTCGACACCTCATCAACGATTCCGGCCAGCCTCGACCGCAAATACTCCAGTGCCGCGCGGACGTCGAGCGTCAACGGTGCCTGAATGCAGTCGGGCGTCTTCGTTTCCGCCAGATCAATCGGTTGCGGTGCAATCGCATGCAGCACGATTGAGTTGTCGCCGTGATTGATCTCGACGCCGGTGACCAGGTCGCACACGCCCTCGTAGCTGTCGACCCGTCCGGCGGCATCCGCTGGCTTGAGCCGCTCGGCCAGATCGAGCGGACAGCAGCCCGACTGAATCCGACAAACATTGGCCAGCCGAAGCAGGACCACCAACTTCCACAATCGCATACGCTGCGGGTCTTCGGTGTTCAGATCGGGATCACTACCGACCTCACCGATCTTCCCGAATCGCTTCGCCAGCCCAGGGAGTTCGGTCTCAAACGAATCCAGCAAATCGGGAAGTTTCTGAATGTCGAAGTCCGGACGCTGGGCCTCGCACAGACAGGCCAGCAACGCCAAGTCCTCCGTTATTGGACCGACCTTGTAGTCATCATCCGCCGAACGCCACGCGGGATTGTAGGTGACCCAGCGCTCGCGAAAGAAACGTGCTGTCCGCTGTCCGTAGTTCTTCGACAATTGTCGGAGACTGTCTTCCGATAACGGCTTCGGTGACCAGTCCTCGCCTTGCGCCGTCGGCGAGTTCTGCTCTTTTGGGAAGTGCCCCCACATCAATCCCAGCGGATGCAGCCAAGCGGCAGTCACCAGCAGCAGCGCCTCACGGGGCGAAGGCACAAAGCTCCCGGCCGGCAGCGTGTTCCCAAGTCCCAGCGGATCGTAGATGATTTCGTTCAAGCGCGATTCGACCGCCGAGCAGAAGTCACTCGTCAGATACTTTTCGTACTCGGGCGCGACCGGAAACAGCGCGCGACTTGTAACAAACAGCGACTTCCAGAGTTCGACCGCCTGCTTCAGCTTCTCGCGATTTTCCGGTACGACTTGCAGCCGTTCTCGCAATGTGCTCTCCAGAACAGTCATCTTTTGGGGCTTCGTTGCCACACTGCCAACACTGGGATCCTGTTCCATGCCCGTGATTGTGCCCGACATCAAGTGCCTCCGTGCAAAGTGCATTCATTACTGCTGTCGCTCCTGCCTGGCTCTGATGGCCCCGGCACGGTCAGGCGATCGACAGCAGTCCGATCCATCGCTCGGACGGCGGAACTTTAAGCGGCTAAATGGAGTGATTCAATGCTGATGGAACCAGATTTCCAGTTCTCTGACAGCCTTTATCAGCAGTCCCTGTCCCAGTTTTCTCAACCGTTGCAGTTCATCAGACACCGTAACGATGTCACTGCATCCGATCAAACACATCACGTAGTGCGGCCGGCGGTCGGAACACCCAATCGAATTCCGTTGTGGCCGGTGGAACTTCAAACACCGCCGCCGGCGGGCGCGAGGCACCAGTCATCAGCTTCCGGGCGGGGCCAATCGACTCTTTCGCACCGGCTTCTGGCTCTTCAACGCATAGCCATTTGATATGTATCACTTTCTTGAGATGCGTCAGCCAGATTTCCAGTCGTTGCAGATCGCCGGGCGTCAGGCAAAGGCACGGGTAGTTCGGATCCGGAGCCAGCGCTGACATGCCCTCAGGAGTTCGACGCGGACTGGCGAGGATGACTCGGATGTGAATCTTTCCGGGTGTGACCGTTGAGTCAACGGGACTCGATACCAAATCGGCCGAAACCGACTGCTGAACTGGTGCCTGCGAGGAGTCCAACTCCGTGCGGTTCATCACGGCGAGTTCGGACCACCGCCTGTCCTGCTGCGCCAGCAACTCAGCGAAAACTGAGCACAGTCGCTGCGTCAACTCCTCGCTGAAACCGAGATACCGCAGCGCGAGCAGCCCCGCTGCGAATGGGCAGGCCAGCGCATCGTCCGTATCCAGTGTGACCAAGGCTTCGACAAAAACGCGACTCCACTGCCCAACCGACATGTGTTGCCAGTCGGAGTGAATCAGCGTCGCAGGCGTCACATCCGCCGACTGACACAGCATCATGTTGCTGATTGCTGTCGCATCTTCCTGCGCTCGATCGGCAGTCGGGGGAATATGCCACTCCCCGATCAACTGCTGCCAGCTTTGCCAGCGGGCTTTCTGCAACACCGTCGTCCGAATCTCATCCGACATCGAAACACTCAGCGTGCCTAGCCAGCTTCTTAGGTCGGCAAACGCCAAATCGAACGAGTGCAGCCACTCAAGCTCGCCCTCAATCAGCCGTCGCTCCTTCAACGCATCGAAGATGAGCCGGAGCCGGTTCCGTCGCTCATGTCGATTGACGAGACCGGCCGGTTGACCGCGTTCGTGCAGTGCGGTCAAACCTGCCTTCAGCCGTTCTGCGACCGACGAGTTTGGGTTGAACTGCCCGACGGCTGCCGCGATCAGCAGACCGGTTCCGAACAGTGACAGATCGTGTTCGAGCAGCTCGGCAAAGTCGCACACGACGTCCTCGGTGTCATGTCGTTGCTCGATCGGCAACGGCGAATTGTCCAGGTCGAGTAGATGCTGTCGTACGCTGGTCCACGCCGGAGCACCGCTCATCAGACCGCACTCCACCAGTCGCCCGAAGTCGACGGGACCGCCGCCCCACTCGCTGCGGCCTCCGTCCGGTTCTGGCCGCTCGATCGACTGCCCCGGTGACTTCAGCAAGTCATCGATCAGCCGAATACGACGACGCGCGACCGCAACATCATCATTCCGCTCAGACTGTTGCCTGTGATCCCTGCTACCCGCCGTGTCGTGCCACAGCCAGGTTGTCTCGCGGGTGCGAGGCTGATTCTCTGACGTCTTCACCAGCGGAAGACACTGCAGGAAAGCATCACGGACTTGAGGTTCCAGAACCCAGCGATGATTGGGCTTTGCCAGCCGTTCGCTGACTTCGTTGGCGTTCGACGCCAGCTTCATCAGTGCTTCCAGCCCGCCGCAGAGGATCTCCCACTGTTGATCGTTGATCTCGGTCTTCGGGGTCGGCGTCGTGTGATCCGATTCGCTCCAAACGGAGTCGCTGACGAGTTGGACCAATTCGGCTCGTGCAGCCGGACCGATCACGAACGGGTCACCGCGCCGCCAGGCTTTCAAGGGAAGTGAAAACGCCAGTTGAGCGAGATGCAGATTGCCCGACGAGCGGCTGACGCTCATCCAGTCCAGCACGAATTCACTGATGATCTGAAACACGGCTTCGACCTGCAGAACTCGAAAGTCGGAGTCAAACACCTGCCCGGGTCGCAGCAGCTTCCTCGCGTAGTCGCTCTGCACATGCTCCAGATCATGCTGCAACTTAGCCATGTTCGAGACCGCCCGCCCGACCAGCACGAATTCCCACAGCGTGCGGTCAGCCCGCTCCTGACTCGACTCAGCCGGCATGCGGGCACGGACCCATTCTCGGAGATCCCAGGGCAGATACTCGATGAAACAACGCTGGCCAAACCAGGTCGTCGTGACGCCGAACGGGCTTGCTCGTTCCGTGATCGCGAGTTCGTCGAAGAACTGGCGGTGTGTCAGGAAGCAGAACAGAGCACGATCCGAAAAAAAGTGCTTCAGGTGCTTCAACACCGGGTCAAGCTTGCCATGCAGATCAGTGTGCTTGTCGAGTTCATCAATAATGAATACGGGGAACAGTCCGACGTTCTTCAGTCCATCGATCAGGCGCGGCACTTCCAGATGCAGAGTCTGAATCGAATAGTCCCTTGTAAACTGCAACCGACGAACATAGGTCTCGGCATGACTCCATGAACCCAGCAGCGGCAGGATGAGCGCACTGGCGATCGTTCCCAGCACCCCCGCGAACAGTGCGGCAAACGCGTTGAGTTCAGCGACTTTTCCGACTCCCGTGCCAATCAGGCCGCCCGCCAACAGACTGCCGAGCAGTTGCCGCCATTCCGTCTTCTCCAATGCGGACTCACGCGAGTGTTTCATCTCGGCGTTGTCGGAGCCGTCACGAAAGATCGTGCCGACGAGGCGTAGAGAGAGCTCGTTCGCAGTGGCCAACAGGCTCAGTTCCGCTGCGGCCTGCCCCCGGGGTAGACGGACATTCTCGCTGCCCGGTAACGTGCGACCGAATGCGTTGCGACTGAATAGCGCACTACCGGTGCCGGTCGGATCGAGGCAGCGCAGCCGGTTCCAGACTGCTCGCAGCCGTCGTTTTGGAATGTATTCCTCAACGTCATGTTCGAGCTGCGCCAGCAGCTCGAACAGATCGGCGGCGCGATGGTCGATGCCCGGAGTGTCTCCTGCGATCTCCCGAACCCGCGCCCTTAGGCTCCGCAGGAACTCACGCAACAGCTCACGATGCATCGCACAGCACAGCGCGAACAACAACTGCTCACGCGGCTTCAGTGACGGCACGGGGGCTTTCTTCTCGGTATCTTCAGCGGACGATCGTGACTGCGTCTTGCTGCCACTAAGCAAGGGTGTCTCAGGCGTTTCATCCTTGATGAACATCGACGCGGTGATCGGCACAGGCAGTAGTCGCACCGGTGTGCTGCTGCGGATCAGCCCGGCCTGGACCTCGCGAATTGCCCAGAGGACTGTCGATGTCTTGCCCGCGCCGCGCTGACCGGCGATCAGCACCGACCGGCCGGATGAAGTTGGTTGCGGCGGCGATCGGAACTCCGGTTCCGGAGTGCGTGGGACAGCGTAGCGCCACAACTCAGCGACCAGATCGCGACTCGCTTCTGACGTCGCGTACGGCACTGCGGCTCCGGCGTCTGCGGGAAAGACCGACAGCAACTGGTCGTCCCACTCAATCGCTGAGGGTTCCCAATTCACGGCGGACCTCCAGCCGACTGCGGTTTCACGGTCGCGTTCTTCGTCGCAGTCGTGTCCGGAGTGTTCTTTGTCGCTGTTGTTGTCGGAGTGTTCTCTATCGTGGTTGCCGAAGTCGGCGGCTTGTCAGGTTGATGCGGCACGGCCGACTGCCAGGCGATGTTGCCCGCCAGTCCGAGACAGACGAGAAACACGACACCGCACGCCGCCGGAGCGCGAACGGTGACACCCTGCACGCCGCCGCCGAAACCGCCCCAGTGCCACTCGACCGCTGGCACATCCTCGGACTGCCGTGCGGCTGACATCCCGGCCTGCCACAGCAACCACATCACAACGCCCAGCACAATCAACACGACGTCGGTGCGTGCGAGGTCGAGACGCCACACGAGTATTCCGGCCAGAGCGACAGGCAGACTTGTTCCGATCACACGCCGCGCGACGGGATCTTGCCAGACCACCGTCATCACTGCGTACGTGAGATTTGCGAGACCGCCCAGGCCGGTCCACACGCCTGCCGCCACGCTGACGACTGAGTGCCACACGAAGACTGCCCCTGAACGCAGACCACGTCCGATCCAGGTCGCGATGCGGCCGATGCGGGTCCATTGTTTTCGCAGATTCCCACTTGGTGGAGTATTGCCCGACGCGTCGTTCCCAGTGCTCATGATATGGTCCTCACTGGCTGGTCGAAATTGGCTGCTCAAGCTGACGGCCGAGTTGCGGCGGCGGGCGAGCGCGGGTTGAAAACTGCGCCAGCAATGATGCGCACTTCGGAACGCAAATGCCACTGTGCGCTTGGCACGATCTGGCGAACGGGCCAGGGCTGCTTGTTCAAGAGACGTCAGAGCATCGCCAACCGATTCCAGTCGTTGTTCATGGAACTTGACGCGAGATACCCGGACCATTCAGAACCACTTTCGCTTGTTCACGACATTGAGCAACGGTTCGCTCGCGACAAAGCGACGGACGTTTTCAAGCAGCGTGGCCAAGTGACGCTCGGCAATGCGCGGCGATGTGCCGGCGACGTGTGGCGTGATGATGACGTTGTCCATGTGCCACAGCGGATGTTCGGCGGGCAGAGGTTCGGTCTCGAAGACGTCCAAGCCGGCACCGGCGATCAAACCGCTTTGCAAAGCGGCGGTCAGGTCGTCCAAATCGACAATCGCGCCGCGGCCGATATTGATCAGAACCGCTGATCGCTTCATGGCCTCAAATCGTGGCGTGCGGAACAGCTTCGTGGTTTCCGGTGTGTGCGGAGCAGCAATCACGACGTAATCCGATTCGGCCATCAAGTCATTCAATCGGTCGGTCGGCCAGACCTCGTCGAGCACTCCTGGAACATTGCGGCAAATAGGATCGACTGCCCGCAGCGGCATGCCGAATGCCGCCGCGCGGCGGAGCACTTCTCGGCCAATTTCACCGGCACCGATGACTCCCAGCGTGCAGTCGGCGAGGTGCTGATGCCGCCGGTCGATCTCCGAGACCTCGGCCGGTCCAAAACTGAAACCTGACCGTTGCGATTCGCCGCCGACTGGAGCCCATTCGGCTCGCGTTTGCCGGCGAACGTAGGTGTGCAGGTTTCTGGCGAAGCACAGCACGAGACCGAGTACATGATCGGCGATCACATCAGAGAACAGTCCGCGCATGTTCGTCAGCACGCAGGGATGCTCGATCAATTCGGGGAAGAGGTAATGTTCGAGGCTCGCGGTCGGCGACTGCACCCAGCAAAGTTGCCGAGCGTTCGCGAGCAATTCAGGGGTCAGCTTCCCGAAGAATGCGTCAGCATCGGCAATGGACTCACGAGCTTGTGCGCTGTCGCGACAGTTGATGATCTCCAGTCGGTCGGTGCAGTCACGCAGACGGCGCAGTCGCTCGCCATCGATTTCCGGAGAGACAATCAGCTTGCGAGGCACCGTTGACGAGCTTGTCATTTCATCCCATCACTTGTGTTTGGACTTGGAGTGTGATCCACAAAAGTCATCTCTCGAAATCGTCAACGTGTCGAGTGAATTCCATCTGTCAAGATTTCAATCGTGCTCTCGCACAAAGATTTTTTCGTGATGTTGGCCGCTTGCTCTGTCGTGATGCCGAAGTCAGAATGTCGCAGCGCTTCGCATTCTCTTGTCGTTCTTTTCATTTCCTCCAGCGTTTCAGAGGTAACCGATATGCAGATCATCTCCCGCAGTGTCAACGAGGGATTGGTGATTGATGGCAACGTTCGAGTGACAGTCTTGGAGATTCAACACAACCGCGTGCGACTAGGAATTGAAACACCAAATCAAGCTCCGTTCTACCGAGAGGAGACGGTGTATTTCGGCGATGGAGACGGCGGCATGATCGCCGAGACGGAAGACACGCAGCCGGTCGTCGAGCCGCTGGTTCCGGTCGCCGCCCTCTGACGAGGCGATGAACCCCGTGCCTTTCGATGTGATCAAAGCGGCTCGCCGATTGAGCGATCTGGGCCTCGCGGCCGAGAAGTTGCCGAAGCACATCGCGGTCATCATGGACGGCAATGGCCGTTGGGCG
>SYJG01000242.1 GCA_005798445.1 Planctomyces sp.
GAAGAATGCCGCGAGATCATGGCCGCGCTCGGCATCCGCACGATCAACGAACTGGTCGGCCGAGTCGAACTTCTCGAAACCGACGAAGCGATCAAGCACTGGAAGGCGAAGGGGGTCGACCTCTCGCCGATCCTCACTCCCGCCGCCAAGCCGCGAACCGACGTGAAGACGTTTTGTGCGATCGGCCAGAAGCACGGTCTGGAATACACGCTCGACCAGACGACGCTGATCCCCGCCTGCCGCGAGGCGATCGACAACGGCACGAAGTTGCGAAAGGAATTCCGCATCGTCAACACCGACCGAGCGACCGGCACGACACTGTCTCACGAAGTCAGCAAGCGTTGGAAAGCGAAGGGCTTGCCGGACGACACGATCCATCTGAAGTTCACCGGCCACGCCGGCCAAAGCTTCGGCGCGTGGGCCGTGAGCGGCGTGACGCTGGAACTCGACGGCGACGCGAACGACTACGTCGGCAAAGGACTCAGCGGCGGCCGAGTCATCATCTACCCGCCGAAAGCCGCGACGTTTGAGAGCGACAAGAACATCATCATCGGCAACGTGGCGTTGTACGGAGCGATCGCCGGCGAAGCGTACTTCTGCGGCGTGGCCGCCGAACGGTTCTGCGTCCGCAACAGCGGAGCCGAAGCGGTCGTCGAAGGCTGCGGCGATCACGGCCTCGAATACATGACCGGAGGACGAGCGGTCGTGCTCGGCCCCACCGGCCGCAACTTCGCCGCCGGCATGAGCGGCGGCATCGCCTACGTCTACGACCCACACGCCGAGTTCAAAGCCAACTGCAATCCAGAAATGGTCGAACTCGAAAAGCTGGAAGTCGAGGCGGACATCGCCGACCTCAAGCGGCTGATCACCAATCACGCGACCTACACCGGCAGCGGCATCGCGAAGCGCATCCTCGCCAACTGGTCCACCGAGTTGCAGTTTTTCCACAAGGTCATGCCAGTGGACTACAAACGAGCTTTGGCGGAAATGGCGAAGGAAGGGCCGGCCAAATCCGGCAAGGTCGTAGCGACCGCTGCGGGACAGATTTAGGACATGGAACCAGAGACACGAATCATGCGAACGCGAGTTGTCCGAATTGGCCGATCACACGGAGTCCGCATCCCCAGTGCGGTCCTCGAACAGACGGGACTGCATGGCGAAGTGGAAATGGCGGTCCTCTCGAATGCCGTCGTGATTCGTCCGGGAAAGAAGGTTCGCTCAGGTTGGGCGGCGGCGTTCAATCGCATGCGAAAGAACGACGACGATCAGTTGGTGGATGATCCACCGCTGAGTTCGACCGCGTGGGACGAGAAAGAGTGGGAATGGTGATCAATCGATTTGACATCTATCTCGTCAATCTCGATCCAACGGTCGGCAGCGAGATTCAGAAAAAACGGCCATGCCTGGTCGTCTCACCGAATGAAATGAACCATCGGTTGCGAACGGTGATCGTTGCTCCGATGACGACGAAAGGACAGACCTACCCCACACGAGTCCCTTGCCGCTTTGAAGGCAAAGAGGGGCAAGTGGTGTTGGATCAGATTCGGACGGTCGATAGCCAACGGCTGGTGAAAAAGTTGGGGCGGATTGATCGGGCGACTTCTGAGGCAGTCCTGAAATTATTGATGGAAATGTTTTCGCCGTGAGTCGTCGCGATTTCAGCACGACAGCGATTCAGACTGAGAACGACAGAAAGTGAGTGAGTGCGATGGGTAAGCCGACAGGCTTCATGGAGTTCGAACGGCAGTTGCCGACGGATCGGGATCCGGCATTGCGGATTTTGGATTGGCGTGAGTTTCATCACCACATGCTGGAGGAAGATCTGCGCAAGCAGGGTGCTCGCTGCATGGATTGCGGCGTTCCCTTCTGCCACACCGGCGGGCTGATGGCCAACATGGCGTCGGGATGCCCGATCAACAATCTCATTCCGGAGTGGAACGATTTGATTTATCGCGGCCACTGGCGCGAGGCGCTCGACCGGTTGCACAAGACGAACAACTTCCCGGAGGTCACCGGCCGGGTCTGTCCCGCTCCGTGCGAAGGAGCGTGTGTGTTGGGAATCACGTCGCCGGCGGTGACGATTAAGAACATCGAATGCGCGATTATCGACAAGGGCTTCGATGAAGGCTGGGTGAAGCCGCAAATTCCAACACAGCGCACGGGCAAGAAGGTCGCGGTTATCGGCTCGGGGCCGGCAGGATTGGCGGCGGCGCAGCAGCTCAATCGCGCGGGCCACACGGTCACGGTTTACGAACGCGCGGATCGGATCGGCGGCCTGCTGATGTACGGCATCCCGAACATGACGCTCGAAAAGTGGGTCGTGCAACGCCGCGTCAACTTGATGGCCGACGAGGGTGTGAAGTTCGTGACGAGCTGCGAAGTCGGCAAGGACATCGACGCTGTGCATCTCCGCGAGGAGAACGACGCGATCGTGCTGGCGACCGGAGCGACCAAGCCGCGCGACTTGCCGATCCCCGGCCGAGACCTCAAGGGAGTCCATTTCGCGATGGAGTTCCTGCACGGCAACACGAAGAGCTTGCTGGACTCGGACCTCCGAGACGGCAAGTTCATCAGCGCTGAAGGGAAGAAGGTCATCGTCATCGGCGGCGGCGACACGGGCAACGACTGCCTCGGCACGTCGATGCGACAGGGTTGCTCAAGCCTGCTGAACTTCGAAATCGTCCCGCAACCGCCGGACGATCGAGCGGCGAACAACCCGTGGCCGCAATGGCCGCGCATCTTCCGTATCGATTACGGGCACGCCGAGGCCGCCGCAAAATTCGGAGCCGACCCGCGCACCTTCTCGATCGACACGGTGCGGTTCAACGGCGACGCAAACGGCAGCTTGAAATCGCTGACGGCCGTCAAAGTCGATTGGTCAAAGCCCGTCAAAGGGGGAGCACCGTTCAGCCGAGTCGAAGGCTCCGAAGTCGAACTGGAATGCGACCTCGTGTTCCTCGCGCTGGGATTTCTCGGCCCAGAGAAGTTACTGGCCGATCAGCTCGGCATCGAGCTGGACCCCCGCTCGAATTTCAAAGCCGACTACGGCAAGTACGCGACGAGCATCCCCGGTGTCTTCGCGTCGGGCGACTGCCGACGCGGCCAAAGCCTGATCGTCTGGGCGATCAACGAAGGCCGCGAATGCGCTCGCGAGTGCGACCGATTCCTTATGGGCAGTACGCAGTTGCCCTAGAAATCGTAGCACCGATCGGGTTCAAGAATGTGCAGAATGTCGAGACCGTGCCGCTGCAATTCTCCGACGATGATTTCCTGAAATGCCGGCTTGATGTGCATCGCGTAAAATGGAACGGAGAGTCCCGATTTCGCAACCTCGGAGGCGAAGGTTGTGGCGCTGAGGTGATTGGTCTTGTCGGCGAGCCATTGTAATGAGCTTGGAAAACTCGACTCCAGAAAGACGGCCTTAAGGTGGGGAATGGTCCGCGCCACCTCCCACATGCGATGAGTGGGCGACGTGTCCGACACGATGGCGACCGCAGCCTGGCCGTCGTCGATGATGAATCCCAATGTCGAAACAACATGATCAAGCGGAACCGGAATAATGCTCAGGCCGGCAGCACTCACGGCCACCTCGGGGAGCAATGGCTGGAAGTGAAAGAACGGTGATTCGGCTGCAGAGAGCCGAATGAAATCTGGCCAGACGACATCGTTGAAAATGTGTTGTTGCAGAGCCTCCCACGTCGCCTGTCCCGCATACAGTGAGACGGCTTCAGGACCGGGTTGGTAGATGTTGTCCAAGAAAATGGGCAACGAGGCAATGTGATCCAAATGCACATGCGACAGGAACACATGCTGGATGGCTCGCTGTACGGTGAGTGCAGCGAAGCCGATCGTTCCGGCATCGATCGCCACGCGATCGTTGATCAGGTAGGACATCGCGAATTGATAGGTTGGTGATGGCCCGGTGGTGGAAGCCAACAATCGGATACGCATGATGATTGATTCCGCGAGCTAGGATTTCCGTCGGGAACTCATTTGCTGGTCAGCCGGAATGCTCCATCCCAATCGGCTGGTGGCTGGTTGTCGAACTGGGCCATGTGTTCGAGCAAGAATCTGGCGGGGTGATCGGTTTCGGCTCGCGGTCGGAGGAACTCGATGGCATCGGCCCACCGTCCAGCGACGACATGCGCGACGGCCTGTTCGTGGGCGGACACGATTGCCGCCGTGAGTTGCGGGCAGTCGCTTTCGGGAGGCAACAACTCGCTGATTTCGATGGCCGTATTCATGCCCTTCGGTCTGACGCGAGCCAAGCGGCGCACCCGGCCCTCCTGGGGTGGCATCAAGCGGCGGACAAAGTTCGCGGTCGTTTCATCGATGCAAACTCCGACGTCGAACATCCGAGTCATCCCCTCAATGCGCGAGCCTTGATTCACGACCGGGCCGACGACTCCGATCTTGGCTTGCTGCGAGGTGCCGATCTGTCCGGCAATGGCTTGGCCGTGAGCGATCCCCACGCCGCACGAAAACCCTTCGAGCAGGCCGTGTTCCTGCAACGGCCATTTGAAAACTTGCATGATCGCCAGCGCCGCACGGCAGGCCGAAAGCGGACCATCAGGAAGCGGAGTCGGCCAGCCCCAGAAGCCGAGCGCGGCGTCTCCTTGAAAGTCGGCAATCGATCCATCAAATGCCAAGATGCCACCGGTCATTGCAGACAGGGCCGCTTTGACACAGTCGAGGAGTTCTTCCAACTTGTCCTGAAGTTGTTCCGACTTGCGGGAGAACCCGCGCACATCGCAGAACAGCACCGTGATGTCACGCCGCGAAGGAACCAGAATGTCGCCTGCTCCACCCTTCTTCGTGAGGTTGGCGATGACTTTCGGCGAAAAGAACGCCGACAACTGTGTGGTGTGTTCTTGCAGTGTCCGCACCGTGCGAATGGAGCCGATCAACTGCGCGACGAGTTGGGTAAAGCGGAGGTCTCCCTTCAGGTCATTCTCGGAAACAAAATTATTTCCATCGCGTCCGCCTGCTCCCGAAACATACAAGCACCAGCCCAAGCACGATGCCGCTCGGATCGGTGCGCAGAACGCCCAGCCCAGAGAACTCGCCATGGTGAATTGGGCTCCGCCGCTCTCCATTTCGCCGACGATGTGCATCATGCTTTCACCGTGTCGCAAGGCTTTTCGAAGCAGCTTGCGGCTGGGCATGAAGCGGCCTTCAAAGTCATCTCGTGTCTGCACACGCATCATCTTCGGCTTCGGTATGGCCGCATTCGGATCGTCAAGACGCTGCATTTCGTGAACGTCGGCTTCATCGAACATCGTGACCGCCACTGCGACGGCGGGCGGAATCGCGTCCAGCAGCATGCGGCACAACATCAGCGCCAAGTCGACATCCGTCTGCGTTCCCGAGATCATTTCCGGCAGCAGTGAGAGCACTTCCATTTGCCGCTCGGTATCGCCGAACGCCACATTCTTGAGTTCGCTGGCTTGGTACGAGTGCTCTTCGACCTCGTCCGTAGAGTCATGGGTCTCAAATTCCGGATTGGGATCGTCTTCAGCCGTTGGTGCTGGCAGTGAGACCGCAGGCTCGGGCTGGAACGCCATCGTTGCTCCGGTTGTCGCCGCGGTCGGAAGTTTTGTCACGGAAACAAAAAAACTGGTCTGGCCAATCTCAAAGGCCTCCTCGACGCCAACGACGACTTCACGCAGCAACTTCCCGTCCAGCTTGATGGCATTCGATGCGGTGGCCAAACAAACAACCGACAACATTCCGTCCCGCCAGCACAAGTCGGCGTGCTCGCGAGAAATCGCCCGATCCCAAGTAATCGCCAGGCCGTTGGCCGGAGCACGGCCAAATCGCAGAGTCTGGCGCTCCACCAATTGCTGTCGAAGCTCTTCTCCGTCCGGGCCGTTAACGACCAACTCCGCGACACCTCGTTGCGATGCGGCCATGAAAGATGTTCCAGTCAACGGATCAGGCTGTTGGATGATACGAGTCCAAAGGACTCAAGCGCGATCGACGAGTCAGTTGCGTAGCGTCATCACACGTTCCTGTTCTCAACGCAACTTGGGATGACCGTCAGGATTTGCAGGAAACCCAAGTGGGACAGCGTGAGCAGAACTGTCGGGGTGCCGGTAATGATCGTCGCAGTGCGAGCCACAATATTCAACAGTGTGAATTCTACGGTGTGATCTCGCCAATGAAGTCGCTATCGCTGAGAGACGCCAGTTGCCTCGATTCGCCGTCGATGAGTTTGCTGAACTCCAATGAACTGCGGGCGATCCAATAGAACTTGTCCCCGGGGATTTCCTCAAAGATCACACGATCGGCAGCAAGTTGATGGGTGTCGAATTGCGAGGCCAGGTCCGCCAGCTTCTGCTCGTCCAAGCGAACCAACATCGAGTTCGCCTGCAGACGTTTGACGGTCAACATTGAAGTCCATACGGATGACGAGATGCTGCTCGTACCGTCATATCTCGCGCGGGGTGTCACGAGAGATTCGGCGAGCGGCAGGGCGTCAGCCCTCCGAGTCAAATCAGAACGAAACACTCGAAGGGCTGACGCCCTGCCGCTCGATGAAACATCTCATTCGAGCTTGAATCAGGAGTGAATCCCAAGGTGTCACTCGGGTTCGATGGCGGACCGTTGATCAAGTGGCAATGAAACTTCTTGACCCACTCGGTTCCGCCATGGTCCTTCCGCAGTTTCAGAAATACTTCACCCGCCGATATCCCGTTCCGTTGTTACCGAATCACGATTCGGCTACTGACGAGAGCGTCTCGCTCATCGGTGACGGTGATGAACCACACGGTTGCCTCGGCTGGTGCGGCTTCGACGGTGATGGTGTTGCCGTCGATCGTGGCAGCGGTCGTCTTCCAAGTCCGCTTGTTGATCGCGTCGCCGTCGGTCGTGTAGTGCAACGCGGCGTGTTTCAGCTTGGTCTCGGACTTCACCGCGACTTGCACGCGGCCGTTTTCGGTTTTGGGGTCAGCGAGTTTCGGCAACGCCGGACCGCGTCCCAATTGGTGGTCGATGAACAGGCCGATCTCCGTCGGAGCCCATCCCGGCGGATGACCGTGCGGCAGGTTGACGCTGACTCGCAACTGCTTCGTGCCCGGCACAGCGTCGAAGCTCTTCATGTAGCTATCGAGCGGGTACGCGAAATCGTTCGTGCCGTTGACGAACAGAATCGGCATCGAGACCGCCGGCAGATATTTGGACGGATCCCACAACTTCACCCAGCGCTGGCGTTGCTCGGGCGACATCTTTTCAAAGCGAGACAACCAAGCGCTGTTGTCTTGCAAGAAGCCGCAGCCGTAGACCGGCACGGCCGCTTTGAAACGATTGTCGAGTCCCGACACGATGCAGGTCAGATAGCCTCCCCAACTGATGCCGGTCACCCCCGTTCGCTGCGCATCGACTTCGGGAAAGCTGCGGATCAGCGAGTGTGCTCGAATCGCCGCCGCGACGGCGTGATACGACCACTGCTCGGCCGGCGGCTTGTCGACGCTGCCGAACTTCTCGTCGTCCCCTTGATTCGGTCCGCCGTCCGACAATCGCGTCCGATTGGCGGGCTGATGAGCATTCTGCCCCTCGTTCGGCCGATGCCCGGCCAAGTCCATCGCGATCGCGGCGTAGCCTCGCTTGGCCCACAGTTCAGCCCACTCACGAAACGCCGTCCCGCCTCCGCCATGAATCAGCACGACGGCCGGAAACTTTTCGTTCGGTGCCTTCCCGTCCGTGAGCGTTGCGGGAGAAGCGTAGTACGCGAAGACGCGCGTCGCTTTGCCGCCATATGGCTCACCCGCGTAGAACAGCGACCGCACGCTGCTCTTTTGATCGACCCACTCGAAGGCCGGCACTTCGCTGAGTTGCTTCAAGTCCCACGGCATCGTCTCCGGCAACCGCTCCGACCGGACAATCACGTCCGCAGCGGAGGCGGTCGTTGCTGCCAGAAGGAACAGAATCGAGAAAACCGACACACACCATCGACATCGCATCGCGTGTTTTCCTTTGGTTGCCAGACTTGTGAACTCTCCTGCCGCTGCCATGTACGTCAGCACGACTACCAATGATTGCAATTTCGTCGGCCCTCAGCCACGAAGCCAATCACGAGCGGCTTGAACAGCACCTTCATACGAGGAGTGGAGCGATTGATGCGTCTCCGTTTCGTCAGACTCCGAATCCGCATCCCGCACCCAATACGCCACGCAAATCCCGGTCGTATCCCAATAGACTTCAACAGACCGATCGCCAGTCGTTGCCCAAGCCCATTGACACAAATTGGAACCAATGACGCCTGTCTGCTTCGCCGCACTTGCTAGCTGTTTACAAACGGCTTCAAGCTGCTCGCGATACCGTGCCAAATCTGGTTGAGCGATCGGCATCAAACACCTCGCACTGAGCGACATGATTCGTCACACGAATTCAACCGGCCGGAATTCGCCGCCAAGGACGGGTTCGCTGGGGATGTTCAGCCAGCGGTCGAGCAGCGTCGCGTACACCGAGCGGAAGTCGGTGTGGAATTTCAGGTCGCCGTCGTCGAGGTCGGTCAGGCTCGGATGAGCGCCGATCACGCCCCCTTTACACTTCGGCGAGATGACGAACATCTGCGAGGCGGCTCCGTGATCGGTGCCGAGGCTGCCGTTCTCCGCGACTCGGCGGCCGAATTCGGAGAACGTCGCGACCAGCACTCGGTCGGCGAGGCCGTGCCCTTTCAGGTCGCCGACGAACGCGGTGATCGCTGAGGACAACTCGGTCAGCAACGCCTGATGCGCGTTCGCTTGCTGCGAGTGCGTGTCGAAGCCGTCGAGATTCACGAAGAACATTCGCGTCCCCATGTCGCCGCTGATGATTTCGGCCACCGTGCGGAGCTTCTGCCCCAGCGGGTTGCCGGGATACTCCGTCGCCGGCTTGTAGCTGGCGGAGATTTGCTTGAGCTTCTCCGCACTCGACCATGCCGTGCGAGCGGTGCGTCGCAAGAAGTCGAGGTCCGAACCGGCCGAGGCGTCGCGGCTGGCGATCCGCTCCAACGCTTGCTTGTGCGCCTTCAAAGCCGACTCGTTGCCGGGGCCGAGCTGCAAGTGATACCCCTTCACATCGCGCACCGTCGGCACGTTGATCTTCGACGCGACCAGCGACAGCGGCAGCTTGTCCGTCCCGAACGCCAGCCCCGGCACCTTGCCGACGTGCTGCTCAACGGTCGAATCGAGTGCTCGGCCGAGCCACCCGCTGCTGACGTCATCCTTCTCCGGTTTCGCTGACTGCCAGATATCCATCGAGCGGAAGTGCGACCGATCGGGGTTCGGATAGCCGACGCCTTGCACGACGCTCAGCCAGCCTTCGTCGAACAGTTTCTTGAATCCGTCCATCGCCGGATGCAGGCCGAGTTCGCCGTTCAGTTTCAACACCGCATCCTTGCTGATGCCGACTCCGGGTCTCGCCTTGTAGTACTCGTCGCGTCCGAATGGGACGACGGTGTTGAGCCCGTCGTTGCCACCCGCCAGTTGCACGAGCACGAGGATGCGTTCATCTTTCTTCGCCTCAGTCGCCGCTGCGGCCCGCGCGAGAAAGCTCGGTGGTGTGGCTCCCAATGAGACGAGGCTGGCGGCTCCGAACTGCTTCAAGAATTCACGGCGAGTGGTCATGGCAATTCCTTTGGACTGCGGTGACCAAAGTCACCGCTTTTCAAAACGCATAAATCAACCAGAATCGAATCTGCAGCGCATTCAGCGCGGTTTGAAAAGCGACGACTTGGGTCGTCGCACTCCAAATTAGATCAACTGATACTCCGGCATTTGCATCACGAATTGGGTCAGCGAGCGGAGTCGCGTTTCCGCGTCTCCGGTTTGATTTCCGGCGAACTGCTGCAGTTCGGTGACGGCGTCGAGGCCGACGTCGCGAGCCAGTAGCAACTCGACGAAATAGTTCACGTCGTCTTCAACTCGCAAGCCCGCGAACGAAATCGAGCCGAGTTGGTTCGACTTCGTCAGCGCGGTCGCGAAGTTGGCTCGCTGAATCAGCGTCGTCGAGCTGATCCACAGCCGGCCGCCGTCCCAGCCTTTGACAGTTGGCGGCTCAAAGAGGTCCTGGCCGAGTTCCGCCGACAGCCGCGCGATCGCTTGCAGATTCGGTTTCGCCTTGAGCTGTCGCACCGCACCGAGCAGCAACTCGACCGGCGACTTGATGATCGACTGCCGCGACGACTCGGCGAAGAACAGTCGCGATGCGAACAACTCGCGTAGGATCGGTCGCCACTCGAAATTGTGCTGGCGAATGCGAGCGGCCAGCGCGTCGATGTGTTCCTTCGACGGCGACGGCTCGACGAATTGCCGCAGCAGCTTGAACGCCAGAAAGCGCGGACAGGCGGGATGTTCGAGACACAGTTCGACGACGTCGCCGCCGTCGAAGTTGCCCCGCTTGGTGAAGACGACTTTCTCGCCGGTGTCGTGCTGAATCGCGTTGAACCAGAACTCGCCGTTGCGGACATGCCAGCCGGTGAAGGCTCGCGCGGCTTCTTGAATGTCGTGCTCCGAATAGTTGCCGACGCCGAGACTGAAGAGTTCCATGACCTCGCGCGAGAAGTTTTCGTTCGGATGCCGCTTGCGGTTCGAGTTACTGTCGAGCCACACGAGCATCGCCACATCCTTGGCCATGTCGTGCAGCACGCGCCGAAAGCTGCCGAGAGATTCGCGCCGCAGCAGATCGTTCTGAGCGGCCATCAGCGGCACCGAATCGACCTTCGCATTCGAGGTCGCGAAGTGGTTGTGCCACAGCAGCGTCAATTTCTCGACCAGCGGATTGGCCGAGGCGGTCATCCGGTGCAGCCACCACGCCTTCAAATCCGTGATGTTGCCGCTGTCGAACGCCGCTTGCCACAGCAGTGCGTCCGCCTTTCCGAACTCCGGAGTTTCCACCGGCGGAGCGAGCAGCCGATCGAGCGTCTTGTCCAAGCCTACCTGCGTGGCCTGCTGAATCTCGTCGGCGGACGCTCCGAAACCGGTTCGCCACAACAGGTGAGTCGCCGCGCTCCGCGACCACGCCACGTCCGTCCGTTGCATCTCGTTCGCCATGAGCCTGTCTCCGAGGGAATGCGAGCCATACCGAACGAATCCCGCCTTGGTTTCATCTGTCCGGCCGACAGCCGTGATACCGTTTTCCGCCGTCTGAAAAACGGTATCACGGCCATCGGCTTCCGGCCATCGGCCGGACATCAAGCCGTGGCACCAAGCGTCAAGAATTTATCGACGTCGTTCGAGACAATCACGCCGTAATTCACGGCTCCGAGCCAGCCGGACATGATGATGCCGACGCTGCCGGCGTGGAACAGGCCGGCGATCTGCTGCGGCAGCTCCTTGCTGACTTTCAGACCTTCCCACTTCGTGCCGAAGGCGGCTCCGTTCCAGTGTCGTGTGTAATGCTCAAAGGTCCGGGGCGTTGACGCTTCGTAATGCTCGACCTTGTCACGAATGCCGGGGACGTATTGATCGAGACAGTCGAGCGTCGTTTCGCAAAGCTCTTTTTTGGCTGCTTCGTACTCCGCTTCAGGGAGGTCCGCCCAGTCGCGAAAGTTCGCGTTCGTGGACGAGACCACGACGTACCGGTCGCAACCCGGTCGAGTGGACGGGTAATAGAACGAGAATGTGCGGCTGCTGACCTTCTTGCTGAGCATCGCTTCGATGTCGAAGCCTTTGTGCTCGGAGTGAAACAGCAAGTCGCCGCAGTAGTCGAAGCCGACGCCCGGCTTGAGCGCGATGTAAACCTGGCAACTGCTGTTATTGAGCCGCACGGCCTTCGCCTCCTCGACGAAGGCGGTGTCGAAGTTCTTCTCGCCGACAAGCTGCAAGATCGTGGACTTGATGTTCGAGTTCGACACGACGCAGCGGCAGCCGATCCGTTTGCCGTTCACAACCACACCGGTCACACGGCGCCGTTCATCGACTTCGATCTTCTCGACCAGCGAGCGGATGCGGAGATCAACGCCGTTCCTTTCCAGCTCGTCCTTCATCTGATTCACGAGCTTGTCGGTCCCCCCCTCGAAGGTGAAGACCCCTTTGCTCATGAAATTGGAAAAGACGATGCCGTAGGACACGGCCGGGTCTTCCAGCGTGCTGCCGTTGGCGTAGGTGATCGGCTCCATCAGCAGCCGGATGACGTCACTGCGGCCCGGGAAGAATTCTTCAAAAAGCTGCCGGGTCGTCTTGGCCTCGGCATCGAAGTGGTTCATTGCTCTGGCGGTGTCGAAAAACTTTTGGACGGTCTCACCGGGGACATTGAACTTCTCGATCAGCAGCTTCGTGAAGTCCTCGCGGTTGAAGGTTGTGGTCAGCGAGAACTGCGGGTTCTCGAACCGAATCCCCTTGAGTTGCACGATGCTGTCGGCGATCTCCTGAGTCCAATACTTCCGGCAGGACTTGATCATGCCGATCGGGAACCCGTGCAGCGAGATGTCGAAGATGTGCCCACCAGCTCGCTTGAACCAGGTCGCCATGCCGCCGAGCTGGTAGTGGTGCTCCAGCAGCAGCACGGAATAGCCGGCACGAGCCAGGATGTTGGCCGAGGTCAGCCCGGCCAGGCCGCTGCCGATGACGACCACGTCGTAGTGGTCTCGCGTGTCTTTGAGGAAATCCTTGGCCATCGTTCCACTCGCCCGCCCAACCTTGGAAACAAACGCAGCCCGGAGGAGCCGGGCTGCATCAGGGGCGACAGTTTAGAGTTTGTGGCTGACGCTGCCAGCGTCCGCGACGGCTACTGCATCACCGAGCACCAGCAGTACCGGCCGTTGAGGACCATGTAGCCGAAGCCGACCTCGCTGCCGCTGAGCATGTTGGTGTGGTGAGCCGGGGACCAAATCCAGCCGTTGGTGGCGGCTTCGGGGGTGGTGACTCCCATGAAAATGTTCTCGCGGTACGGCAAACCGCTGTGCGACATCGAACCGGTTTCGGCCATCCAGACGGCGTGCCTTTGGGCGGCGAGGCACATTTCCGGGTTCAGCTTCGACGGCGACAAGCCGACTCGCGCCCGCTCTTGGTTGTGCAGTTCCAGCAGTTTTAGGATGGTGGGATGCTTGACCAACCAATCGAGGTTCTTGGAGTTCTTTTCGACCCGCGCGGACATCTCGGCGGATCGAACTCCCGTGGTGACGACTCCTGTGACAGCGAGGGTCAAGGCGACAATCAACGACTTCCGATTCAGACACATGGCGTAACTCTCCCTAGAAACCAGGTAACTTGCGCAGACTTTGACGATGACCCACTCCTGCGAAGGGGTGGATCGTTGCGGTTGCCCACCGTCAGTTCAAGGAACCGAGGCGAAATCGAAGAGGCCAAGATGCGGCTGTCCATCGTGATTCCGACGCTGAACGAAGCTGCTGGAATTGAGCAAAACATCCAGCGTGCCTTGGTGTTACAGCCGGTCGAAGTCGTTGTTGCAGACGGCCAAAGCACGGATGGAACTTCCGACTTGGCCCGGTCGGCCGGAGCGATGGTCGTGACCAGCGAGCGTGGTCGAGGACGGCAACTCAATGCCGGGGCGAGAGCGGCGACCGGCGACGTGTTCCTGTTTCTGCACGCCGACTGCTGGCTGGAACCTCAGGCGGCCCAGCAAATCGAAGCCGCGTTGCAGGACGAAATGGTCATCGGTGGAGCGTTCCAGCAGCGGATCGACCACGACCGGCCCGTTTTCCGCTGGCTGGAACGAGGCAACGCCGCTCGCGTCCGCTGGCGACGAATGCCCTACGGCGACCAGGGAATTTTCGTCCGGCGGTCGGCCTTCGAGGCGATCGGCGGGTTTGCCGAGGTCCGGCTGATGGAAGACGTGCTGTTGATGCGAGATTTCCGCCGCCGAGGCTGGCGAATCGAACTGCTCCCCGGCCCCATCCACGTCGATCCGCGCCGCTGGCTGAAACACGGAGTCATTCGACAAACGCTCCGCAACTGGACGTTGCTCGCAGGGCTGAAGCTGGGGATTTCACCCAATCGGCTGGCGGAGTTTTACTCTCCGAACTCGGTTGTTCCGGGGCGTTGAGGGCCTAGAATCCCGCTCCCGTTTTGGAGCAATGCCTTGGAAAATATCGTCCCGATGGAACTGATGGCGGCTGGTGAAGTTGGCCATGTGGTCCAGGTGGACGGCTCGCCGGAAGTCGTCCATCGGCTGGCTGAGATGGGATTTCGGGAGCAAGTTCGCGTCCTGATGGTCCAACCGGGCCGCCCCTGCATCGTGGCCGTCGGGGACCATCGGCTCAGCCTGCGAATGGACGACGAGGCGGAGATTTTGGTGGCGTTGACGGTGATGCCATAGTCACTGAGCCGGCACGCGCTAGCGTCCGGTTCCCCTCAACGTCGTGACCCGGACGCTCGCGCGTGCCGGCTGACGACAGAAAGTGCTTTCCGTTGCCTCTGACCCTCGATCAACTGCCCGAAGGCCAGGCCGCCACGATCCTCGATGTCGAGGGGGACGACGCCGTCGCCGTGCGGTTACTGGAAATGGGACTGACTGACGGCGAGCTGATCCGATCGCTCGGTGCCGCCCCGCTGGGCGATCCGCTGGAATTTGAAGTTCGTGGATACCGCCTCTCCCTCCGCATCGTCGAAGCCCGCCGAGTGCTCATCTCAATTCCTTGATTTGAGATTTGAAATTTGAGATTTCACACCAAATGCCGCTCACCGTCGCGATTATTGGCAACCCGAACACCGGCAAGAGCACGCTGTTCAACGCTCTGACCGGTTTGCAGGCGCGAGTCGGCAATTTTCCGGGGGTGACGGTCGAGAAAAAGATCGGCCGGATCAAAGGGACCGCCGAGCCGATCGACCTCGTGGACTTGCCGGGGACGTACAGCCTCTCGCCCCGATCGCTGGACGAGATGGTTTCGGTCAACGTGCTGCTCGGCCGCCAGACCGATATCGGCAAGGTCGATGCGGTCGTCTGCATTCTGGATGCGTCGAACCTCGAACGGAATTTTTATCTCGCCTGTCAGGTGCTCGATTTGGGGCTGCCGACGGTCATCGTGCTCAACATGTTCGACGTGGCCACGACGCGGGGCGCGAAGATCGACATTCCCGCTCTCTCGCGGAAGCTCGGAGTCCAGGTGGCGGCGACGTCGGCTCACCGCAAGGAGGGCTTAGAGACTCTCAAGACCGCGATCGCCACTGCTGTGCCGAATGGTCCTGGTACGCGACCGCGTCCGTTTCCCGAATCGTTTTACGCCGAGTGCCATCAACTCGCGTCGAAGCTGGCCGAGCTTGGCCGCTCGGACACGCCGAGCTTCCTTGTCGAGCGTGCGTTGCTGGACGTCGGCGGGTATCTCGAAACCGAGTGGCTCGCTGGCAGCGACGCGGCCGAACGCTGGAAGGCCGCGTTGATCGAGTCTCGTGCTCGACTGAAAGACGCCGGCTGCCGAGTCCCGGCCGTCGAGGCGAAGGCTCGGTACGCCTGGGCAAAGCAAACGCTGGCCGATGTCGCGACGGCTCCGGCCGCTCGAACCGAAACCTTCAGCGACCGAGTGGATCGCGTGCTGACGCATCGCTTCGCGGGGCTGCTGATCTTCGGGGTGCTGATGATCGTGGTCTTCCAAGCGATCTTCTCGTGGGCCGAGCCGCTGATGGATCTTTGCGGAGCGGGGCAATCGGCGGTCTCAGGCTTTGTCGCATCGCTCATTCCGCCGGGGACATTGCGCAGTTTGCTGACCGATGGAGTGGTCGCCGGCGTCGGCGGCGTGCTGGTGTTTCTGCCACAGATCGGGATGCTGTTCTTTTTCATCGCGCTCCTGGAGGACTGTGGCTACCTGGCTCGCGCTGCGTTTCTGATGGACAAGGTGATGTCGAAGTTCGGCCTCAACGGGAAATCGTTCGTGCCGCTGATGACGTCTCACGCCTGCGCGATTCCGGGCATCATGGCCACGCGCGTGATCGAGGATCGACGTGCGCGGCTGGCGACGATTTTGGTCGCGCCGCTGATGAGTTGCTCGGCGCGGTTGCCGGTCTACACGTTGTTCATCTCATTGTTTGTGTCGGACGCACCGCTGCTGGGACTGCGTGGTGCTCGGCAAGGGCTGACATTGTTCGCGATGTACGGGCTGGGGATCGTGGCCGCAGCGCTGGTTGCCGCGGTGCTGCGGAAGACGATCTTTCACGGCGAGACGCCGCCATTCGTCATGGAGTTGCCGGCCTACAAATGGCCCTCGCCGTGGATCGTCGTCAGTCGAGTCTGGGACCGGATGATGGCCTTTGTGACTCGAGCCGGCACGCTGATCTTTGCCGCCGCGATCGTCGTTTGGGCAGGGAGTTTTTTTCCGGGAGATCACTCGCAGGAGTTCGAGAAGCAACGCTTCGTCGAAAGCACGGAAGCCACACAGACCGCCCCGCTGAAACATCGAGCCATGCTCGAAGAGTCACTCGGCAAACACAACGAGCGGATGGCGGCTCTTGCTTCGGACGCTTCAACGGATCGCGACGAGTTGCAGAAGAAAATTTCCATGACGGAAGGGGGCCTCGCTGACCTCAATGCGGAGTTGAAGCCGCTCGATGACGCCCGTGCGGACGTGAATCGTTTGCGGGCCTCGCTCGTCGAGCAAAGCTTTCTCGGACGGCTTGGCCACTTGATCGAGCCGGTCGTCAAGCCGCTCGGCTGGGATTGGAAGATCGGTGTCGGGACGCTGCTGTCGTTCCCGGCTCGCGAACTGGTCGTGACGAATTTGGGGATCATCTACGGACTTGGCCAGGACGTGGACGAGAGCAATCAGCAGCTTTGGTCGGCGATTCGCGAGGCCAAGTGGCCCGACGGCCGGCCGGTGTACGGCGTGCCGGTAGCGCTCTCGATCATGGTCTTTTTCTCGCTGTGTGCTCAATGTGCCGCGACGCTGATGACCATTCGCCGCGAAACCAACTCTTGGCGCTGGCCGATCGTGACGTTCAGCTACATGACGTTGCTGGCGTACTTCGCCGCGCTGGTGACGTATCAAGTGGCGATTCGGATTTGAGAATCTTCTTTCCCCCACCGGGCCTGCCCCGGTGGCTCGCGGGATTTTGCTCTACTCTGTCGTCGGCAAATGTTCGAGTCGTGCAGAATCCCGCGAGCCACCCCGGCAAGCGGGGTGGGGTGAATTTCAAGAGTCCACCATGTCCAACTTCGACACACAAACACTGGTTGCTCTCGTCTGCGTGGCAGTGGCGCTGGTGGTGTTGTGTCGTCGCACGCTGTTGTGGTGGCGAGGACAATCCGCCGGCTGTGGCGGAGGCGGCTGTCACGGCTGTGGCGAGCCGAAGCCGACACCTCAGATGAAGGTACCGCTGACGGTGATTAACAGACCTGAACCGAACGATGACTGACTCTTCGCCGATCACTGACCTGTCCGACATCGTCCGTCGTTGCGACGAGGTGCTGGCTCATGCCTGGATGGTGCGGACATTCATCAAGCACGGCGAGGAGATCGACGACTACCCGGAGCTGATGGGGATCGTACGGTCGGTGTTCGACATCTCGCGAGCGCTGGAGACTCGGCAAGCCGATCCGGTCGGCTATTTGCGGATGCTGAATAAGAAAGTCGGCAAGCTCCGCAAAGCGGCCGAGCTGTTCGCGGTCGATGCCTTGAAGGCTTCGACGCACACGAACTTTCAGCAGGCAGTGAAGTCGATGAACGTCTGCGTGCGCGAGTTGCTGGCGTTGTCAGATCGCGGTCAGGAATTGCTGGCCGCACTGCCGCCGGCTACCGTCGCCAGTTCGGATGAGGAAGACGATGAGTCGTAGCCAAGTTCGCCAGAACGTGGGCGAACGGCGAAAGCTCCCACGTTCTGGCGAACGTGGCTACGGCATCCGACGGCTACTCTTTCTTCGCCGCGAGGTGTTTGTCGAACCAATCGGCGAACAGGTTCACGTCTTGGCCGAGCGTGGGCCAGCCGTGATCGGCTCCGGGGCGGAGGACGAGTTCGCACGGGATTTTGTGTTCCTTGAGCTTGTCGATGAAGACATTCGCTTGCTGGATCGGGACGATTTTGTCCTTGTCGCCGTGAATGATGAGCATCGGCGGATCGTCGGCTGAGACGTGCGTGATCGGTGAAATCTCAATGCCGATCTTTTTCAGTTTCTCTTCGTCGGTGATCCGCTCGAAGCGTTTGGTCTTCGCGTCGGATTCGACGAAATCAAACGGAGCCGGCAGCCACGCGAGCGGGCCGGTGCCGAGTGCGACGACGCCCGGCTCGCCCCAATTGAGGAAGTCCGTCGGCGGAAAGAAACAGGCGACGGCTTGCACTCGGCTGGATTGCCGATCGACCGGATCTTTGGCGTCTTTGTTTTCCGGCTTGCCACTGGTCCCCATCATTAACGAGAGGTGACCGCCCGCCGAGGCACCGATGATGCCGATGCGGTTCGGGTCGATCTGAAACTCGTCCGCCTTGCTGCGGATGAACCGGATCGAGCGGTGCATGTCGCTGATCGCTTCGGGGATCGTGAACCGAGGCTGGCTGCCATGCACGACGGCGAAGACCGTGTAGCCCTTGTTGGTGAACGGCGTGACGAACCCCTGATTGATCGCCTCTTGAGCCGAGAACCAACCGCCGCTGACCGTGAAGATCACGGCGGCTCGGTTGGTTTTTTCCTTCGGCGTGAAGACATCCATCGTCAGCGCGGTGCCGAACTTTCGGCCGTAGATGACGTCTTCGCGACGAGTGAATGGCTCGTCGGCGAAGATGGCTTTTGTGGACACGATGCTGAGCAGGACGATTAGCAATGTGCGGCGAGTCATGGTGGCAACTCCAATTGTTGGAACAGTGAAATTGGATATTGATGATTGGCTATTGGCTATTTGGGTTCTGCAAATCATCAATAGCCAACAGCCAATGACCAATCATCAATCCGTCTTCTCGGACAATTCCCTCGCCGCTCGGCGTTGCAGCTTCACGAAGGTTTGAAACGTGCGCGGCATTTCGGACACGAAACGCAAATCTTCGCCGGTGACGGGATGTTGGAATCCTAAAATGTGAGCGTGCAGCGCGAGTCGTGTGTGTGGCCAGTCGGGATGCTTTGAGAGATTCGGCCGATAGCGGCGGTCGCCGATGATCGGGTGATCGGCTTCGGCGAGATGGACTCGGATTTGATTTCGGCGGCCGGTGTCGAGCTTCACGCGGACGAGTGTTGTGTCGGCGAGCCGTTCATCGACGGCGAAGTGTGTGATGGCGTGCTCACCGCCGTCGGGATTCTCGACCGAGTACCGGCTGAGCCGCTTGCTGGTCGCGAGGTAGCTCTCGTACTGTCCAGCCTCCTCCTTCATCAGCCCGGCGACCAGCGCGAGGTACACGCGATCGGGAGCACGCAGACGTAATTGATCCTGCAACGCTCCGGCGATTTGAGATTGCTTGGCGAAGACCAGCAGGCCAGAGGTCTCGCGGTCGAGCCGATGCACGACGAGTGCTCGCGTGTGATCGCCGAGATATCGTGTGACCTCATCAACGAGCGTTCGCGATTCCTGGTTTTCCGTCGGGACGGTCAGGATGCCGGCTTGCTTGTCGACGACGATCAGGTAGTCGTCCTCGAAGACAACGCTGAAGGTCTTGCACTGAAATTTGTCTTGCGGCGACTTGCCCTGAAACTTGCCGAGCCAGGTCTCGCGGTACTTTCGCTGCGGATCGTATTTGACATCGACGACGTCCCCCTCTTTGACGGCGGTGCTCGGCTCCGTGACGGCTCGGCCGTTGATGCTGAGGCAGCCGTTCATGCACATGCCGCGCAGTTGCGAACGCGACCGGCCCGTGATCGCTTTCACGATCAGATCGACTCGACCGGCTTCGTTGGCGGTGACGGTGTGGGTTTTGTGTTCGAGTGGCATATTTCATTTTCGATTTTCGATTGATGATTTTCGATTTGAAATCACAAATCAAAAATCATCAATCGAAACTTAACTCAGTCGCATCCAGGCGGCTTTGAGGTAGTCGGATTCGGGGTAGTTGGCGGAGACCGGATGATCGGGGGACGCTCCGGTACGGAAGAGGATTTGCATGTCTCGCGGGCCTCGGCGCTGGAAGCCATTGTCGTCGGCGGGGCCGATCGCTTCGCCGGCCTGTCGCGAGGCGGAATACAGCAACCGCAAGAAGTCCGGCTCTTGCAACAAGCCGGAGCAGGTACAGCTCAGCAACAGTCCGTCTGGTTTGACGAGTTGCATCGCGAGTCGATTGAGATCGAAGTGGCGGCGCGTCCCCTCGTCGAGTTCCGCTCGATTGCGAATCAGCTTGGGCGGGTCGAGGACCACGACATCGAACTGTCGATTGTTGCGGATCATGTCGCGCATGTACGGGAAGACGTCCGCCTGTACGAAGTTCGCTTTGACGGCGTTGAGCTGCGCGTTGCCGCGCGCGATCTTCAGCGGTTGCTCGTCGAGATCGACACCGGTGACTTCGGCCGCGTTGCCGAGTCGCTTCGCGGTGATCGAAAAACCGCCGGTGTAGCAGCACAAATCGAGCACGCTCTTGCCGGCCGTGAACTCGGCGAGTCGGCGGCGATTATCGCGCTGATCGCAGAAGAAACCGGTCTTGTGTCCGCCCAGGAACTCGACGCGGAACTTCGTACCGAACTCCTGCACGACGACGGAACGAGGCAAGTCGGGTGAACTCACCGGTTCGGCGGTGAAGCCTTCTTGAGCTTCGGTGTACGGCCCCGGACGCAGCAGCCAATGCTTCGCGCCGACGATACGGGCGAGCCGTTCGAGAATCGCCTGCCCGCGCTGGAACAATCCGAGTCCGAAGGCTTCGGCCGAAAGCGTATCGCCGTAGCGGTCGATGACGATGCCGGAGAGCCAGTCCCCTTCGGAATGGATCACTCGATAGGTGTCAGTGACGTCGTCTAGTTTGAGGATGTCGCGCCTCACACGCACCGCGCGGTTGAGCAGTTCGTTCCAAAACTGCTCGTCTGGTGGAGTCTCTCCACCCCGGATCACACGGACGGAAACTTCGGACTTCGGGTTGAAGTAGCCGAAACCGAGCGTCTCGTTCTCCGGCCCGACGAGGGCGATCAAGTCCCCGCCGCGAGCCGGTGGATTTGGCTGATCTTGCAGCCGCTTCCGAAAGATGAGCGGGCTGGCTCCGAGCGTATTGATTGGCACGGACGACTCGATTTCCTCCGGCGTGTCGAGCAGGCGTTGACCGGTCGGAGAGGGGGAAGTTCGGGGCCGAGATCGAAAAGGGGTTCGCATTTGGGCCATCGTAACCCGAAGCGTCAGCGAGGGCGAACGCTCTAAAACATCTCGATCTGGGGTCCGGTGAAGCGCTCGCCCTCGCTGACGCTTCGGGTTATGAGCGTCTGGCAATTTGGGCAAACGATATGAGCGGGCGGGAACCGGGTCGGCTCGGAATCGTTGCGAGAACCGGAAGGACCGGTCGAATCGGCAATCTCGCGGCCGATACTGGAGAGCGATGGATGGCCGCGAGACGGACTTCGCGCGGTCGTGTCCGCCACGAGCGAAATACTCGTGGCTTCGCAAAAGGTGCGGACGTGAAACTCGCAAGGATGCTGAGTGCGATCGGAATCATGGCGGCGCTGGCGGGTTGTCGAACCTGCTGGATCGACCGCGATGATGATCGTCCGATGAAGTACGGCTCGTTCCGCGACAAACTGGATTACGGCTGGTGGGGCGAGTGCTTCCACCCACCCTATCACTGCGGTGCGCCAGACGGAATCCGCGATCACGTCTCCGTGAAGAAGGCGGCGATCAAGGCCGCAAACCGAGCGTTGTCGGAGCAGGACTGCGGCGAGACCAGTCGTGATTTTCGATTCGGCTTTCAGCAGGCCTACATCGACATCGCGAACGGTGGCACAGGTGCGCTTCCGGCGATCCCTCCGCCACGCTATTGGGCGGCTCCGTATCGCACGGCTTGGGGACACAACAAGGCTCGCAATTGGTTCTCCGGATACGAAGCGGGAGCCAGTGCGGCGCAGTGCTGCATGCCAGCAGACACGCTATCGGTGCCGACCTCGGTGTATCGCGGCTGCGACCAGCGACTCGCGGTCGGCTTGGACGGCGGATCGCTCGGCGCGACTCCGATCGGCAACACCCATCAAAACTGGTCGGGTGGCGGAGCGGCGTACTCGCCAACTCCGATGATCGACAATCGGTACCACGCCACGCCGTATCACGCCATGCCGTCTCAGCAGGCAGCGCCCTTTTCGACGAGTCCGCCGAACGGAACGATGCACGCGCCGCCGCCAAATTTCGGGCCGTCGATGATCTCGTCTCCGGCCATGCCGGCTCCGAATGCCAACAGTGTTCCCGGTGGAGGTTGGTCGAGTGGTCCGAGTCCCGCGCTGCCGAGCAACTCACCGCCGACGTACGCCATTCCGAACACTTCGATTCCTGACCCAAGCGGCGGCGGACACTCGATTCCGTTGCCCAACAACGGAATCGTGAATCCCCCGATCCCATCAGCGGTCACTCCGATGCACGGGCAACGTTTCACACCACCAACGTCTCCGCAGCGCGGTTACTCCGCCAGCAATCCCTGGGGACATTTCAGGGGGACGAGCGGCTTCGGATTCCGGCCAGAAGGAGCTACGCGGTGATTCGCTTCCTTCAAATTCGTAGCCTGACTCTCCGAGTCGGGTGCAATGATGGCGGACCCGACTCGGAGAGTCGGGCTACGTTCGAGTCACTTCGCGGTTTGTCGCGACGAGTCGCTCGTGCCGCGGTTTGCGGAGCGTTCCTCGGATCGTTGGGCCTTTCCGGCTGCGCGGCGTTTCGTCCGATCGACGGCATCCCCGCGCGGTATGTGCCCGACGAAGTCAAAGCGCCCGTGCGATCTGGCAAGAAGACGATTGATTTGTCGTTGCTCAGCCAGACGCAACCGAGCGTGTATCACCTCGACACGGGTGACGTGCTGGCGATCTCCATCGAAGGGGTCATGCCGCGCCGAGATGGCGAGCTGCCTCCGGTGAACATGGCCTTCAATCCCAACGACGAAGCGTTGCCCGCGTTGGGCTATCCGGTTCCGGTGCGAGCGGACGGCACGGTCTCGTTGCCGATGCTGCATCAAGCGGTGCTGGTGCGCGGCATGACGGTCAAGCAGGCCGAGGACGCCGTGCGCCGAGCCTACACCATCGACAAAAAGATTCTGCAATCGGGCAACGAACGAGTGTGGGTCATCTTGCATCGGCCGCGTCAGTACCGAGTGCTCGTCATTCGCCAAGAGGGGGTCGAAGCGCCGACCGCCTCCGGACAGCCAGGAGCCGTCAATCTCGGCACGCTGAAGCGAGGCACCGGCCGAGCGGTCACGCTCACGGCGTACAAGAACGACGTGCTGCACGCGCTAGCCGAGACGGGTGGATTGCCGGGACTCGATGCTGAGAACACGATCTACGTCATTCGCAGCAAGCGTCGCATCGCCGCGGCCGATGGGCAAACCATCGGATCGCCGACGAACAACGGCTCCGGCTGGAGTGTCGGTCCTTCGCAGCTTGGCATTCCGCCGCTGCCGGATGGCGGGCATTCCTACGGCGTGCCCAATAGAGTTGCTCCCGCATTGCCGTTCGCTCCCGGCGCGAATGCTCCGGCATTGCAACAGGCACCCACTCAAGAGCCGCCACCGCCTGATCCCAATGACGCGACACCGGGGTCGCAAACGCGCTGGTCGCCGATGTCGGAAAACTCCGCCGTGCAACTGGCCATGCTCGGCTTTGAATCGAGCAAATCGCCGCAGCGCGTTGCACCAACCTCGTTCAACACCAATCCTGCGGGACACCCCAGCCACTCATTGCCGATGACTTCGCCACCAATAGACTGGCAAGCGGGCATGCCGCCAATGCAGTCGTCCGGCAACTGGTCCGAGGTGTCAGCCGAGAGCTGGATGGGCCACGCTTCGGTTGGCGATCCCACGTTGGCCAATCAAGGCGTGACGAAGATTCCCGTGCGGCTCGCTCCCGGTGAACAAACGCGGTTCACCGAACGCGACATCATTCTCGAAGACGGCGACATCGTGTTCATCGAGTCGCGCGACACCGAGATTTTTTACACGGGCGGATTGCTCGGCGGCGGTCAGTACACGCTGCCTCGCGATTACGACCTCGACGTACTGGGAGCCGTCGCAATCGCTCAAGCCGGCCAGAACGCCGGCGGTGCCACACGAGCCACCGGCGGCATCACCGCGCTCAACAACGACGTCACGATCAGTGCCAGCCAAGCGGTCATCCTTCGCAAGATGCCCAACGGCACCCAAGTGCCGATCCGAGTCGATCTGTACCGCGCCTTGCGGCATCCCGACGAGCGAGTGCTGATGCAACCCGGCGACTACTTGCTGCTGCAATACACAAAGATGGAAGCCTGCGGAGCGTTCTTTGAACGACACTTGCTGGAAGGCGCGCTCTTCGGAGTCGCCGCCTCGCAGATGCAGAGCAACCGTTGATCGAGGCTCGTCGCTGAGCAAATGATGGTTCACGCCCACCTCCCCGCAAATCCACACGTAGGCCAGATCACGCTCGCACAGCCGAGCCACATGCCGAGCACTGCTAATCCCTTCAATGATGGCCCACATCCACAACGCCATCAAAATCTTCGGATCAACGGCATCCCGCCCGACGCCCCCTTCGACCGCCTGAATCTTCCGATACAGCGGCTTCAGATCGAGCGAGTCGACATAGGCCCACACCGCCCGCACCCGATGATCCTTCGGAATCAACTGATCCAGCGACGCATCCCGCCACTGCACCTGATCCCGCTGAGGCCGCTGGACCCGAACTCGAACCACGGAAACGTCATTTGGTAAAGTGGACACGTCATTTGGTAAAGCGGTTTCATTCATGCGACACTTATAGCGCGATCAATTTCTTCCGAGTAGGTCGCTTGATAAAAAATCACAACCTCTTCGGGTTAGTTTGCGGGAGTCGCCGTTGCCGATATCGTTTGCCCAACTATGACTCAACCGACCGACAAACCCGAACTCCCCGGCACCGGCATCCGTGTCCTCATCGTGGATGACGACGAGGCTCACGCGCAGGCAGTTGGCGAAAGCCTCGAGCGGATCGGTTACGAATGTACGGTCGCCGGGTCCGGCGAGAGCGGACTCAAGCTGATCGAGAAAGAAAACTACGACGTCGTCGTCACCGATCTGCGCATGGGTGAGATCGACGGCCTAACGTTGCTCCGACGCACGAAAGAAGAACTTCCCGACGCGGAAGTCATCCTGCTGACCGGCCACGCTTCAGTGCAGTCCGCGCTCGCGGCGGGACAGGCCGGAGCGTCAATGTATCTGACCAAGCCTCTCGATATCGGCGAGCTGCGTGCATCGGTCGAAAAGGCTTCGACTCGTGTGCGGCTCATCAGGCAAAACACGGAACTGGCACGGCGGCTCAATGAGAAATTCGGGTTCGAGGGAGTCATTGGCAACAGCCCGTCGATGCGAAAGGTGATCGACCAGCTCAAACACGTCTCGAACATGAACACGACCGTGCTGATCCTCGGCGAGAGTGGCACCGGAAAAGAACTGGTCGCCCGCGCATTGCACCAAAACAGCGACCGCAAAAACAAGCCGTTCGTCCCGGTGAATATCTCCGCGTTGCCGGAGAGTATTCTCGAAAGCGAATTGTTCGGCCACGAAGCCGGCTCATTC
>SYJG01000243.1 GCA_005798445.1 Planctomyces sp.
ACTCGAACCACGGAAACGTCATTTGGTAAAGTGGACACGTCATTTGGTAAAGCGGATTCATTCATGCGACACTTATAGCGCGATCAATTTCTTCCGAGTAGGCCGCTTGATAAAAAATCACAACCTCTTCGGGTTAGTTTGTAGTAGGGGTTTTTGTGAGCAACATGCTGGTCAAACGCGGAATTGCGGTGTCGCCGGGAGTGGCGATTGGGCCAGCGGTGTTGTTTGGGACCGAGAGCTTCAAAGTCCAGCGGCACTACACCAGCAAAGGGGAAATCGACGCCGAGATCGGCCGGTTTCACACGGCGCTCGACGCGGTCTGCACCGACATCGAGGAAAACCAGCGGGTTGCCACCGAGCGGCTTGGCAGCGAGCTGGGAGCGATCTTCGGGGCGCACCTCCTGATGGCTCGGTCGCCGGAACTGGTCGGTGAGATCGAGCGGCTGATTCGCGACGAAACCAACACGCCGGAGCGGGCGTGCGACATCGTTCTCAACAAGTACGCGAAGCTCTTCTCCGACCTCGGCAGCCGGTATCACGCCGAGCGGGCGCACGATATCTACGATCTGAAGAACCGGCTGCTTCGGCAATTGCTCGGCAAGCGGCGGCAGGAGCTGTCGGACCTCGGAGAGTCGGCGATTATCCTCGCCCACAACTTGACCCCCAGCGAGACCGCGAATCTCAAGAAGGAATTCGTGCTCGGCTTCGCCACCGAAGTCGGCGGGCCGACGAGCCACACGGCGATCCTGGCGGGTGCGCTCGAATTGCCGGCGGTCGTGGGCGTCGGTGACTTTTTGTCCGAGGTCAACAACGGCGACATCGTCATCATCGACGGCGACCGGGGCGAGGTGATCGTCAACCCGGTCGAGTCGGTCATCGCCGAACGGCGTGAGGCTCAGAAGAAGAGCGACGCGAATTACGCGGCTCTCGAAGTCGATCGGACCGCCGAACCGATCACCGCCGACGGCGAGCGGATTGAATTGCTCGGCAACATCGAATTCCCGACCGAGACCGCGCACTGCCTCGAACGCGGGGCCGACGGCATCGGGCTGTACCGCACCGAGTTCCTGTACCTTGGCCGCGATGTCGAGCCGTCCGAGGAAGACCACTATCAAGCCTACTGCCGAGTCATCGACGATCTCGGTGGCCGCGAGTGCGTGATCCGCACGCTGGATCTCGGAGCGGACAAGATTCCGACGTCCAACGGAATCCTCGCCGAAGTCCCGAACCCGGCGCTCGGCCTGCGGAGTATCCGCATCAGTTTGCAGTACATCGAAGGCTTTAAGACGCAGCTTCGGGCGATCCTGCGGGCGGCGGCGAAGGCTCCGCCCGGCAGCGTCAAAATCATGTTTCCGATGATTTCGTCGCTGTACGAGTTTCGGCAGGCGAAGATGGTGGTCCGCGACGTCATGGACGACCTCGAAGAGACGGGCGCTCCGTTTCAACGCGAGATGCCGCTAGGAATGATGGTGGAAGTCCCTTCGGCGGCGATTCTTGCAGACCTCTTCGCGACCGAGGTCGATTTCTTCTCCATTGGCACGAACGACCTAATCCAATACACCCTCGCCGTGGACCGCGGCGATCCGGCCGTCTCCAGCCAGTACCGCACCGGTGACCCCGCGATCTTGCGCATGATCCGCATGGTTGTGGACGCCGCCGACAAACCTGATCGCAAGATTCCCGTGACGGTTTGTGGTCAAATGAGTTCCGATCCAAAGTTTCTCCCGCTGTTGCTCGGCTTGGGGATTCGACGGATCAGTGTCACACCACATTCGATCCCCGAACTGAAGGCCGTCATCCGGCGGCTGACGATCCCGAAAGCCAAAGACATCGCGACTCATGCCGAGTGGCTCGGCCTGTCGCGTGGAGTCGACAACTACCTGCAAGGCGAACTGACCAAAATCTGTCCGCAACTTGGCCACTAAAATTTCCGTAGGTTGGGACTCCGTCCCGACCCGAACAACTCCGAACACAGTTTCTTAAGAAGACGACGGGCAAGATCGTCCGTCCGACTGGATTCACTAGGGTGCGTGCTCGTTCTCAAGGCGTCTGTTTTTCGCCGAGACTGGCCGAAGCTGAAAAGCTCGCGGCCATGACGGCTCCGGGAGTCGAAACTTCCTGCTCCGCGTTGCGACGCGGCGGAAGTGGACTGATCCGCGAGTTGATTTCGTGTCTCGACGAACCGCCGTGCTCAACATTGCCGACCCTGCTCGCTGGCCTGCCCCGTTCGAGTAACCGACGAACGCCGCAGCCAACACGCCGAACACCGCTCGCCGCAATCACCGTCTCGCGCGTCATCCGCGCGAGCGATCCGCGACAAGTCAGCGAACAGACCGACGGACACGCTCGTCCGTCTCCGGCAATTGAGCAGGTCGCCACACTCCGCACAGCAACAGCTCCGACCAACGCAGCGAGCCGCACCCGCAGAACTCAAAGGGTGCTCCATGAAGAAGGAAATGCTCGTCAACGTCCTGCAACCGGAAGAGAGCCGCATCGCCATCGTTGAGGATGGCGTGCTCGAAGAACTCTACGTCGAACGCAACAGCGTCGAGAGCTTCGCCGGCAACATCTACAAAGGCCGAGTCGTCAACATCGAGCCGAGTATTCAAGCCGCCTTCGTCGATTTCGGCGTCGGCCGCAACGGCTTCCTGCACGTCAGTGACGTCGAATATCAGTACTACAAACACCTCGTCCCCGAACGCGAGGAAGAGGGGAACGGCCGCGGTCGCCGCCCCTTCAACGAGCGGAGCGTCCGCAACAAACCGCCGATTCAGAACATCTTCAAACGTGGCAGCGAAGTCCTGGTGCAGGTCATCAAGGAAGGGATCGGCACGAAAGGCCCGACCCTCTCGACGTACATCAGCATCCCCGGCCGCTACCTCGTGCTGATGCCCGGCCTCGCGCGAGTCGGTGTCAGCCGCAAAATCGAAGACGACGACAGCCGCCGCCGAATGCGGAAGATTCTCAACACACTGCAACCGCCGCCGGGACTCGGCTTCATCATCCGCACCGCCGGCCTTGAGCGAGACGCCGTCGATCTGCAACGCGATCTCGACTACCTCGTCCGTTTGTGGAAAGTAATAGTCCGCCGAGTTCAGAAATATCACTCGCCGATCAGCATCTACGAAGACAGCGATCTGATGATCCGCACGATGCGCGACATCTACCGCGACGACGTCGAGTCCGTCTGGATCGACGAACCCAAAACCTTCGAACGTGCCCGCGAGTTCATGACCGTGATCTCGCCCGACCACGCCGATCGCGTGAAGCTCTACACCGGCAAGGATTCGATCTTCCATCACTACCACATCGAAGACGACATCGCCCGCATCCACGAGCGACACGTCCCGCTCAAGGGAGGCGGATCGATCGTCATCGACCAGACGGAAGCACTCGTCGCCATCGACGTCAACAGCGGCAACTTCCGCTTCGACGACAACGCCGAGGAAACCGCCTATCAGATGAACCTCCGCGCGGCCGAGGAAATCTGTCGGCAGCTTCGTCTGCGCGATCTCGGCGGCGTGATCGTCAACGACTTCATCGACATGCGAGACGAACGTCATCGTCGCGGTGTCGAACGTCACTTCCGCGACCTGCTCCGCCGCGATCGAGCCCGCACAAAAGCTCTCCGCATCAGCCCGTTCGGCCTGATCGAGATGACTCGGCAACGCATCCGCCCATCGCTCCGCCGCAGCGTTTTCGAGAACTGTCCGAGCTGCGCCGCCGTCGGCCTCGTGAAGACCGCCGAAAGCGTCGCGATCGAGGTTATGCGGCTACTGATGACCGTCGCCCAACGGGAAGGGGTCCGCAAAATCGGGGTCGATGTTCACGAGCGAGTGGCCAACTACCTCAACAACCGCCGCCGCCGCGAGATCAACCAGCTTGAGGACAACGGCGGCCTGACCATCACGATCACCGCCCGCACGGACGTCAGCCCCAACCACCTTGACTGTCAAACCCAGGACGACTCCGGGACCGTCACTCGGATTCCGGTGGGGATTGACTCGAAATCACGCTAACCCCCGGCTATAGTCCCCGACCCTTTACCGTCCCAAGCCAGAGTTTTGAGGAATTTCCGAGCCATGTTCGCGTACATCGAAAACGGCAGCCACCAGTACCGAGTTTCCAACGGCGACACTCTGTTGATTGACTTCGTCGACACGGCAAAAACCGGCGATTCGATCACCTTCGACAAGATTCTGCTTGCCAACGGTGGAGGAGCCAGCGTGATCGGTGCCCCGTCGATTTCCGGTGCGAGCGTCACCGCCGAAGTCGTCGAGCCGCTGGTCAAAGGCCCGAAGCTCGAAATCCAAAAGATGCGCCGTCGCAAGAACTATCGCCGACACACTGGTCATCGCCAGGGCTACACCCAAGTGAAGATCACCGGCATCACCGTTCCCGGCCTGCAAATCGTCGAGACCACTCCTGCCGCCGGTGCGTAGTCGAATCGAGAAATCACGAGAAAACCCGGTCAATGACCGGGTTTTTTCATGCGCCGACGGCAGCGAATTCACGATCGCCGCAGCTCAGAACGCAACACCCGGTTCGACCATTGATGAACCGCTCTTAACGATTCTTTCAATTTTTCTGAACTCGCTAAGCCTGCATTTCGCCGACAGGTTACGGCCACTCGGAATCGAATTTTGGATGTTCCGAAAGAATTCATCACCTTGACAATTCGGGTTGCCGATTTATAGTTCCGACCCGGTTCGCACATACTAGATGCGGGGCCTGACCTATCTTGGTCCCACAATTAGTTGTGGTTCAGTTCTCGACAGGCGACAGGTTCTTGGTCGCCGAAAATTCGCTTTTTTCTCGGCAGTTTCCTGGCAAGAGGTCGCTTTTGAGCGGGTCAAGAGGCCCCGGCTCCCCCTTGTTCTTTTCTTCCTTTGTTGAAGGAGTGCATGATGCACGACGCCAACACGCTTTTGGATGCTGACTACCTCTCCGCTTCGACCACTCGTTCCCACAATGGGAATGGCCATGGAGGCAACGGACAGATGACTCGCGAAACCGCAGTTCGCAGCGCCCCCGCGTCGGGACCGCACTTCACCCCGCAGACGACTCCCATGAAGATCGCTCCGCACTTTTGCCCTGCGAACGTCGATCCGTTCTCGACGACCGAATGGGACTACCGCACCGCCGCGATCAAAGACGAAAACGGCAAAGTGCTGTTCGAGCAGACTAACTGCGAAGTCCCGAAGGACTGGTCGCCGCTCGCCACCAACGTTGTCGTCAGCAAGTACTTCTACGGTGAGCCGGGCACCCCGGAGCGTGAGACCAGTGTGCGACAGGTGATTCATCGCGTGTCGCGCACGATCGCCGATTGGGGCATCAAGGACGGCTACTTCGCGACTCCGGCCGACGGCGAGACGTTCTATCGCGAGCTGACTTGGCTCTGCCTGCATCAGCACGGCTGCTTCAACTCGCCGGTGTGTTTCAACGTAGGGCTGTATCACCAGTACGGCGTCAAAGGTTCGCAAGGGAACTATCGCTGGGACGTCGAGACGCAGTCGATTCGTCGTCCTGACACGCCGTATGAGTTCCCTCAAGGCTCGGCCTGCTTCATTCAGTCGGTCGACGACAACATGGAAGACATCATGCGTCTCGCTCGCAGCGAGGCGATGTTGTTCAAGTTCGGTTCGGGCACCGGCACTGACCTCTCCACGATCCGCAGCTCGAAGGAAAAACTCTCCGGCGGCGGAGTTCCCTCGGGGCCGTTGTCTTTCATGCGGGTCTACGACCAGATCGCAGCCGTCGTGAAGTCCGGCGGGAAGACTCGCCGAGCGGCCAAGATGCAGAGTCTCAAGGACTGGCATCCGGACATCCTCGAATTCATTCAGTGCAAGACGAAGGAAGAGAAGAAGGCTCGCTTGCTGATCGACTCGGGCGAGTACGAATCGAACTTCAACGGCGAAGCGTACAGCTCGATCATGTTCCAGAATGCGAACCTGTCGGTGCGTGTCAGCGACGAGTTCATGCAGGCAGCCATCGAAGGCAAGAAGTGGAAGACGCACTGGGTCACCGATTCCAGCAAGTCAGGCCCGGAATACGACGCGAAGTTCATGATGCGTGAGATGGCCGCCGGCACGCATTACTGCGGCGACCCCGGCGTGCAGTACGACACGACGATCAATCGCTGGCACACTTGCTCGAACACCGGCCGCATCAACGCCAGTAATCCGTGCTCCGAGTACATGTTCCTCGATGACACGGCCTGCAATCTGTCGAGCATCAACTTGCGAAAGTTTTCTCGCGACGGGAATCGCTTCGACATTGACAGCTTCCGCCGAGCCTGTGCGATCTTCATCACCGCTCAGGAAATTCTCGTCGATCACGCGAGTTATCCGACTCCGGCCATCGCCGAGAACAGCCATCTGTTCCGACCGTTGGGCCTCGGCTACGCGAACCTCGGCAGCTTGCTGATGTCGTGGGGCATTCCGTACGACAGCGACGCTGGTCGCGGCGTGTGCGGTTCGATCACGGCGTTGCTCAACGGTCAGGCGTATCTCACGTCCAGCCGCATCGCCAGCAGCATCGGAACGTTCGCCGGGTACGCCGAAAACGAACAGCCGATGCTCCGCGTGATGTCGATGCACCGCGAGGCCGCGTACCGCATCGACCCATGCTGTCCGGACTATCTGCGTCAAGCGGCTCAGCAAGTCTGGGACGAGTGCCTCGAATCGGGCCGCAAGTACGGGTATCGGAACGCCCAGGCGACGGTGCTCGCGCCGACTGGCACGATCGCCTTCATGATGGATTGCGATACGACCGGCATCGAGCCGGACATCGCGCTCATCAAGTACAAGCAGCTCGCTGGCGGCGGCATGTTGAAGATCATCAACCGCACCGTGCCGGTCGCGCTCAAGTCGCTGGGCTACGATCAGCCGCAGATCGAGGGGATTCTCGACTACCTCGAAAAGAACGACACGATCGAAGGTGCTCCTGGTTTGCGGAACGAGGACTTGCCAGTCTTTGACTGTGCGTTCAAGGCTCCGAAAGGATCGCGGACGATTCATTGGCGTGGTCACGTCAAGATGATGGCTGCCGCTCAGCCGTTCCTGAGCGGTGCGATCTCGAAGACCGTCAACATGCCGGCCGATTCGACGGTCGAGGACATCGAGAACGCCTACATCGACGGCTGGAAGCTGGGCCTCAAGGCGCTCGCGATCTATCGTGACGGCTCGAAGCAATCGCAGCCGCTGAATACGTCGAAAGAGGGTGACAAGCAGAAGGCGAACGGCATTGTTGAGACGGCTCTCGGACAACCGGTTCGCCGCCGCTTGCCGGCGACACGCCACTCGATCACGCACAAGTTCAGCGTCGGCAATCACGACGGCTACATCACGGTGGGTCTGTTCGAGGACAACACGCCCGGCGAGTTGTTCATCACGATGGCCAAAGAAGGAAGCACGATCGGCGGCCTGATGGACGTCATCGGTACGCTGACTTCGATGGGCCTGCAATACGGAGTTCCGGTGCAAGTCTTCGTCGAGAAGTTCTCGCACAGCCGGTTCGAGCCGAGCGGTTGGACGAAGAACCAAGACATCCCGCACGCCAAGTCGGTGGTCGATTACATCTACCGCTGGCTCGGCATGGAATTCGTCGAAGGCTACCGCGAAGCGAACAGCCCGCGGTTCAACGGCAACAACGGTCATGGCAGCGGACATGCCGCACCGGCTGCCACAACCGCCAGTGTCACCAAAGAGCTGACTTCGTTGATCGAGACGCACGTCAACGGAGCCGGCTCAACTTCCACGACCGCCCAACTCGGCAACGCAAGTTCGCAGTTGGATGTGTTGCCAGAATCGGGTGACAGCCTGGCCGGCCGCAACAAGCAGTTCGCTCGCTTCCAAAGCGACGCACCCGCTTGTGACAGTTGCGGTCAGATCACCGTCCGCAACGGCAACTGCTACCTCTGCCACAACTGCGGAGCCAGCATGGGCTGTTCGTAACGTAGGTCAGGCTATCCAGCCTGACCCGAACGACAACAGACGTCGGCGACGACCTCTTCAAGGACAGCCTCACCGACCTGAAGGGTGAAAGTTCATTGGACATCGACTCGTTGTAACAACAGCGACGCCGCAAAATTGATGGAGAAACAAAGAGCGGGAACTTCAGTCCCCGCTCTTTTTGTTGCACGTCCAAAGCTTCCGTTGTCTTACTGGAGACGGTTCGCGGGCGGCAGAGCCGCTGCGGCCAAAATGTCTCACTGTGGACCGTGCGAGGTATCGCATTGGGTGGAGCGGTTGATCGGGTTGAAAGCCGGCTTCCACGAAGCAACGGCGAAGTTCCTTGACC
>SYJG01000244.1 GCA_005798445.1 Planctomyces sp.
ACACGTTTTCATGGGGTTCGCAGAGTTGTGTAGATACCAATGAGTCAAGCTCGGCGGGGGCCAGCACCGGTTTTCGTCTTCGTTCTAGTGATCAATCATGGCTTCCACCGAGACAAGCTCGGAGGGGAGCGCGCAGAAAAAACACGGAGTCATTTTTCCTCGGCCCCATACTGTCGCGTGTTGAGAAACTGGCGACGACGCCTCGACCGAGCGGGTGCCGAAAGCTTGCCGGGGCTGACAACCTGTAGCGCATCTGCATCGGTGACTATCGAGTGATCTACTCCATCGACGACATGCAAAGAATTGTGGACGTCAATGGCGTGCGTCACCGCAAAGACGACTACGATTAGCCATGATGAGCAACAGCGGGATGCGCATGATCGAGGTACTCACAGAATGAAATCTCCGTCGCGGGAGCGACTGAGCGATGTCGGCGAGTCATCCGATGACTCGCATTCGATCGTTCATGCCAAAATGTCGTGAACGACTCGGCCCGCGACGTCCGTCAGGCGGAAATTGCGGCCGGCGTAGTTGTGTGTCAGCCGTTCGTGATCCATGCCGAGCAGATGCAGCGCGGTTGCGTGCAGATCATGCATGTGGACTTTGTCTTGGACCGCGTGATGCCCCCACTCGTCAGTCTCCCCGTAAGCGAATCCAGGTTTCACTCCGCCACCCGCCAGCCAGATCGTGAAGCCGCCGGGATTGTGGTCGCGACCGGTGCCGTTCTTCTCGGCGTACGGAGTGCGGCCGAACTCGCCCCCCCACCAGACCAGCGTGTCTTCCAGCAAGCCGCGTTGCTTG
Source organism: Planctomyces sp. (assembly GCA_005798445.1). Taxonomy (GTDB): domain Bacteria; phylum Planctomycetota; class Planctomycetia; order Planctomycetales; family Planctomycetaceae; genus SXKJ01. The sequence continues at coordinate 802 of SYJG01000244.1, forward strand.
AGATCGGACAGTAGCGCGGCGACCGGCTGATCGACCGCCTTGGCGTGATCGGCGTGCTTGGGCATGTTGCTGTGCTGATCCCAAGCGGGATTCGCCGAGTTGTCCGCGTAGTTGACTTGGATGTACCGCACTCCTGACTCGGCCAATCGTCGAGCCATCAAACACTGCCGGCCAAAGTCGTCGGTCGGCTTTTGGTCGATGCCGTACATCGCCAGCGTCTCTTTCGATTCCTGATTGAGATCGAAGACTTCCGGTGCGTGGTTCTGCATTCGAAAACCCAACTCGAACGAATCGAGCACTGCTTGCAGTTCGCTGTCGCCGGAGTTCTGAGCAATCTGCTCGGCATTCAGCGAGCGGATCACCTCGAATCGTTCTCGCTGTTCGGCCAGCGAAAGCCGAGCGTTGCTGAGGTTGCGGACCTGAGCCTCTTTCGTCGGGATACCCGCTCGGCCGATCGCCGTCCCCTGATAGACCGGCGGCAGGAACGCGCTGCCGAAGTTGCGCGGACCGCCGTTCGCAATCGCCGGGCAGATCGACACGAACGCCGGCAGGTTCTGGCTCTCGGTCCCGAGTCCGTAGCTGACCCACGCTCCGACCGAAGGGCGAATCAAATTCGTCGAGCCAGTGTGCAGGAACAAGGTCGCTGGCCCATGAGCGACACCCTCGGTGTGCATGCTGCGGATCACGCACAGGTCATCGACGTGCTCGGCCATGTGGGGGAAGAGTTCCGACGCCCATCGGCCGGACTCGCCGTGCTGCCGGAACTTCCACAGCGGCTTCATGACTCGGTGCGGCACGATCTTGCCGGTTTTGGCCAGCGTGCGAGCATCATCGAACTCGCGCATCTCGCCGTCGTGCTGATCCAGCAGCGGCTTGTGATCGAACGAATCGACATGGCTGACCCCGCCCGCCATGAACAGAAAAATCATCCGCTTCGCTCGCGCTGGATGATGCGTGCCTCGCGCCGCCAGCGGATTCCTGGAGGATTCCGCTGCGGCGGTGGCCTGTTGAGCGAGCCCGGTCAATGCGAGCTGCACGAAACCACAGGCGACCGTTTGCAAAGCGCGACGGCGAGAAACTGAAGAGTACAAAAACGATGAATCACTCATTGTGAATTCCTGACCTTCTCATCGCGGCGACTTCGACTCAAGGGCAAAGTCTTCTTGGCCCAAACAATACGACACCGCCGTCGAAATGATCGATCAAGCCATTTCCCAACTTTTTCCATCCCATGCGATGACCTGTTCGAGCAACTTGACGACGCCCGCCGAGAACGATTGAAACAGGTATTCCCCTTTGTCGGCCGTCGCGTGGCGCGGGTTGCCGATGTGGCCGGGGACGGTGCGGTCCTTCGTCGTCCAGCCGCGATAGGCCGGCTCGAAGGCGAAGCCGGGGCGGACCTCTTCGAGCTGCGTGACGTCCTTCTTCACCAGATGCGGAGCGATTCGCATCATCATCGACGTCTCGAATTCGCAGGCGTGGCCCATCTGCGTCTGCACCAAATCGGAGCGGCCTTCATTGGGCTTGGCGCTGTCCCAGTAGGTCGCGAACAGCAGCAGCAAGTCGTGGCGATCGCGATGCCGCTGACGAAGCTCGAACGTCGCTTGTCGGCCGGGGATCGTGTTGCCGCCGTGTCCGTTGAGAAACACGATCCGGCGGAACCCGTGCATCAGCAGGTTCTCGGCCATGTCGTTGAGCAGATCGAGATACACACGCGGGCTGGCGGACATCGTCCCTTGAAAGTCCATGTGGTGATGCGAGTTCCCCAGCCACATCAGCGGAGCGACGAGCGTTCGCTGGCCCATCGTCTCGTTGACACGCCGCACGACCTCGCCGAGCAACATGCTGTCCACGAAGATCGGCAAGTGATGCCCGTGTTGCTCGATCGCCGCGACCGGCACGAGCACCGGTAGATCACGCGAGAGGTTTCCGACTTCTGGCCAGCTCAGTTCTTGCAGCAGCATTGCGAGCCCCTTTGGTTTGAAAAGTTTCGAGCGTTGATTTGCAGCCCCATCGTTCTGCCTGCATGATTCTGTCAGATCGAGTCCAAAGAATCATGTCTGCCGAACCAGTCGCGGCGTGCCGAGTTATTGAATGGGGTAGTGTTTCACACGAAGGCAGAAAGGCACGAAGAAGATAAATCGGAGCGGACGGTTGGAGAGACGGGAGTGTCGTTCGTTAGAACCTTGTGGCTTTGTGCCTTTGTGTGAGAAATGTTTTTTTCGAGCGATCTGACGAACCACTTTAAGCGAGTGTGAATGATGCGACAAATCCGGCTCTGCGTGTGCGTGGCATCTCTGACTTTCGTATCCTCGTTCGTAACGGCCGATGAACTTCGTCCCGTGCGGATCGCGAAGCCGGTCGGCGGACACATTCATCCTGCGGCGTGCGTCAGTCCGAAGGGGACGATCGTGGTCACCTACGGCCAGATCAATCATCGCGACCTGAGAATCTCGCGATCCACTGACGGCGGGCGAACCTGGACCGAGCCGACTCCGTTCGAGCACACGATCAAGAGGACGTACTACCCCGGCTCGCTGACGACTCTCCGGGACGGCCGAATGATGCACGCCTGGAATCGCTGGAGCGGCGAGACCAATGAAGCCGAACCGCGCTCGGTGCTGTATTCGCTGTCCGAAGACGACGGCGTGACGTGGTCGGCACCGAAACCGATGCCACGCACCGAAAAGGTGATGAGCGTGATTCGGCACCCGATTGTCGAACTCGAAACCAACCGCTGGTTGGTACCGCTGAGCGATCGGACATTCCTTTTCGATCCGGCTGCCGACAAGAGCGAGCCGTTCGGCGATGGCCGTTTGCACGATTTGGTGCCGATCGTCCGCACTCCGAAGGGGACGTTCATCAGCGGCGCGGGTTTGCGCTCGACCGATGCAGGCAAGACTTGGAAGGAGATCGAGAAGTTTCCGAACCTCAAGGAACAAGGCTGGCGACACGAGATGGTTTGCTTGACGAACGGCTGGCTGCTGGCGTCAGAGATTCTCGGCCCCGGCGTCGGTGGCGAGCGGATTCGCTACGTCATCTCGCGCGACGATGGCCTCACCTGGAATGACACCTTCGAGTACCACAACCCCGGCCGTCCGATCGGCGGCCGAGCTTGCCCGCGCACCGTGGAACTCGACGCGAAGACGATCGGAGTCGTGTTCTACGACGTCAGCGAACAGCAAGAGGGCGGCCCCGGCCTGTTCTTCCTGCGCATTCCGATCGCGAGTCTGGCAAAGTAGGTCAGGCTTTCTAGCCTGACCCGAATTGGCAATCGGCGCCGAACGACGTTCGGGTCAGCCTGGAAAGGCTGACCTACGAGAACACCTTTCGCTCAGGCATTCGTGGTGTATGATCCGATTGAGAATCGTGAACGACTTGCCGACGGGGGGCCGAACCATCTTGAAACCGCATCAACATCAGACAGGCTGCTCTCGCCGCGAGCTGCTTCAGGTCGGTTCCTCTGGTCTGCTGGGACTTGGGTTGCCTTCGCTGCTGACGGGACGCAGCCAAGCGGCTGAGACGAAGCGGACGCCGAAGTCAGTGGTGATCGTCTTTCTGACCGGAGCGCCCAGTCATCACGACACGTTCGACATGAAGCTCGATGCGCCTGCGGAGATTCGGGGTGAGTTCCAGCCGATCGCGACGTCGATCCCTGGTTATCAAATCTGTGAGCATCTGCCGCAGCTCGCCGCGCGAGCCCAAAAGTACGCGGTCGTCCGTTCGCTGTCGCACAATGACAACAATCATTTGATGTCCACGCATCACGTCCTGACTGGCGAGATGCAGCCGGGCGGATTCTTCGACAAGGTCGCCTCACGAGACGACTGGCCCTGCTACTCGGCCGGACTGGCGTTCCTGAGACCGCGCGGCGACGGCTTGCCGAGCGGCGTGAACTTGCCGACGTTCTTGCGTGAAGGTCCGCTGACGTGGCCGGGACAGCACGCGGGGTTGTTGGGGCCGAACTACGATCCTTGGCAAATCACCGGCGACCCCAGCAAGGCGGATTTCCGAGTCGATGCCCTCACGCTTGCGCAGGGGATCGACGTGAATCAGCTTGGCCGTCGGCAAGTGTTGCTCGACGAGGTCAATCGTCAGCAGACGCAACTCGGCGAAGTCGCGCAGTCGTTGCGATTGCAGAAGGATCAGCAGTTGGCGATCTCGATGCTGACCTCCAGCCGCTTGGCTCAGGCGTTTGAACTGCATCGTGAGCCAGAAGGCATCCGCAAACGGTACGGCGAGAACACGACCGGGCAGTCGTTGCTGCTGGCTCGGCGATTGATCGAGTCGGGTGTGCCGATCGTGCAGGCGAACATCGGTCGCGTTCAAAATTGGGACAGCCACGGCGATATCTTCCCAACACTGAAGAACCGACTGCTGCCGCCGCTCGATCAGGGAGTCGCCGCGCTGCTGGACGATCTCGAATCGCGTGGGCTGTTGGAAAACACTCTGGTGATGATGCTCGGCGAGTTCGGCCGGACTCCGAAGATCAACAACACGCGAGGCCGCGACCATTGGGGTCCGTGCTTCTTCGGCCTCTTCGCCGGAGCGGGAGTGCGCGGCGGCCAAGTCATCGGCCGCTCGGATGACACCGGAGCCTATCCGGTCACGCGGGCGTACTCGCCCAACGACGTCGGCGCGACGGTCTACCACCTGCTCGGCATCCCGCCCGAAGTCGAGGTTCGCGATCGCCTCGGTCGCCCGGTTCGTCTCAATCGCGGCGACGTGATCGAGCCGCTCTTCAGCGGTGCCGAAGCCTGAGGATCGTAGGACGAACAGAATTGTCCGTCCTACTCGAGACCTTCTCCTCCTGGCGGCTGGTTTCTTGAAGGTTGCCTTGCACCACTGCCAGTGGGCAGGACCAGACGAATGAAATGGCAAGGTGTGATTTGACGCAGTGCGGTGGGAAAGGGTACGACGAATTGAGGGAGACGACGAATGCGTTCCGATTCGTATTCGTCGTCTCCCTCAATTCGTCGTACTCCTGAGTTCAATCCGCGTGGGACGTTCGCCCTCGCTGACGCTTCGGGTTACTTTATCGATCCGACCAGTTTTGAAACTGCATCGAACACGACGACAACAGCCAACGAAGTGGTCCACGCGCAGGAGAGTCCGACATGCCGACGAATGAGTTTTCAGGAAAGACTGTTTTGGTCACAGGCGGTTCGCGCGGTATCGGCCGAGCGGCGGCTCTCCGACTGGGAAGCGAGGGTGCTCGTGTCGGAGTCAACTTCGTCACTCGCCGGGACAAGGCCGACGAGGTCGTGCGTGAGATTGCAGCCGCAGGCGGCTCGGCAGTCGCGGTGCAAGGGGACGTGACCTCGGCCGAGGACGTGAATCGCATGGTCGAGGAAACGCGCGCGGCGTTTGGGCCAATCGATATGCTGGTCCATTCGGCCGGGTTGAGCATTGTCGAGCCGGCGGCAAGCGTCACTTGGGAAACGTGGCGGCAAATCATGAGCGTGAATCTCGACGGCACGTTTCACGTCATCTATGCCTTGAAGGACGAAATGATCGCTCGCAAGTTCGGCCGGATGGTGCTGCTGTCGTCGATCGCGGCACTCCGTGAGCGGAAGAACCAGGTCCACTACTCGGCGGCCAAGGCGGGAGTCATCGCGATGTCCCGCTGCCTGGCCGAAGCTTGGGCCGAGCACAACATCCGCATCAACACGATCAGCCCCGGCCTGATCGAAACCGACATGGGCCAACTCATCTCCGGCGCGGCGAAGCAGTACGTCATCGACAACACGCCGATGAAACGGCTCGGAACGCCCGAAGAGATTGCTTCGGCGATCCGCTTCCTGCTCAGCGACGAATCCAGTTTCATCACCGGCCAGTCGCTGGTCGTCAGCGGCGGACGAGTCATGTTGCCTGGCTAGGCTCTGTTTCGCAAAACGTAGGTCAGCCTTTCCAGGCTGACCCGATGGTCGATCGACGCTGTTTCGCACGATCGGGTCAGGCTAGAAAGACCTGACCTACGTTGTGCAGGACAAAGTCGAATGTCTTCGCGGTACATTGCTGCCAGACGAAAGGTGTGAACGATGATCTCCAGGCCAATCGCGACGCTCGTTTTGATCACGCTCGTGATGTCGCTCGAAGTCCGTGCTCAAGAGAAGTCGGGCGAGGCGGAGAAGTTCTTCGAATCGAAAGTCCGCCCGCTGCTGGTTGAACGTTGCCACAAGTGCCACACGGGGACGATGAGCAAGGGTGGGCTGCGGCTCGATTCGCGCGAGGGACTACTGAAGGGTGGCGAGACAGGGCCGGCCATCGTCGCGGGCAAGCCGGACGAGAGTCGGCTGATGAAGGCGGTGCGCCATCAAGACGGACTGGCGATGCCGCCGAACGGAAAGTTGAGCGAGGCTCAGATCACCTCGCTGGCAGAGTGGATCAAGGCCGGAGCGGTTTGGCCGGGATCGATGACAACCGTTGCCGCAGTCGCCGCTCCGCCGTTGAGTTCGATCGTGGCGACCTCGCCCAATGACGGTGAGTTGGCGAAGTCGTTACAGCTTTGGCTGCGAGCCGATTCGCTCACGCTGGGCGACGGTGAGCCTGTGCCTGTCTGGCCGGATCAGAGCGGGCACGGTCGCGATGTCTCGGCGACGAAGGGAGTGCGTGTCGGCGGTGTCGGGCTGCCGGCGAAGTTCGTCCGCGAGAGTTCGTTGCTCAAGCGGTCGGGCGTGCGGTTCGACGTGAACACCGGATTGGCCTCGTCACCCGATCGGCCGATTGATGTTCGGGGCGATGCGGCGCTGACCATCATGCTGGTGATGAACCTGCAACCGCATGAGGCTCAGCCGCCGTACGACGGTGTCATCGGGATCGGCAATCCGGCGTGGCCGAGCGATCCGGGGCGGCCGCTCGCGGCGCTGGTGCAGATCAACCGAGGCGAGGATCACGCTCTGCATTTCGCGGGAGGTTGGAATCACGACGCCTCGCTCGGCAGCGGTTCGTTCAAATCGCACTATGGCAAGCCAATCCTGCTGACGATCACGAAGCAGCCGGGAGCGATGCGCTCGACGACGCGAATGTTTTTGAATGGCGTGTTGGCGGGTCGGGACGGAGCCCCAGCCTACGAAGGCCGCGACGGCGTTCCCGACATCCAGCATCGGACGGACATCGGCGCGTACCTCGGCAAGGCGTTGAGCTGGTGCGGTTCGATCCAGGGGGATCTCGGCGAGGTGCTCGTCTACAACCGAGCGTTGTCTGATGCGGAGCGGCTCAACGTGGAGTGTCATCTGGCGGACAAGTTCGGTCTGCCGTTCAAGCCGTTGCAAGACGCGACCCCGCGAGCGGTCTTCACGGAGGACGAAAAAAACTTTTGGGCCTATCAACCGGTGAAGGACGTCGCTCCGCCGAGCGTGAAGAATGAGGCTTGGGTGAAGACCCCGATTGACCGGTTCGTCATACGGGCACTTGAGGATGAAACGAAAGCGGCCCGTGGGATAGGCTTCCAGCCAGTCAAATAGAGCTTGAGAACCGACAGGCTGGAAGCCTATCCCACGGCCGACAAACGGACGCTGCTTCGCCGAGTCACCTTCGATCTGACCGGCCTCCCGCCGACACCCGAAGAGGTCGATGCGTTCCTCGCCGACGATTCACCGCAAGCCTTTGAAAAAGTCGTGAACCGGCTGCTCGATTCGCCGCACTACGGCGAACGTTGGGCGAGGCACTGGCTCGATGTCGTCCGCTACGCCGAGTCGACCGCCAACGATGCCAACGCCGTGATGCGGTTCGCCTGGCGGTATCGCAACTACGTCATCGACGCCTTCAATCGCGACCTGCCGTACGATCAGTTCCTCATCGAGCAACTCGCCGGCGACCTGCTTCCGCCGACCGACTCGGTCGAGACCAACACGCGGCGAATCATCGCGACCGGCTATCTGATGATCGGCCCGAAGGCACTCGCGGAAACGGACAAGGAGCAATCGCGGCTCGACATCGTTGATGACCAGATCGACGTGACCGGACGAGCGATGCTCGGCCTGACGATCGCGTGTGCCCGCTGTCACGATCACAAGTTCGACGCGATCCGCACGACGGACTACTACGCCCTCGCCGGCATCTTCCGCAGCACCGAGCCGTTTCAGAACGAAGTCCGCAACGCGACGATGTGGTGGGAATTCCCGGTCCCGCAAGGTGAGGGGAAGGAGCCGATCACAGTGATGGCTCCCAAGGATTCGGTCCCGCGCAACCTGCGAGTCCACCTGCGCGGCAACCGCTTCACGCTGGGAGCGACCGTGCCTCGCGGCTTTCTTGCGATACTGGCTAGCGGGGCGGCGTCAGCCCCCCGGTCGAGTCACTCCGCCGATCAAGGTCCGTATGAAATTGACCCGGGGGCTGACGCCACCCGGCTAGCCAACGCAGTGACTTCGAGCGGCCGATTGGAACTCGCGAAGTGGATCGCTAGTCCCACAAACCCAATGACGGCGCGCGTGATGGTCAATCGGATCTGGCAGCACCATTTCGGCCAAGGTCTCGTGGCGACGAGCGACAACTTCGGCACTCGCGGCGAACGACCGTCGAACCCCGAACTGCTCGATTGGCTGGCCGCGCGGTTTGTGGCATCGGGCTGGCGCATCAAAGAATTGCACCGACTGATGGTGCTGAGTGCGGTGTATCAACAGAGTGGTGTTGAAGGGACAGAAAGGACGAAAGGGACCAAAGAAGGGTTAGCGGAGAAGTCCCTTTCGTCCCTTCGGTCCCTTTCGTCCTTTGAATCACGTCTTATCCGCCGCCGCCTCTCCGCTGAGGAACTTCGCGACGCGATGTTGGCCGTCAGCGGCAAGCTCGATCGAACTCCCGGCTCGAACGAATCCGGAGAGTTCCTCGTCAGCAAGGCGGAAAACATCGGCGCGATGATCCTTCCCAACCGAGTCGCCGCTGACGATCCGTACTACACGACGTTCGCCAAGCGGAGCATCTATCTGCCGATCGTTCGCAACATGCTGCCCGACGTGCTGGCCCTGTTCGACGCGGCCGATCCGAACGGCGTCACCACGCAGCGCAACGAAACGACCGTTGCCTCGCAGTCATTGTTCCTGCTCAACAGCCCGTTCGTCCGCGACCAGTCGCGAGCCTTCGCCGAACGGCTGCTGTCCGACAACTCGCAGTCGGACTCGCAGCGAATCGAACAAGCCCATCGCCTGGCATTCGGTCGGGCGGCAACCCCCGACGAGCAAGCGCAAGCGAGCGACTTCCTCGCCAGCTACATGAATTCCCCGTCGATTCAAAATCGACTCCTCGCCACGAATCGACTCGCGGCTTGGCAAAGCTACTGCCAGTCGCTGCTGTGCTCGAACGAGTTTCTGTATGTGGATTGAATGCAGGCTCACACGAAGGCACAGAGGCACGAAGAGAAGTCTGGGAATCTGTCATGAAGCATGAACTTTCCGATAACCGACATTCCTGTTGAGTGTGACCTGCAAGTATCGACTTTCGTATTGTTCAAACTCTTTGTGCCTTCGTGCCTTTGTGTGAGACCAAATCTCCTCCTCCATCACAGGAATCCGGCCATGAACGACGAACTCGAACGAATTGCGACCGACGTTGTGGATGCCTCCATCAAGCTGCACAAAGCCCTTGGTCCCGGTCTGTTGGAGTCGGTCTATTGTGTGCTCTTGGAACACAAGCTCGTCGAACGTGGCTACCGGGTTGAGCGAGAGAAGGAAATCGCGATCGACTTCGAGGGTGTCCACTTCGAGATCGGCTTTCGCGCCGACCTGGTCATCAACGGGTGCTTCATTGTGGAATTGAAGTCGGTGGAGAAGCTGGCTCCGGTGCATGGAAAGCAACTCCTCACCTATCTGAAGTTGACTGGCCACCGCCTCGGCCTGCTAATCAATTTCGGCGAAGAGTTGCTCAAGGATGGAATCAAACGAGTGGTGAATTGAATGAAGAGTGGCTCACACGAAGGCACAAAGGCACGAAGAGGAGAATCCGGAAATCGACGAAGCGAGGTACTTATCCCCTTTGTGCCTTCGTGCCTTTGTGTGAGCCTGCCTTCCGAATGAAGTGTGGCTCACACGAAGGCTCAAAGGCACGAAGATGAGGATCAGGAAATCGACAACTGGAGATCCAGATTCCCTTCGTGTCTTCGTGGCTTTGTGTGAGCCAGTCTTCCGAAAGTGAAAAACCATGACAACGCACCTCACTCGCCGTGATTGGCTCCAGCGATCCGCCTGTGGATTCGGAAATCTCGCGCTGTTGAGCTTGCTCGCGGACGACACGCGCGCCGATATGACGCCTGACACCAATCCGCTGTCCCCACGACTGCCGCATCACCCGGCGCGAGCCAAACGGGTCGCGTTTCTCTTCATGCACGGAGGGGTTTCGCATGTCGACTCGTTCGATCACAAACCGAAGCTCACCGAACACAACGGCCGGCCGCTGCCTTTCGCGAAGCCAAAGTTTGAGTTTGCTCCGACCGGCAACCTGCTGGCGTCACCGTGGCAGTTTCAGAAATACGGCGAGAGCGGCATCGAGGTCAGCGACCTGTTTCCGCAGATTGGATCGTGCATCGACGACATCTGCGTGATCCGCTCGATGAACGGCGGCGATCAGGTCTCGCACGGGCCGGCGCTGCTCAACATCAACACGGGGAGCGGCGTCTTTGCTCGGCCGAGTCTCGGCGCGTGGACGCTGTACGGGCTTGGCACCGAGAACCAGAACCTGCCGGGGTTCATCAGCCTCAGCCCGTCGCTGTATCACGGTGGAGCACAGAACTACGGCTCGGCGTTTCTCCCCGCGAGCTTTCAGGGAACCCGCATCGGCGACGGCGGCACGAACTACAAAGAGGCCAAGCTGTCGAACCTGACTCCGGGCGATGATCCCGCGCTGCAGCGATTGCAACTCGACCTGCTGGCTCGTCGCAACCGGACGCATCTCGAACGAGTCGGCGACGCGCCGCAGCTTGAGGCTCGCATCGCCGCGTTTGAGATGAGCTACCGCATGCAGGCTCAAGCCCCGCAGGTCATGGATCTGAGCCGTGAATCCGCCGCGACGCAGGCGTTGTACGGAGTCGGCATCGAACCGACCGACGAGTACGCTCGGCAATGCTTGCAGGCTCGGCGGTTGCTCGAAGCGGGAGTCCGTTTCGTGCAGGTCAACTTCAGCTACCCGCGCAACTATTGGGACGCTCACGGCGACCTGCGGAACAACCACACGACCAACGCCAAGAAAGTCGATCAACCGATCGCCGCGTTCCTCACCGATCTGAAGTCACGCGGAATGCTCGACGACACGCTGGTCATCTTCGGGACCGAGTTCGGCCGCACTCCGGCGGCCCAAGGAACCAACGGTCGCGATCATCACCCGCATGCCTTCAGCGTCTGGCTCGCCGGCGGCGGAGTTCGGGGCGGAATGGCCCACGGCCAGACCGACGACTACGGCTACTATGTCGCCGAGAACAAAGTCACGATGCCCGACTTCCACGCCACGATCCTGCACCTGCTCGGCCTCGACCACGAACGTTTGACGTACCGTCACGCCGGCCGCGACTATCGCTTGACCGATGTCGAGGGTGAGGTGATTTCACAGATTCTGGTCTGATCAGCCGCTGGGCGCTAGCCCACGGTTTCCGCGAGATGAACCGGGGCTGGCGCCCTGCGGCTGATTTGTGGAGTCCTAAACTTTTTCCGAACCTTCTCGCTTCTCTTTGAACAGTAGCGCGAAGACCACGATCAGCACCGCCGACATCGCGGCGGGGATCATCCAGATTTCCTGCCACGAGTGTATGTCGCCCCGTTTGTAGTGCTCGCCGACGACGCCGGAGAGCCAGGTGCCGATGAACAGTCCCGCGCCGAGCGTGACGACTCCGTGCAGTCCCTGAGCGGCGGCGCGGATGTCTTCGCTGGCGTGCTTATCGACGTACATCCGGCCCATCACGAAGATGAAGTCGTAGCACATTCCGTGAACGCAGATGCCGACAAACATCAGCGGCAGCAGATCGGGATGACTGGCAAACGCCGCGAAGAGTGCAAAACGGACGGCCCAGGCGGCGATGCCGACCAGCAGAACCCCCTTCACTCCGATCCGTGGCAGCAGTAGCGGCAGCAGCATCAGGAACACGACGTCCGAGACTTGGCCCAGCGTCATCTTGGCCGCCGCATTCGCGACTTTTAGCTCGTCCAGAAAGACGCTCATCCAACTGAAGTAAAAACTCAGCGGCACGCAGATCAAGAACGAGCAGACCATGAACGTTGCGAACGAACGCTCGCGCATCAGCTTCAGTGCGTCGAAGCCCAGCATCGTTCCCAGCGACACCGGAGCGTTCGCCCCTTTTGGCGGCGTGTGCGGCAACGTCAGCGAGTACACCCCCATCAGCAACGCCGCTCCGGCCGCGAGTTGAAACATGCCAGCCGACTGCTCCAGCTTGAGCCAACTCACCAGCAACCCCGCCACGATCCAGCCAACACTGGCCATGACCATCACCAGAGGAAACTCTTTCGCCGGGTTCTTCGAGTGATGCAGGGTCAGTGCGTTGGTCAGTCCGTGTCCCGCCATGTACGTCACCGTGTAGGCCAACAGCGCGGGATAAAACTGTCCGAAGTCCGTCAGCGTCGAGACCCAATACAGCAACCCCGCTCCCACGAGATGCAGGCATCCCAAAATTCGCTGCGTGGCGAAGAAGCGATCGGCCAGGATCCCCACGATGAACGGCGACACCAGAGCACCGATAGCGGTCGTGCCGTAAGCCAATCCAATCTGCCCCCCCTTGAAGTGCAGCGTCTTGTCGAGATAGGTGCCCATCGCCGCGTACCACGCGCCCCAGACGAAATAGTGCAGGAAGACCATGATCCACAGGCGGAGGAACAACAGAGGTTTCATGAGGTGACTTTCTGAGAGGATCGTGTGTCGCTTCACGGACTCGGTGCGACAACCTAACCTCAAACACTCGCCGCGTGAACCGTGTTGCTCCAACCGCGCGGCTACGAAGACACAACGAAGGACACGCAATGCCTCTCACTGACTCGCCGAAGTACCCGGTGACCTGGGAACTCGATTCGATCCTGCCGCACCCGGAGTCTTCCGATTTTCGAGCGGTCCTGACCGATTACCGGACTCGGCTCACGCAACTGGCCGACGAGTCCGAGAGACTGCCGCCGCTCGATGCGGAACTTGCCAATGTCTCCGGTTGGAAGCGATTGCTGACCGAGTACGCGGCGGTCGAGCGACTCGCCAGCGATTTGTCGTCGTTTGCCGGATGTCATGCTGCGGCCGATGCTGCCAATAAATTGTTTCAACAGCTCGAAGGAGAATTGTCGGCGCTCGACCCGCTGCGATCGAAGATCGCGACCAGTGTGGAGTTTGCGGTGAAGGAGGCAGATGCCGATGCGCTCGCGCGAATGCTGTCGTTGGACTCGGAGTTGTCCGAGTTGCGATTCTTTTTCGACGAACGACGACGGAACGCGGCGCTGCGTCTGCCGAAGGAACGCGAGCAGCTTGCGAACGATCTGGCGGTCGATGCGATTCACGCTTGGGGCCGGCTGTACGATCGGCTGTCGGGCGAACTGAAAATCAAGGTCATGGAAAAAGGAGAGGTCGTCGAAAAGTCCCCCGGCCAAGTCATGTTCGATTCGCCGCAGCGGGCGGTTCGGGAGAACAATTTCTTCGCCGCCGACAAAGCCTGGACGACGCTGCAAGACTCGTGTGCCGAGGCGCTCAATCACATCGCCGGGTTTCGGCTGACCAAGTATCGGCATCTCGGCTTGACCGGTGACGACGCGCATCTCGCGGCTCCGCTGCGCTACAACCGCATGCGTCGCGAGACGCTCGATGCGATGTGGTCGGCGGTGACGGCTCGCAAACCGGTCCTGTTGAAGTATCTCGCGAAGAAAGCGGAACTGCTCGGCGTGAAGCGGCTCGCGTGGTTCGACCTGTCGGCCCCGCTGCCGAGTTCATCGGGCGAGGCCGAAGAGCTGAGCTACGACTCCGCCTGCAACACTGTGATCCGCACGTTTCGTGAGTTCAGTCCCGACTTCGGCAACTTCGCCGAGGACGCGATCAAGAACCGCTGGATCGAAGTCGAGAACCGTCCTGGCAAACGGCAGGGGGGCTTCTGCACCGGCCTGCCGACGAAACGGCAGTCGCGAATCTTCATGACCTACACGAACTCGGCGGACAGCATGAGCACGTTGGCTCACGAGTTGGGCCACGCCTACCACTCGCACGTCCTGTGGGACCGACCGTTCTTCTTGCAGGACTATCCGATGAACCTCGCCGAGACCGCATCGACGTTCGCCGAAGCGGTGCTAGGAGAACAACAACTCCGATCCGCGAAGTCCGCGAGCGATGAACTGCAACTGCTCGACAACATGCTTGGCGACGCGGTCGCGTTTTTGATGAACATCCACGCGCGTTTCATTTTCGAGGACCGCTTCCACCGCGAACGCCGCGAGGGTGAGGTCTCGCCCGAACGGCTCTCCGAGTTGATGCTCGCGGCGCAACAGGAGGCCTATCTCAACGGACTGGCGGACGACGGTTGGAACCCGCGCTTCTGGGTCAGCAAGCTCCACTTCTACATCTCCGGTTTGCCGTTCTACAACTTCCCGTACACGTTTGGGTACTTGCTCTCGCTGGGGACGTTCGCGACGGCCAAGAGTTTTGCCGGCGACTTCCCGACGCGATACCGCGAACTGCTGATCGCCACCGGTTGTTGCGAGGCGGAAGAGGCGGTGCAGAGCACGCTGGGCGATGATCTGACCAAGCCCGATTTCTGGAACCGCAGCCTCGACGTCGTCGAACAGCGGGTTGAGCGGTTCTTGCAACTGGCGGACACACGATGAAGCCCGCGATCCGAGCCGCGTTGTTTCTGGCCGTGTTGTTCGCGATTCCGATCGTTCCGTTCCTGTGGCTGGGAGAATCATTCGAGGCGGGGCTGTTGAAGTCGCTGCGTGAACCCTCTTCGCCTGGAGTTGTTTCCGGCTGGGTGATCGGGTTGCTGGCAGCGGATATGTTTCTGCCGGTGCCGTTGAGCGCGGTCATCACTTATGCCGGCGGAATGCTCGGTGTGCTGGCCGGGACTATGGTCTCGTGGGTGGGGTTGTCGGTCGGAGCACTCGGCGGATTCGGACTCGCTCGTGCGTTCGGCGAGACGATTGCGCGTCGTTTTTCGGAATCCGAAGACATCGAGCGGATGAGCCGACTCACGCAGCGGCACGGCGCGACGGCGATCGTGCTGACGCGAGCATTGCCGATTCTCGCCGAGGCGTGCGTGCTGATGCTCGGTGCCGGTCGGCTGAGTTGGCGTCAGTTTCTGATTCCGATGCTGGTCAGCAATTTGTTGCTGTCGCTGACGTACGCCGGGTGCGGCGCGTACTTCCAAGGTTCCAACGCGTTCCCAATCGCCATCGTCGCGTCCGGAGCCTTGCCGCTGATCGCAGCCTTGGTGATTCGACGATGTTGGCGGTCACAGTAGGTCAGGCTTTCCAGCCTGACCCGAATTGGCAATACGACGTCAATGGTTGATCGGGTCAGCCTGGAAAGGCTGACCTACGTTCGTAAATTATTGCCATGACCGAACCCACTCCGACCGCTGATGCACGACTCGTCCGAGGACTCGGCCTGCCGCAGGCGATCGCGTTGAACGTCGCGAACATGGTCGGCATTGGGCCGTTCATCACGATTCCCGGTTTCATCGCGGCGATGCACGGTCCGCAGGCGTTGATCGCGTGGGTGATCGCGGCTGTGCTGGTGATCTGCGATGGGCTGGTCTGGAGCGAACTCGGAGCGGCGTTGCCCGGCAGTGGCGGAACGTATCACTTTCTGCGCGAGATCTTCGGGAAGCGTGAGACCGGTTGGGGACGGCTGTTGCCGTTTCTGTTCGTCTGGCAGTTTCTGGTCAGCGGCACAATGGAGATCGCATCGGGTTACATCGGCGCGGTGCCGTACGTCGATTACGTCGTGTCGTATTGGCTCGATCAGCCGCTCACGGCAGCGGGACAGCGGCACGTCTGGTTCTTCCGAGGCGAAGAGGGAGTCGCTGCCGCATCGGCCGCGCTGCTGGTGACGCTGCTTTTGAGTCGGCGGATTCAGGTCATCGGTTGGCTGAGCCTCGCACTCTGTGCGGGGACGGCGATCACGGTGCTGACGGTCATTGTTGCTGGACTGACGCACTTCGATGCGTCGCTGCTGACGTTTCCGAAAGGAGCGTTCGAGATGGATGCTGCTTGGACTCGCGGGCTGGGGGCGGCGATGTTGATCGCGATCTACGACTACCTGGGCTACTACAACATCTGTCATCTGGGCGAGGAGGTGCGCGATCCGGGGCGGACGATTCCGCGAGCGGTCATCACGTCGGTGCTCGTGGTTGCGGCGGTGTATTTGACGATGAACCTGTCGATCATCGCCGTCGTGCCGTGGGAGCGGGCGATGAAGTCCGACCAAATCGCCGCTCTGTTCATGGAGACGCTGTTCGGCCGGCCGGTCGCGGCGGCGTTCACAATTCTGATTCTGTGGACGGTGCTGGCCTGTATGTTCGCGATCACGTTGGGGTACTCGCGGATTCCGTATGCGGCGGCGCTCAACGGTGATTTCTTTCCGGCGTTCGGTCAGGTTCACGCGACGAAGCGGTATCCGGTGGTGTCGCTCTGGACGCTCGGCGGGTTGACGGCGGTGTTTTGCTTTCTGCCGCTGCAATTGGTGATCGAGGCGGCCGTGACGGTGCGGATTCTCGTGCAATTCGTGGCTCAGATCATCGGGCTACATTTTCTGAGGAAGACTCGGCCAGACGTCGTGATGCCGTTTCGAATGTGGCTGTATCCGCTGCCGAGCTTGTTGGCTCTGGGAGGCTGGTTGTTCGTCTTGGGCACGCGAGTCGATTTGCTGTGGATGGTTCTGGGAGTGATCGCCAGCGGTGTGGCGGTGTTTTTCTTTTTCCTGTGGCGACCCGCAGGCTGACTCACGCGAAGCGTGATCCCTCGCGCGGCTCATTCAGGTGTGCGCAGGGTGTCAACCCTACGAGTCTTTGATCGCAGCCCTGACCAGTTTGCCGTTCTGTGGCAATTGTGGTTCATCGGGAGTTTTGGGGGCTGATGTTTGAAAAAAGCGGACATGCTGAATTCCAATCGAGTTGTGTAATTCCACTCGAATCCCGAAAGGAGTGAGCAGCATGTCCGCGGAAGTGTTTTATCGAGCGATGGGTTTGCCGGGCTACTGGGTGGTCGATGTGTGGAAGTCTCGCGGCGGCGAGATCGAGGTGTTGGTCGAACCGCCGCGTGAATCGTTGCGGTGGCCGAGATGGACCAGCGACGGCTGAAGCGGCTCGGCAAGTCGGAGCTTCAGAACTTGAAGCGGCTGGCGATTGATGAAGTGCCTGTCGGCAAGCTCCATCGGTTTCTCACGTTGGTCTATGATTTGGACCGCGGCACGATCGTGTCGGTCTCGAAGGGCCGCGGCCAAAAGGCGTTGACGG
>SYJG01000245.1 GCA_005798445.1 Planctomyces sp.
CCCCGCGCAGTTGACGAGCACGTTGAGCGAATTGAACTCGCCAACCAACTGACTCACCGCAGCCGTGTCGCACACATCAAGCCGCCGAAACTGAATCCGTTGGTCGCGTGCAGCCGCATCGGCAACCTCGTTGTCTGACAGCCCCGTCGCAGTCACATTCGCTCCCGCGTCCGCAAACGCTTGAGCCACCGCGAAACCAATCCCGCTGGTCCCGCCGGTGATGAGTACTCGGTGATTGGAAAAAACAAATTGCATGGTGCCTCTCTCGTAGGTCAGGCTTTCCAGACTGACCCAAATTGGCAAATAGCGTCAATCGTTCATCGGGTCAGCCTGGAAAGGCTGACCTACAAACCACGCACAGCCACCAAGTACCGGCTGAGCGTCCCGACAATGCGAATGAACGTGCTGCTGTCGATGACTCGCCGAGCCGGATCGCCCTTGCCGTGATACCTCAGTTGTCCGTCCTCGACCCAAGCCCCGCGATCATCCAGCGACTCGATCAGTTTCTTGACCAGAGCTTCCATTGAGGCCGACGACTTGGGCTTCGACGGCTTCACCTCACGTCGAGCCACAAATTCCTTCTCGGTCAACTTCTCCACGCTGTCGTACTCGCGACGGAGTTGATCGAGCTTGCCGTCGAGCTTGAATCCGTAATGCGTCGGCAGGTCGCTGTCGTCGTAGGTCAGCTCATAGTTCTTCGTGAAATACAGCGGCTTGTTCGTCCTCAGTTCATAGAACCGAGCCATCTGGCCATTCGGCAGCCGCGAGCGTTCGAGGTAATCCAACGCCTTCGGAATCGGTGCGAGGAATTTCTTGTCGCCCGTCTCGACGAACAGCCGCAGCAGAATGCGGATTGCTCCTTGAGACTCGCCACCGGTGATCGAAGCCGGCTCAAACTTGCGAGCCCAGCACGGGTGCATGTCCCAATTGTACTGCTGAGCCCACGCCGGTTGAGGTTCCGGCATCTGCGCGAGGATCAGAAACTCGCCTCCCTTGATTGCCGCGTTGCGATACTTCGCATCGCCGTAGATTTTGGTGGCCAGCAACAGCGCGTCGATCGTGTCCGCCATTGCGTTGTCGTTGAGCGTGTAGAAGTACCAATACTTCTTGCTGGGTTCGCGCAGCACGAACTCCGCCGGATAGCTCGCCGGCTTGACCGGATAGTCCGCCGGGTTCGGGAACGAGTCGCAGCCTTGCCCCCAACTGCCATTCGGAAACTGAGCCTTCACGACGCTGTCGAGCGCGAACAAGCTCGCCTCATGCAGCTTCTCGTCCTTGAACTTCAGCACCTGATCCAACCACATCAGCAGCCGCATGGCCGACTGCGTCTTGTCGTCATCAAACGTCGTGTGGTTGTTCTGCTTGTCGCGTGGCTTCTCGACTCGATAGGCAAACTTCTTCCGCTCCGCCGGATCAAACTCAACCGACTCGCGCCACCCGCCCGTCCGAAGCTGCCCCTGAATCAAACACTCCGCCGCATCGCGAGCCGCCCTCAACAAATATCCCTCGCCAAGAAACTCATACGCTTCGAGATACACCATCCCGACTGACGGAGTCCCCGGCGGCTGCACCCACACCTTCTCCGTTTCGACCTTCCCTTCCCCTTCTCGCTTCACCAGGTCATCCGAGTACCGATAGACGTACCCGCCATGCAAAGCGACCTTACCGTGATAGAACTCGACCGAGCGTTTCAAAGCTGACGCGGCGCGTTCAGAGAGCGAGTCGTTGGCATCAACCGGCTGAAAGCTAGCGATCGCTCCGATGATTGTGATCAACAACGCAAATAGACGATTCATGTTTTCTGTGTCGTTGTAGATTGTTGAGTGGGAATAATGGCGACAACTTCCTCACCGGAAACGTCCTCAATAAATTCGATGTCAGGCTTGGCTTGAAGAGCGCGCAACACTCCGCTTCCCAAGCCTCGGTAATTGAGCAAATCGTAAGCAAAGGACTGAATGACCGGGTTTCGATCTCGGCGAATTCCACGGCGAACTTCGTCAATCGTCAGACTATTTGGCAACCGACCGGGACTACGAATCTCGATTCGGTTATCGAAAATGAACAGTTTGACGGAGTCGTTGATGAAGTAATCGCGATGCACGAGAGCATTCGTGACCAACTCTTCAAACACAACTTCTGGAATCTCCAACGACGGTGGGGCATTAAACGAGCCATTTTGAATGCGACTATTCCACCGCCGCAGAAATGCCATTGCCTCTTCGTACTGCGATGCAAGATGTCCTGCGAATTGACGGCTGTCGTAGTAGTCCGTTCCTGACCGATCCTTACCTCGGAACCAAACAGCTTTTGTTGTGAATGACGGAAGCTGTTGTTGTGGATGGATTCCGAAGTGCATCACACCTGCCACGGTGAGGCAACCATCTTTGGCCAATCGACAGGCTGTGAGTTCGCGAATGAGATCAGCCTCGTCGGTCGGAAGAGGCTTTCGATATTTGGTCTGGTAGAAACTACGAAATCGTTCGACATCCAAGTCCGCGATAGAACTGCCTGCGACGATCCGAGCTTCGCCATAAACGGTATGAGCATCCTGAAAAAGTCGTTGCAATTCTGTTCGATTAAAGACGTGCCTTTTGTCGGCCCCTTTCTTGACGAAAAAGTGCCCACCCTTCTTGGTTTGGTAGGGCTTGTCCGCCCCCTCTTCAATCGTGGCAACAATCACCACACCATCACAGGTCGTCACGTTTTCCGTCAGGATGCTTGCCGGTGGCGTCAGATTATTGTCACAAGCGTTTGCGATGAGCTGACTCTGCTTATCAACTTGATCAGGTGGGACTCCAACAATTGATCCGTCTTTGTCATCGACACCGATGAAAATTCGACCGCCACGAGTATTCAGAAACGCGACGACCTCCTCGGCCACGTCGTCAGCCAAGTTGAAGCGTCGCTTGAACTGGCGAGTGCTGTCCTCGCCCTTTAACAGTTCTTCGCGGAGGGTGAATTCGTCCATTGGCGGTAGATTTTCTGTCGTTGTTCGAAGGCTTGTTCGCCGCCTTCCATGATTTCGACGATGTTCTTGCGCGTGTCGCGTGAATCGAGACTTCCCGAAGTGTGCGAATATTTTCCTTTGCTGACCTCGCGGCAGGCGTGAACGAACTCCGCGTCACCGAGCACCGGCAAATTCGGGTTGTGAGTCGCGATGATGAGCTGAGTTGTTTGCTTTCGCTTCAGCATTGGCTCGACAACTTGCCGAAAGATCGTTTCGTTGTCCAGGTCGTCCTCGGGCTGATCGATGATCACGATTGGATGGCTTTCCAACGACATCAACAACATCAAGAGTGCCGTTGCACGTTGTCCAAGCGAGAGTTCTTGAATTGGAGACCCATTGAAACAAATCTCGCGACGGTCAGGGACTCGGAAGGTCAAGAACTCCTCCAAATGCTCGGTCATTGCGGTTTGGAGTTTTGCTACATCGGCAGAGCCACCGAGCACATCCTCAATTTCGCCGCGACGCTCGAACAACGCGATCCCGTTGGGAAACTGTTTTTCGATCTTCTCATATGAAGTTGCCTTAAACCCCGTTCCTTGAAGTTTGGATTTTAAAAACGAAACAAAGGCTGGGCGGTCTCCCTCAAAAATGCTCTTCAACTCGATCTCGCTGGGGATCGATTCGCGGTGGGCCTCTAATGCGGCCGTCTCTGCCCGGTGCCTCGTTCGCCAAACATCATGCAACTTACGAGAAGCAACGATCGCATTGGCCAGAGACTGTTGAGCCGACTGCCCTTTTTGGGTTGCGGCCTGGCGGAGCTTGGTGAGCTGCTCGAAGCGAGAACGGTTGGCACGGTATTTCTGAAGGTCAAGGTCGGGAGCGTTGATCTCTCGTTGAAGCGCTGCAAACTGTTCTTGCTGTGACTGTTCTTGCTCTTGAACGGCCTTCAGCAACAGAACCAATTCGGACTGCGTTTGCCGTAACGTCTCAATGAGATTGGAGTGTGTTTCCCGGCCTCTCTTGAGAGTTTCCAGCCTCTTGCCGAGTTGCAATTTCACTTCATCCAGCGTTTCGCTTCGGATTTCAGGAAACTCGGCGATGAGCGAATCCCACTCTTGAAAGAGACTTACTTGGTCTGTCTGAAATCGTTCAAGCCGTGAAGTGAATTCCGCGAGAGTTCGTTTATCAGCATCGAATAAAGTCAGTGCCTTCAAGCGATCCTCGACGCCACGCTTTTGGTAAAGGTCAAGTTGAACCTTGAGGGCCTCTTCTTCATGCGCGTACTCATCTTCTTTTTCGTGAGCGCGGAGAACCGAGCGATATTCGGACACAGCCTTGCGGACGGTGCCGACACATTGCTCCTCTTCGTTTCGCTGTTCTGCCGAAGGAGCACCACACAGCTTGGCATAGAACTCTGCTTCAAAAGATTCGTGACGGTTTCCTAAATCCTTCTGACCGAAATAGAGCACACCGGGAAAGACATCCTGTGGTCGCAGCCGAGTTTCCTTCCCTTCCAATTTGACGAGGGGAGCAAAGCCCAGCGGGCGAGAAATTGTGACCGCTTGGCCGTGCGAGTTCTTTCCGGTGATCGTGACTTCGCCACCGTTTGAAAGCATGCCTGACACGAGGCCGTTCTTGTACTTCGTGTCGGCATCGCTGGCGGCCAAATCGAGGCCATACCGCAGGCACTCGATCACGGAGGACTTGCCGCTGCCACGAGAGCCAATCAACGCCGTGAGCTGCGGCGAAGCAGAATAACTTTCGCGATCCAGTAGGCCGCCCGTGAATCGCACGTCGGAGATTTCTGGCCTCGACTTTGTGTCGGGAGACACCGATCGAACACGCTCCGCGTGGTCATGGAGCGCAAACTGAACTGATTCAAAAGTCAGTTCACCCACCTTTAAGAAGCAACTGTTTCCCGTGCCGACATCAGATATCGACTTTGGGTCGGAGCCTTCAACAAATGCCGGGATCGGCACATCCTTGGGCCAGCGGTCCCGCAGTTTTTGAGCGGCCTTCACTCGCTGCAGCCCAAGCACTCGGTGATTCCAAAGATCGCCACACTGGTGGATATTCTCGGCCAGGGAGCCACCAGCCAACTCCCGCATCAATCCGTTATCCGAATCAACGTGGGCAAAGACGACGAAGTAATCTTTCTTAAAGTCCTCTAATGCCTGCAAGCAGTCTTTGAGGTTGTTGCTGGTCCGTGTTCCGACGTTCGGAACCGTTTGAAATTGGCCTTTCAAAAAGCGGTCGATGAAATCCTCGCCGTGTGAGTTCGCGACCCACTCCGGCGAAAAAACAATCAACGTGTGAATTCCGCTTCCCGAATTCACATTCAACTCAACTCCAGGCAGAATCAGAATGTCGCGTTTCCGAGCGTGCTCCGCGTGCCACTTATAATCCTTGATGTCGAATCCGTTGTGGTTTGTGATGACTCCGACCCGAACTTGAGCAGCCTCAAGCTTCGTCAACCAATCATTGAGATAAGCTCCCTGATCGTTCTCTGTCGGATAGTCAGAACGAAACGTTCGTGATGGATCAGTTTCGGCGATCGAGTGAAGGTGAAAGTCCGCGCGAACCCATGTCGCTCCGCGTCCAAAAAGCTCTGGGGCTATCGACGATACCTTCGCCATGTAACACCAATCATCCTGACGGTTATTCAAAGATCGCTCGAACCGGCGTGCTGAAGCCGGGGAGCGCGTGGTCGGCGGTCAAGGTCTGTTGGACATTGAAGAGTTCCGGATCAGCGTCGGGGCGGTGGACTTCGACGGTGCGGAATTTTGGACTAACGATCCAAACTAAGGCGACTCCTGCGGCCAAGTAGTCTTCCACCTTCTCGGTGATGTCCTCAATCGTGTCGGATGGCGAGAGGATTTCGACGGCCAGGATCGGCGGGCCATCAATGAACGAAGTTCCGCGGGAATCGTCGTTGGCGACGTCGTAATCGAAATACGCAACGTCGATGCCCACCGTGATGAGTGGGTCGTGTTGGAGGACGCAGCCGACCTCCCCGGAATGGACTTCGCCAGTCTTTGGCGGCTGCTGATCAAGCCAGTTTCCCAGTAACTTGGCAATCCGAGCTTCGATCTTTGCGTGGTGTTTGTTTCTTCGTGTCACGTTCTCACCCCTGTATTCGCGCAAGACTCCTCGCCGGACTTCTCGATAGACGCCGTCGTCGGGGAGCGCGAGGAATTCTTCCAGGGTGATGCCATTGGCGACCGCTGTGCTCATTCGTGGTTCTCCGCAGTCCGGGGGCTGACGTCCGCCGGCTTGCCTGAATTGCTTTCTTAGCTCGCCGTCAGTTCGACCAGTTGAACTCGTTCGACTTGGATTTGTCGAGCTTGTTCGTCATCGACGTAGTCGCTGTGGCAACTGGCTTTGGTTTCTTCGGCTCCGACGGCTTGCTTGGTTTTGTTGGCGAGCTTGTGGATCTCGTCCGGGCTGAGCACGCCGCGTTTTTCGAGAACGGCGAGTTGTTCGGCGGAGAGAGCGTCGGTTTTCTTCGCCTTCTCCCAGGCGAACTCTTCGGACTTGCCGCTGGCGAATTCGACGATCTCTTTCGAGATGCGGACGCTGCACCAGTCGTGGCCGCACATGGCGCAGAAGTCAGTGTCTACGTCGAGGTCTTCGTCGTGCAACGCGCGGGCAAATTCCGGATCGAAGGACAGCTCAAAATGCTTGTCCCAGTTGAGAGCCGCGCGGGCTTTCGTCAATTCGTCGTCGCGGTCGCGAGTGCCGGGGATGCCCAGGGCGACGTCGGCGGCGTGAGCGGCG
>SYJG01000246.1 GCA_005798445.1 Planctomyces sp.
CGGCGACATGCAACTGATCTGCGAGGCGTATTTCATTCTGAAAAATGCGCTTGGCTTGACCAACGACGAGTTGTACCACGTCTTCAAGAACTGGAATGAAGGGGAACTCGAAAGCTACCTCATCGAGATCACGCGCGACATTTTTTCGGTGATGGATCGCGAGACCGGAGAACATCTCGTGGACAAACTGCTCGACACGGCTCAGCAAAAGGGGACCGGTAAGTGGATGAGTCAACACGCTCTCGATTTGGGAGTGCCGACGACTCTGATCACCGAGTCTGTTTACGCGCGCTGTTTGTCGGCTCAGAAGGATGCTCGCGTTCGAGCGTCACAGGTGCTGAATGGTCCGGGGGACGTGAAGTTCAGCGGCGACAAGCCACAGTTTATCGAGGATGTTCGGCAGGCGTTGTACGCCTCGAAGCTTTGCAGCTATGCGCAGGGGTATGTGCAGCTTGATGCGGCGGCCAAGGAGTTTGGCTGGACGCTCAACAACGGCAACATCGCGTTGTTGTGGCGAGGCGGCTGCATTATCCGTTCGAGATTCCTTGGAGACATCAAGGCGGCGTTCGACAAGAACCCGAAGCTCGAAAACTTGCTGCTCGATGATTTCTTCAAAGCCGCCGTCGAGAAGGCTCAGCCCAGTTGGCGTCGAGTGATTTCCACGTCGGTTCAGATGGGTTTTCCCGTTCCGGTTTTCAGTGCGGCTCTCAGCTATTTCGACGGTTACCGCCAGGCTCGGCTGTCGGCGAACTTGCTGCAAGCGCAACGCGATTATTTCGGAGCGCACACCTACGAACGCACGGACAGGCCGCGAGGGCAAGCCTTCCATACTGATTGGATTCGCGAGCGAGTGCTAAAGTAATTGCCGCGATGAGACGTCGTTCGTTGAATCGGATTTTGCCCCGACCTCACAAAGTGGCTGGGGTTTTTGCCGCGCTGAGTCTCGCATCGATTCCCGTCTCAATAAACGCTGCGTCCGGTAGAACCGTTGTGACCGGTGCCGTTTCACGCTGGAGAGGGGTGACTTTCGCGTGCAGCTTTCGCTGCGCGCCAGGCTGTGAACTACGGTTCTTCCGACCTTGGCTTCGGGAACGTGAACCCATGATTGCAGAGCTTGTGACATCGGTGCTCAGCGGGAGTAGTGACGACCTTACTGAAACGGTCACGCTTCAGAGCAACGTCGTTGAATCTGCGCTCGAACCCGCCGTGTTGCAGATGCATCAGTACGCCAAACTGTCTGGTTTGCCATTTTGGTGCGTCACTTACGGGGACCAGGGGCCGCAGATCGTAGCGGCGAGTGGAGACGGTCTCGCGTTGATTCCTAACGTGCAGGGTTCCGTATTTCGCGATGCATTTGGTCCCAAAGTGGTGCCGCTGGAATCCGGGTTGACGTTTTATTCGTTGCCATTGCCGCCCATGAATGGACAGACTGCGGTGGCGTTGGGATGGGTGCAATTGCGCCCGGATCGTCGTCCTGATGATCTGGTTTTGGCTGCGGTGGAAGCGGGCTGGACGAAACGTCGGGTTGATGATTGGCTGCGAGAGCAGCCGTATGCGGCACCGGAACTCGTGCAGAAATTGCTCGAAGCGGCCTGGGTTCAGGTCAATTCGGCCAGCAATGAGAAACAGCTTCGGGACGAGTTAATGGATGTTGCCGAGGAAATCGAGCAGACCTACGAAGAGATCACATTGCTGCATTCGTTGACTGGAAACCTGGAGCTGACGCGGTCACCGGATGAGATTGCCGAACTCTGTTTATCGCGTGTGCGCGAATTGACTCAAGCCGAAGGCGCGGCGATCTGGATTGAAGACCATGTCGGCAACTTTCGTTTTCTGTCGAATGGAACACTGCCGATGGACGAACGCGGGCTGGCACGATTGTGTTCCCGCTGCGACCGTCGCGATTGGTCGCGGCCATTCGTCAAGAACCGAACTGTTGGAACGCCGCTGGAGCGAGAAATTCCCGAGCTTCGCAACTTTGTGTTGTGTTCGATCGGTGATCCAAATCAACAGTTTGGTTGGTTGATCCATTGCAACGCTCCGAAAGAGTTCGGCAGCGTTCAGGCCAGTTTGCTGCAATCCATCGCCCGTATTCTTGGTACACATTTGCGGAACCGCGAGCTGTTTCAGCAAAACGAAGACCTCTACATGAGCTTCGTGCGGTCGATGGTCTCGACGATCGATGCCAAGGATTCCTACACGCGCGGTCACAGCGAACGAGTTGCTCTGGTCGCAAAGATTCTGGCCGAGGAAATGAGACTTCCCGTGAACGAAGTCGAAGACATTCAACTTTCCGGTTTGCTGCATGACATCGGCAAGGTGGGAGTGGACGACCGAATTCTTCGCAAACAATCGCGGCTGGACGACGACGAGTTCGAGCAAATCAAAAAGCATCCCGAGATTGGATGTCAGATTCTGGCGGGGTTGGCCAACCTGGAACGAATTCTGCCGGGCGTCAGAAATCACCATGAATCGTTTGACGGTTGCGGCTATCCCGATCGACTCAAGGGCGAAGAGATTCCGCTGATGGCGAGGATTCTCGCGGTCGCAGATTCCTACGATGCGATGGGCAGTGACCGTCCCTACCGAGCCGGCATGCCGTTAGAACGGATCGAGGCGATCTTCCGCGAAAACGCGGGGCCACAATGGGACCCACAGGTCATCGAAGCCTACTTTGCCGCGCGCGTGAACATTCGCAAGCTCTGGTCGGCGCATTGTCTCACCGACTTGCAGTCGATGGCATCCAATTCCTCGATCAATCGCGCGAGCCATTTCTCGCAACGTTGAGCCAATCGTTGGAAAGGACTCGCCCCCGTTCGAGTCCCCTTCGAATTGGATCAGAACATTGACTGCCTAGGCTGTCGATTCTTTGTCGAACATCTTGGAAACTAGTTCTTGATCCGGTGGAGTTGTCAGTAGGCTGACAAGTACGCCGCACAGTCCGGACACCAACACGCCCCACAAGAACGGGTCCACTTCGCATAGATAATACGGACGGAATCCGGTCAGTTGCCCGATGCGTTGCTCGGGCATCTTTTCGAGGATGCCGATCAGATACAGCGACAGCACTGTCGAGGCTCCGCCAATCATGCTGGCGAGCGCGCCGGCCACCGTGGCCCGTCGCCAGTAGCAGGCCATCACCGCGGGAATCAAAAACGTCGCGGCCGAGCCGGTCGCACTGAAGACGATGAACGCTTGCAGGTATGCGACCGGGCTGATGTTGACCGCGACCGCGACGGCTCCGACGAAGATCATCGAAATGTACGCGGCTTTTCGAAGCTCGCCCGGTGTTGCCTGCGGACGGATGAAACGCTGATAAATGTCACGCACCAAGCCGGATGACAGCACGACCAGATACGAACTGACGGTGGACATCACCGCCCCGAACGGAGCGGCCAGGATCATTCCGGCGATCAGCGAACCACCCGGCCAGTCTTTCGTTGCCAGCAACGCCATGCGCGGAACGATCTCGTCCGTTTGTCCCGGCAGTTCGGGAATCAAGGCTCGACCGCAGATGCAGATGACGATCAACGGCAAATAGATGCCCAAGTTGTAAACGCTCAGCAGATAGATCGAACGGCGGATGACCTCCGTGTTCTGACTGGCCATCAGACGGACGAGGCTCGCGGGCGATCCGACGCCGCTCCAGACCCACACGCAGAAGAATGACAACGCCAGTGAGAGCGGCAGAAACTCGCGTGGAACCCCCGCGTCGTAAACCATGCGTGGTGCCTTCGTCGCATTCGGGGCGGCCTTCGGACCTTCGAACTTGTCGTCGTAGCCGGGGCCATAGACGTAGCCCGGCCCAGTATTCTTCAACGCCGTGCGCGTCGCATTGTCCAAGCCACCGGCCTGATGCAGCGACGCGAACAACAGCACCATGACGCCGAAGAACATCAGCACGCTTTGAAACATGTCAGTCCACACGGCCGCGAGGAAGCCTCCCATCAATGTGTACGCCACAACCGTCAGCGAAAAGATCGCCAAGCCAATCAGGTACAGCCGGTCAAGTTGCTTCGACCGTTTGACGATGTGGTCCTTGGACTCGGTCAGTTCATCGGCAGTGAGCAGCGACTTGAGCTGTGCGTTCAAATCCCGCTCGGTGGAAAAGCCGTGACCGACCAACGGCTTCAACTTGTCAACGACCACGTCGGGAACTTTGTCGTCCGTGAGGGCGCTCAAAGATTTTTCCGAGAGTGCGAACGGCTTTTGATCCTCGTTGACCGACAGCACTCCGGAACCGGGCCAGGCGGTCTTCATCACGATCGCGCCCGCTTTGAACTGCGCGAACATCATGAAGGAGAGATACAGCAGGATGAACAACGACGCGACGAGTCCCAGCTTTGGGCTACCGAACCGTGAACGAAACAGATCGGGAACCGTGATCGCTTCCGTGCGACGGCTGAGTTGCGCGAGTCGCTTGCCGAGAATTCCAAAGCCGGTGATCGGCACCACGATGTAGCCGCCGATCCAGAGTGCGACGATCCAGCCGTGCGTGTAAACCAGCGACGGAAATCCCATGAACGTGCCGCCGCTTTGCACTGTCGCGGTCAGCGCGAGAGCCCAGGCACCCAGGCCGCGATTGCCTAGGAAGAACCCGGTCATGAACGAGCCTTCGCGAGTCTTCCGATTGGCCAGCGCGCCGATCCACAAGCTCGCGAAAATGAACACCACCAGCGCGATCAACGCGCCGTAGCCGACGCTCGGCATCTTGGAGGTGTCTTCCGCAGCCAACAGAACAGGGAGGAGGTTCGTCATTGGTTAGCCCCCCAGTCCGAGTTCATCAGCTTCCTCCGCCAACTCTTCCCCCAAGTGCGCGTCGTGGACGAACAGCACTCCGAAGATCCACGAGATGACGACGCACACCACCCACGGCACGGCGACGCCCCAGAAGGTCCATTCGGGGAAGCCCCAGATCAGCTTCAATTCTTCGACCGGGCGGTTGTAACCCAACCGATAGCTGGTGGTGACGGACCATGCCGCCGCCGTCAGCCAAATGCCAACCACGATCAGCGCTTCGCGCCGACCAGTACGGACTACGGGATCAGTGTTGTCGGTCATGAAACCTCGCCGCCAA
>SYJG01000247.1 GCA_005798445.1 Planctomyces sp.
ATCCCACGCCGGTCGTCACGAATGTGCTCGGCCCGCGCGTGTTGGCGATGGCCGCCGACTGGAAGCATCGGCTGGGCATTGTCTATCGAAAGATCAGCGAACTGTTCGACACCTGCTTCTCGTTGAAGGTCAGCGCGGGCATCCCCGCGTGACAACCACCAAACTTCGCGCACATCAACGAGCTTGGTAAACACGTTCGTTTTCTTGGGGTTCGAAAAAATGTGTAGATACCAATAACTTTGATCCAATGGCGTTCATCTGCAAGGTTAATGCTTCACGGCCGTCTCACCGGGCTTGCCGGGAGCGGCCTTGGTGGTTTCTTTCGGTTCGGCCGCTGGCTTCGGTTTCGGCACGAACGGGTGAGTCTTCTCCCACTCCATCCAAAATTTCGAGGGAGTCGTTTTGCGCCACATCGCCAATGCATTGCCGACGTGCGAAAAAAACGTGTAGTTGTCGAGGATTTCGGCTTCGGTCATCGAGACGGTTTTCTGAATGATCCAGTCCGCCGCCTTTCGGATTTGTTCGCGTGGCGGATGCAGCGACTCGGGCGCGATCGATAGCCATTCCAGATGATGCCCGGTCGCGATGACATGCCGGTACATCGGGATCGACAAATCGGGCGACTTGACCGCATCAGCACCGGACGACCAGTTGTAGGCCCAGTGACCATCTTCGAATTGGCCGGCCTTCAACAGATCGCGGACCGTTTCGAGATGCCGCACGGCTGCCTGCTGAACGTCGTCGGACAGAATGTCGTATTGCTCGTCGAGCCGCAGCAGGACCATCAGCGAGTACAGCCGGTGGGTGCCGCCGCACGTCCCCATTTTTTTGTGTCCGCGCAACAGTCGTTGAGCGAGCATGTCGAATGACATTTCACGGCCGTCCGCCAGTCGCCACGATTTCGTCGTCGGGGCCAGCCACAGGCCGAAGGCCATCACCGACCATTCGGTCTCGCGCTCATCGTAGCGGAAGTCGCGCAGCGCTTGTCGTAACACGTCGCGAAACGTCAGGTCTCGCCGATTCGGCGTGAAGACCGGCTGAGAGAGTGGTAATCCCGCCTCTGTCAGGCAGGCTAGCAGATGATCGTGATGTACGGACGCGGAGTTCGATTCCCGGCCCCATTGCACATAGATGCCGTCGTTCGGTTGCTCTTGCAGCAGCGGAGTGGGTTGAGGCTCGGTCTCCTTCTCCGGTTTCCATGACGCCGCGAACCGCCCGTAATCAATCAGGAAGTCGCGCAACTTTTCGCCTGAGAGCGCGTCCGGGTCTTGGAACTTCGCATCGACGTGCCAGGCGCGAAGTGCGTGTTCGACGTGATTCGGTTTCATCTTTTTGGCCGGGAAGTGCGGGATGATTTGCTTGAGCACAGCCGCGAGTTCCTCGTCGCTGACGAGCTGCGGGTCGTCGTACAGCAGAGTGATTTCCAAGGCAGTGTCCCGCTCGAGCGGGATCTCGATGTTCTGCGGCTTGGCGACAACCAAACGCCGCACTTGCCGCTGCGATTCCGAGCTGAGCGACGCATACGACCACGCGAACGCCGCCATGATCGGAATTTGCAGAACCAGGAACATCAACGCAGGCACGCGACGCAGTTTCATGGTAAACCTCATTCGATTTTGATTTTCGATTTTTGATGGAAAATGTGGTTCATCGGGAATTTGGAAGGCCACACGAACGATTCCATCGAAAATCGAAAATCCTTCAAATTGCTTTTCGGCGGACAAAGACCGCTCCGACATTGTCCGAGTAAGTCTGTCGCCAGTTCTCATTCTCTCGCAGCCGTCCGATCAACGGAGCATGAGTCGCTGAATCCAAGACGATCACATTGACTCCGTAACGGTCCAGCATCTCCTCCCAACCTGACGCCACGTTGCTGATTGCGACGTAGTCGTTCCAGACCTCGCGCGGCACGAGATGCACATGCGACGCCAAGAACACTTTCAGCTTCGGAGGTCCTGCCGACGACAAGTCATCCGACCCCGCCCACAGCAAGTAGTCGCCCCACTCATAAGTGTTGAAGATGAGCCCGCGCGGCAACCGATTCTGATCCGCTCGTTTCTTTAGGTGGTCAATCACTCCCAGCGGAGTTTCACGCGAGAGCAATTTCTCCAGATTCAGCTTGCCCTCATTACCGTGCAGCACACGTCCGCCGAAGGGAGTGAACGCGAAGCAAATCCACAGGATGCCAGCCGTGATCACGCTCCAACGGCCGTTCTGCTGAGCCGGCAATGCTATCTCCGAGTTTGATCGCCACTGATGCCAGATCGCGCCGGCATGTTGCATCCCGAACGTCACAGCGACGGGAACCCACCACACCAGCATGCGTGAGGACCACAACGCCGCCGCACCGAACCCGAACAGCAACAACACTTCGGCCGCGGTCACTCGGCGAGGACTGAGTCGATACAGCACAATCAACAACAGAGCGATCACTGCTGTCGCTTGTCCCTGAACCATTCGCAATTGCAACGGCCCCCACTCGGTCAACTCCGCGATGTTGGGGTGATTGGCGACGCTGAACACTTCAGCGTACAGCCTTAGGCCATACGGATTGATCAGCACCGCCGCCGCCGCCAACTCCAGCATCAGCACGTACCGGCGGACGCGACTGTCTCGCCAGATCGCTCGGACTTCGCCACATCGAACCGCCAGATCGAGTCCTCGTCCAAACGCCATCCCCGCCAGCAGCAACAAGCCGACCAAAAAAGAACCATGCAAGTTCGCCCACGCCACGAACAACGCTGGCACGAAGACCCAATGCCATTTGCGGCGATGCCGTGATGTCAACAGTGTCAACAACAGAATGAAACACAGCATCCCGGCCATCTGCGGTCGCATAATGTTGAGATGCTGCCAGCAACCCCAGAGCCACAACATCAACCCCGCGAGTGTGATCCCGAAACTCTGTGAGCGTTGATAGCCACGCCAGACCAGCTGCGCTGCCATCGCCGTGATCGCCGCCGCGTACAAGAAATTCAACGAGGTGACTCCCATCCGAGTCCATGCCTCAAAGCCAATGACCTGCGACAACCAGGCGGTGTCGATGAACGGCACTCCTGCCGCCAGTGGCATCAGTGGTTCCGTGGCCGGCAAGGATTTCGAATCAACGATCAATCGTCCGTAAGCCAGATGTCCCCACAAGTCAGTGTGCCACAGCGGGCGATAGCTCAGAAACAAATACAGCAGCCCCAACGCTAGGGCGAAGCCCGCAGTCGTGCGAGACGCCTTGAGATAACCCGGGACTTTGTCCTCGAGCATCGACGCATCGGCGAGCTGAGTTTGCGGCACGGATTCCACACGAGACGGTTGAGAAGGATTCATTACAGCAGTCATGAAGTCGACCCGATCGTGAACGGCGAAGGTCAGATTTCCAGGTCGATCAGTTTAGGAGCCACCGTCCCCCGGAGTCTCTCGGCACTTCAGTGAGCTTCGCAATCCCAGCGCCTGTCCAACCGAACCTACCGATTGTGCGGACGATTCGGATCCGTTGCTTGCGAGCCACTCCATTCAGCAGTCCCGCGAGTGATCCATTGCACTTTAGCTCCCCATCCTCGGCGGCTATTCTCCGGCAATATCGATTTGCGCCCGTAGCTCAGTTGGATAGAGCAACGGATTACTAATCCGTAGGTCGGGGGTTCGAATACCTCTGGGCGTGCTTAGTTACGATGAGCCGAATTGAAATGTCAGAGAAAATGTCAGAGAATTCGACTCGTTGATGGCAATGAAAAACTCCGGTCAGTGGTCTTGGCGGATACTGGCCGGAGCTTCGAGAACCTTCCTTGGCTCTCTTGGTGTGTTTCACAACAAGCAAGGGAGGTTCAATCATGCCGCATTATCCGAAGCCGTTTTTCCGGGAAGCCCGTGGTCTGTGGTACGTCCAGGTGGACGGCAAACAGATCAATTTGGGGGCTGAACGCGAGGCTGCGTTTCGTCAGTACCATCAACTGATGCAACAGCCATCGCAGAAGGCGACAAGCACCGAATCCGTTTCGGTCGCCTCGATCGTGGATGCGTTTCTGGATTGGAGCCAGAAGAATCGGGCATTGCGGACGTATCGGCGGTATCTCGAATACTGTCAGTCGTTCGTCGAAATGTTTGCTGACCTGCTCGTCACCGACTTGAAGACCTTCCACATTCAGGAATGGATTGATTCGCACGAGGGGTGGGGGAACACGACGAAGCACAGTGCCGTCGTGGCGATGAAGCGGGCGTTCAATTGGGCAGAGAAGCAAGGTCGCATCGCCGCCAATCCGATTCGTCATGCGGAGCGGCCGATTCCCGACAAGCGGGAAGACTTCATCACGAAAGAAGAGCACGAACGAGTGTTGTTGCTGGTGAAGGATCAGCACTTTCGCGATTTGTTGGTGCTCGCGTGGGAAACAGGCGCTCGGCCTCAAGAGTTGTTTCGGCTCGAAGTTCGGCATGTCGATTTGGAGAACGCTCGCTGGCTGTTCCCCAAGAGCGAGTCCAAAGGGAAACGACAGTCGCGAACGATCTACCTGTCGGATGCGGCACTCGAAGTGACTCGTCGTCTCGCGAAGAAACGAAAAGTTGGGCCGATCCTCCGAAATGCACGCGGCGAACCGTGGACGGCAATGGCCGTCAATTGTCGATTTCACCGATTGAAGAATTCGCTCGGCAAAAAGGTCTGCTTGTATCTCTGGCGGCATGGGTTCGCTCACCGGATGTTGAGCCAGCAAGTCGATTCGGTGGTGGTGGCAACACTGATGGGGCATGTCGATACGACCATGCTTTCGACTGTCTATGGGCACTTAATGAAAAACCAAAAGTTGCTGCGTGAAACGGTTCAGAAAACTGTGAGCTGATCTGAGGCGGAAGAGGGGAGTCTGTCTGAAACGAATTCGGACAGACTCCCGTTTTTGTCAGACCGGCAGCTTGATGTGCTTCAGCGTCGATTGTGCGGGACGCCTTCTTGACGTCACTCGTTCCCGTGGCCCACGTTTCGTCGATTCAAGGTAGTCCTGAATCTGTTGATCGCTGACGCGAACACCGGGGCAACGGTGATGACCGAGCCTGCCTGTCTCGATCAGTTGATAGACCGTCGATGCCGAGCAATTAAGGAGCTTTGCGACTTGGCTGACTTTCAGCATGGCTCGTCTCCTTGGCTGGCTCGGTGGGATGGTTGCGGGACTTCAAAGCTTCCCAAAAGTGTTTGCGGCAAAGGAAGCCGGTGAGGCCGTCTTTGAAGACGGCCTGCACTCCTTCGCCGTGAGCGAGGCACCAAACGCATTTGCCCTCGCCGTAGCTCGTGATCGTCAACATCGCGCACTCCTTCGGATTCATGGAATCCGTGAAACAACGTCCCCGAAGGGGGAAGTGAAGGATTGGCTTGCGAGGCAACGACGCCTCGGAAGCGAAAGAGTGCGGACGCATCGGAAAGCGGGATGCGCCGCGAGCAAGTGAATTGGCTCGATCCGACGAATCTGATGGTCGCTCGAATCGAGCAACGCTACAGACTCGCACTGGATTAGCCGGAGAGTCGGCAGGGACGACTCTCCGGCGATACGTCAGCTACTCCGCGTCGTCATCGCGACCGCGTTTCGCTTCGGTGTCGAGAATGAACTGCCATGCGCGGTCACTGAGTAACCGCACGATCGGCAAATCGTCTCGGCCGAAGCTCGTGGTCGATTTGAACTCTTTGCCGTCCTTGTACGTTCGCTGAATGCTCACCTTATGAAAGGTGATGTCACCGTTCTTTGTCTCGGCGACGTTCGCGAAGACGCTGGCGGTGATGCCACGCAGACGAAAAACATGAACTGGCTTCACGGAATCTTTTGAGGTAGCCATAGAAACTTGGGGAACTGAGGTAAAACGGCGGTCGGCGTGATGTTCACGTCTTCCGCCACAATGTATGTCTCCACCAGAATCGCAACGTCGTGAATCCGTCCGAATGTTTGGTCCCGCTTCCCTGCAAGCGGTTTCCCAATTCAAACGAACTCGCAAAATCAAACCCTTGTGGAGAACTCCATCTCCAAGACGAACCTTGGAAGCATTGGAGTCACGAGGAATGGCCACAATTGGTTGTGACCACGAAAAAAACTCGCTGGTGGCCAGTAGGTGAAACTTCCCTCTGACCTGAAAAGTGAGACTCGGCGTCTCGATGGCGGGGGAGCACTCAGGATGCTCCCCCGATCACCGTCAGTACATCGACAGAAACCCGAAGATCACGGTGAGCGTAATCACCGTAAAGTCGAACAACTTCCCCGGAGGTTGCCAACGTGGCCGTCGATCCGGTGAAGCGTTCGGCTTGTATGCCAGCGACCAGACCTTGCGAACCAGCCGCTTGACATTGCTCCTGAATGGCGTTGTTGAGGGTGACATAGGATTTTGGGGAACACGCTAAAAAGCCGTCTTTGGAAAGACGGAC
>SYJG01000248.1 GCA_005798445.1 Planctomyces sp.
CCGCTTGAAACGCGCGCCGCAATGATCCCGTCAGCTTCCGCGCTGCCAAACGAGCCGTTGCAATCACAGCCTCTGTCAGTTCTGCATTCATCGTCTCGTCCCTGAGACCTGGATGTTTCTCCCAAACCCTTTCGCGGTCTCTAACTCAGCAAGCCAAACTGCCGGTAGATCAATTTCAACTGGCTGCCTAATGCCACGCCCGTACCTCGCCCTTCAGCCCAGTGAGCAGACCATCGTGACGGCGGCGGCCACAGTCTACGCTGCCTACATCGCCAGGGGAGTCGTCGAAGACGGCAAAGAGAACGCTTGGATGGATCGAGCCCTCAAGGCTGCATTCCGAATTGCCAAGGTGGCGGACGAAACCGTCCAAGCAGATAAGGAACTCGACTGAGTGGTCAGGATGGTCGCACGGTCTCTTCGGATTTGGGATCGGACCATCGAACCAGTTGACGTTCGCGTTCCTTTCGAAATTCTTCGATTGGGTCGATGTTGGGATCGATCTCCTCTTCCATGACTTTGAAGAAGCTCGAGCCCAGCACTCCGAGGATGCCGGCAAACAGAGCGAGGCCGGAAACGAACGTGAACATCACGGTGATTCGCCCCAAGGTCGTGACCGGGCTGAGATCGCCGTAGCCCACGGTCGCGACGGTGACCATCGTGAAATACGCCGCGTCAAACAGGTTCGTGAACTTGTCGGGCTGAGCGGGATGCTCGGTCTCGAAGACGGCCACGGAGCAGAACAGTCCGATCACCGTCATCGAAAAGCAGAGCGGTTGCAGAGCGGGACCGGCTCGATAAAAACCCAGCGCAACGAGTTGCAGCGAGCGGGAGTATCGAAAGAACTTGAGCAGCCGAAACACTCGGAACGTGCGCACAAGATGCAGCCAGTCGGTCGGCAGGAAGAAGCCGATCCAGAAGGGAGCGATGGAAATCAAGTCGATGATCCCCAGCGCCGAGTGCGGGTAGTGCCAGCCGTGTTGATCCTGAGCGTCATCGATCCAACGCAGCACATATTCGACGGTGAAGCAGATGGCGATGAGACTTTGTACCCACCAGAAAAACGGGTGCGCATGCTCGGTCGCGCTGGCTCCCGTGGAAATCTCGACGAGGTAGATGACCGTCCCTGCCAAGATTAGAAACTTGAGCCACGGGTCTGCCGTTTTGAGGATGCTCGCGACTTTGGGCATTGATCCACTTTCTTTCGACTGATCTCGATGGCTTCAGTCCCGGATCAGGTGCGGGACGAAACGGCTCGAATTGTGAGTGATCGGATTCTCGTCCTCGCGGATACCCATGCCGCAGGCGGTATCGCCGATGATCCAGCTTCCCAGAACGGCGTGGCCACGGCCCATGTTCGGCAGCGGTTGAAATGCTTGATAGACCACTGCCACCTCGGAGTACGGGCCGTCCGTTTCGGACAACACCGCGCCGCGTCGGACGAGCTGAATGTTGCTCCCTTCGCGAGACAGAATCGGCTTGCGAACGAAGTCTCCGGTCAGCGGCTCCCAGGAGGCCGGCAGCAAGTATTCGCAATTGGGAAACAGCTCCCACAAGAGGACCAGCAGAGCCTTGTTGGACAGCAGCATCTTCCAAGGCGGCTCGATCCATTGCGTCTTCGCCGTGAGCAAGTGCGACGAGAACTCTTCAGCGATCATCCACTCCCACGGATAGAGCTTGAACAGGCAGTCAATCGGGAGGCCGTCGGTCCCCACGAATGTCTGGAGAGTTGAGTCGAAGCCGATGGAAGAAACATCGAGATAATCGGTGACGATGCCCCCCTGAGCCGCCGTGTCGCGCAGATAGGTGATGTTCCCGAAGTCTTCCTCGTGGCCTTCCGTCGCCGCGAAGCCGAGCCGTGTCATTCCGTGTTCGCGCAGCCATTTCCAGGCGTCAATCAATTGCTCGTGCAGGCTGTTGAACTGATCCAGTTCGGGATGAACGGCCTCCAGCCATTGCCATTGCACGACCGCCGCCTCGAACAGTGACGTCGGCGTGTCGGCGTTGTACTCCAGCAACTTCGGAGGCGTCCGGCCGTCGTAGGCGAGGTCGAAACGGCCATAGACCGTCGGCTCGTCGTTGTCCCAGCTCGCGCGAATCCAATCGCGAAACGCCGGAGGAATCCGAAACTCGTCGAAGCGATCGTCGTCGAGAACGACTTGCACCGCTTGCAGACACATCTTGTGCAACGTGTTCGTGGCGGTCTCGATCTCTTCGATCTCCGCGAGCGAGAACTCGTACCAGCCACCTTCATCCCAGTAGAGATCGCCGTCGATCGTGTGGTAGGTGAACCCCAGCTCTTCCACGTCACGACGCCAATTCAATCGGGGCGGAGCAGTCACGCGACGCATTACGAGCCTCCTGAAAAGAACGAGCCGATCCGACCAAAGCCGCCGGACGGCACGGACGTCACCCGGCTTCTGCTGGTCGTGCCATGCAACGTTGTGGGCGCGGCGCTCCCAGCGCGAGTTCCAACGAACGACGAACTGTGATGCGACCCGTGGCCAGTCGTCGCGGGTGAGCATTTCGCCTTCGCTGGCTCGCCCGGTTTGGCGGGTGTATCGCAGTCGCTGGCCGTCTGGTGAGAACCCGGTGAATGAACCATCGGCGGCGACTGTCCGCAGCCAAAGGCCGTCATGGCTGGGACCAGCAAGGTCAACACAACTTTCGTACTTCGCTTCATGACGAGATCCCTCCTGCGGAAGTTTGGAACGACTGCCACTACAGCATCGAGACGATCACGATGGCGCTGACCCCCAACAGTAAGGCGGCCACGACAACGCCCACGGCGATGTTGCCTCCTTCGAGCTGTTTTTCGATGTCCAGCCGCCGAGTAACCAGCTCAAAGGCTTTGAAGCCGACCAACATCAGCGCAATCCCCACCACTCCAAATGCCGCAGTGGCCAACAGCGCGTTGATCAGAGCCTGAGTTTCCACGGGAACCGACGCCAAAATGGGGCTAGGTGACATGCAAGAAATCTCCAGCAACAGAAAGTGGACGATTCGGTCGTGCGAAGCTCACTTGAGCCTCTCCCAAGATCACGAACTCGATCAACGACTCGATTCGCCAATCAGAATTCAGCGGACTTGGGCGACACACCTGACGCCTAGATGCCCGAATCGCTCTCTGCCCCGACACGGAATCTGGATTTCATTGGGCGTTCGCGCGCGGTCGTCGCCGCATCCTCTGATTTCGTGTCGGGAACGAAGCACGGACGGGCATCTACAAATCGTCTCGGCAGCGCACTCGGACACCGGACTGCGGCGTCATCAAGCCTCGCTCGCCGCGAGCCTCGGCCCTCTCCTCACAACCAAAGGATGCTCGCTCATGTCAAAAACTGAACTCGGAAAGAAAAGTGCGACAGGCTCTGCCCAAGTGGAGTCGCTTCAGGCAACTCAAGTGCCGCTTGGCATCTCGCTCGTCTACTACAGCCTCGTGTTGATGCTGCTCGCCATCATTGGCATCTTCTTGTCGCCATTTTTGCTGTCTGGCAATCCGCTGCTGGCCGTGCGTGCGATTGTCGGGCTGGGGGTCTTGATCATCGTGGCCAGCGTTCTGAGCCTCGTTGGCACGGGCCTTTGTTTGACGGCACCGAATGAGATGCCTGGCAAGGCAGCCATCTACTTCGCCGTTGCGCTCAATGCTGCGGCGATTCTCATCAATGTGGCCGGCCACTTCACGACTTTGCCCAGGTTGGTTGTCGCCCTACCAAATTTGCTCGCGATCGCGGGCTTCGTGAGCTTTCTGGTCTTCTTGGAGCATGTCGGCCGTTTCATGTGCAACAGCACACTTACGAGCCAAGCAGAGGGGGCGCTCAATCTTGGGCTCGCGCTCGTCGTCGTCATGATTCTCTCGGTCATCAGCGCCTTTGTGATGCCAATGGCCGGCGCGCTGCTCGGTCTGCTGGGGGCAATTCTCGGTTTGGTGGGCTTCCTCCGTTACGCGCGACTGCTGCATGACTTGAAGC